>JBBSLW010000065.1:0-14571 GCA_038233495.1 Chthoniobacterales bacterium | reverse complement strand
TCGGGTTTGAACTCTATGAGATTCATGAGGTTGCGCTGAAGCTACTCTCATAATAGCTCTGCCCATGCCGTGGGGGGACCAGTCGCTACGCAGAACGAAGCGCGATCTCTACGTAGACCGCGTTCGAGGAGGTGCTCCGTGGTTCACGCTTCGATGATTTGGTTACGAATCGCGTAGCGCACGAGGGAGGCGATAGAATCCAAGTTTAGCTTGTGCATCAACGCCGCGCGATGCGTCTCTGCGGTGCGGACACTGATTCCTAGGGTCGTGGCCACATCTTTGTTGCTCTGGCCTTCCGCGAGGAGACGAAGGATTTCCCGTTCGCGCGCCGTCAGGTCGTGCTTTGGACCATCCGTTTTGCCGCCATTCTTATGCAGGAACCTCCGAAAGACGATGTCGGATATATCCGGGGTGAAGTAAGGCTTATGTTCCGCGAGGGAGCGGATGGCGCTGATCAAATCCCGGCCTGCATCGACCTTTTGAATGTAGCTCTTGGCACCGGCGTCGAAGACTTGCTCCACCACGTCTTCGGAACGGTGCGCGCTGAAGACAAGAATCTCGCAGGCGGGCACCGCCCGCTTGAGCTGACGCACCGCGTCGACCCCGCTGAGCTCCGGCATGTTCAGATCGAGGACGATGATATCGGGCTCGAGTTCCCGCGCGCGCTCGAGGGCCTCGCGTCCGTTCTCAGCGACGCCACAGACCGCCCAGCCGGCCTCAGACTCGATGAGCATGCGCGCTCCTTCCCGCACGACCTCGTGATCATCGGCGATTAGTATCCTTAACGTTTTCATTTTGTTATTTTGCCGGGTGCAGAATCCCATCCAGGAACTCCAGCAACACCCTTTGATTGTAAGGCTTTGGAAGGGTAGCGAGGATACCGATCTGATTTAGTTCGCCGCTAGAAAGATCGTCCTCCTGGCCTGTGGAAATGACGATTTGGACTTCCGATTCCATTTTGCGCAGAGTCCGCGCCAGACTGAGCCCGTCCATGATCGGCATCGCCAGGTCCGTCAGGACGAGAGCGATCTCAGGAGCACGCGTGGCGAAAATGGAAAGCGCCGCCGGTCCGTCATCAGCCAGGAGAACGTCATACCCATTGCGAAGGAGGACGGTCTCTGCGATCTCGCGAACGGCAGACTCGTCATCCACGACCAAGATCATTTCGCCGCGGCCCTGCGGAAGTGAAGCGCCCGCTGCCGCGGTGAGCGACTCCGCATCATTTTGTCCGGATGCCGGCAGAAAAACGCGGAAGGTCGTTCCTTGCGTTGTGCTTTGGACATTTAGGACGCCGCCATGGCTCCGCACAATTCCGAGCACGGTGGAAAGCCCAAGGCCGATCCCTTTTCCGACACCCTTCGTGGTGAAGAATGGATCATAAATTTTTTCGATGATCTCCTGTGGGATACCACTGCCGGTATCGGCCACTTCCAGGACGACGTAAGGACCGGCCTTGAGCCCGACGGTGGTCGCGGCGTAGTTCTCGTCGACGTCGAAGTTGGCGGCGGAAAGAGAAAGACTGCCCCCGTCGCGCATGGCGTCGCGCGCGTTGACGCAGAGATTCAAGAGGACCTGATGGAGCTGGGTGGAATCGGCTTCGAGTAACCAAACATCTTCCGGATAGCGGAGCTGGAGGGTGATCGATTTCGGGAAAGTCTCTTCGATCATCCTGCCGATATCAGTCAGGAGATGAACCGGCTGGAGCAGCACGCGTTCGCCATCGGCGCCGTGCGCGAAGGTCAGGACTTGCTTAACGATTTCAGCGCCGCGTTCGGCGCTTTGTTCGATCAATGAGACGAGCCGATCGCGCTTTTCCGGGGACATCTCATCGCGCAACAACGGCGCCGCCATCAGCACCGGCGAGAGCACGTTGTTCAGGTCATGCGCGACACCGCTGGCGAGCGTGCCGATGCTCTCGAGTCGTTGGGTGCGGAGGATTTGCTGCTCGAATCGTTTTTGCTCGGTGATGTCGGTGTCCACGACGAGGACCGAGGCGGGCACGCCATCCCGAGCGGGCACGGTCGTCCAGCGGCTGTTTACGGTCACGCTCTCGCCATTTCGCCGCAGATGCTGCAACTCGCCGGACCATTGCCCGTGTTCCGCTAATGTGGCTTTAGCAGCTGGAAACACGGCGGTGTCCACATACGCGAAGTCGCAGATCTTCCGTCCCATGACCTCGTCCTCGCTCCACCCGTAGAGCTTTTGCGCGCCGCGATTCCAGAACCGAACCGTGTCATCCAGGTCGCGCACGATAATCGCGTCGTCGGTGAGGTTTAGCAGCTCGGCCTGCTCGCGCACGCGGATTTGCGCCGCCATCTGGCCGTCGATATCCGTCGAAGTGCCAAACCATTTCGTGATTCGGCCGGTCCCGTCTGTAATTGGTAACGCTCGTCCGAGCATCCAGCGGTACGCTCCATCGGCGCGGCGCAACCGGAATTCCATTTCAAACAGATCGCCGTGCGCCATCGCGTGCCGCCAGCGTTCCGACACCTTTAAGGCATCGTCCGGATGCAAGGCCGCCGTCCACCCGTTCTTTTGCGAGGCCGCGAGACTCATCCCCGTATAATCCGTCCAGCGTTGATTAAAAAAGCTCGGCCCTTCCGGCACTGAAGTCCAAACGATCTGCGGCATGGATTCCGTCAGGGTTCGCAACTCCCCCTCTCGCGCACGCAAGGCCGCTTCACTTACTTGCAACTCGGAAAGAGCCCGCTTGCGCCGCGTTAACGCTCGAAGCAAAACCACGGTCAGCAGAGTGATGATGCCGGTTAGAATAGCACTCCTAACGTGCATCCATTTTTTGCGGTGAAGGGCTGACGCGAGGATGCGTTCTTCCGAAACCCCGGCGGTCACGATCAACGGGTAATTCGGGAGGGCGCGAAAACTGAAGAGCCGTCTTACTCCATCATATGAACTCTCGAAGACAAGGTTCCCGGAATCTTGCCGAGCCAGTGCCGCAAACAGCGCGCTCGTTTGCAGATTATCGCCCGAGGAGACGGCTTGCCCCACTCGACGCGCACGCAGGATCCGGTCCGCTCCCACGACCGCGAGCATGGTGTCGTCGCGTCGCCGACTAACGACAAAATCGGTGAGATAGCGCGCATTCACCAAGAGCACAGCGACTCCTCCGAAGCTGCCGTCCGCTTGATTGAGGCGCCGCGTCAGCGGGACGAACGGGACCCTCGAACCCGAGATGCCTAGAGGTTGGCCGACAAAGATCTTCCGGAGATCGCGCGGAGAATGGATCGGGAATGCTTCGAGGCGAAGCATCTCCAACAGGCTTTGCGCCAAGGGCGGGCCGCTCCAGGCGACTACTTCGCCTCGCTCATCCAGGATGCCAGCCGCGGCGTAAATTCTCGGATCGATCCCCCCCTCCGCTTGCATTTTGGACAGGTCGATCCCGACCCCGCGTGCCGCATATTCCTTTTGCAGCAGAGTCGCGACGACCTCGGCATGCGCGAGAATGCGTTCGACATATTGTTGAAAGGCTTCCGCGATGTTCGCATTCTGAGTGACGGCGCTCTCGATGGCCTCCCGCACTTGAGTTCTGCCATTGTGCAGAACCACGAGTGTGTTGATCCCAATCACGAGGATCGCGAAAATCACAATCCCGGCGCGAAGATCCATGTAATCCGGCCAGAATTGCCTTCCCGTCGTTTCTCCCGTCTTCGCTTCCACCACCGGGTCGAAAGCCATCCCCGAAGAACTCATGGAGTACCCGGCACCGTCGCGTGCAGCAACCGGTCCAGCGTGCGCAACAGCTTTTCCTGAGTGTAAGGCTTGGCCAGCGTCGCTTCAATGCCGATGCTCTTCGCTTCCGCCGAATTGCAATCTTCATCCCGCCCGGTGGAGATGACGATTTTTGTCGAGGCGTCCATTTTCCGCAGCGCGCGTGCCAGCGTCATGCCGCTCATCAAAGGCATCGCGAAATCTGTCATGACCAGACGGATTTCCGCGCTGCGCCGGGCGAAAATCGCTAGTGCCGCCGGTCCGTCGTCCGCGGTCAGGACGATGTAACCGCTGTGCGCGAGCAGTGCCTGCGCGATGTCGCGGATTGCCGATTCCTCGTCGACAATCAGGATCGTTTCGCCTTGGCCGCGCGGCAGATCGGCGGGATCGGCAGCCGCGCTGGCTTGATGCGCGCCCGGCGCCGCCGGGAGAAAAACGTGGAACGTCGTGCCTTTGGCCGTACTGTCCACATTGAGCACTCCGCCGTGGTCTTTGACGATGCCGAGCGCAGTCGATAACCCAAGCCCCGTCCCTTTGCCCTCTTGTTTGGTGGTAAAAAAAGGGTCGAAAATTTTCTCGATGACCAGCGGCGGAATGCCGGTGCCGGTGTCGCTCACGGTCAGCCGCACATGCGGCCCCGCCTGCGCGCCGGGCATCATGCTCGCGTAATGTGCATCGATCTCGAAGTTCTCGGCCTTGATCGATAGGCTGCCGCCTTCCGGCATCGCGTCACGCGCGTTGACGCAAAGATTGAGCAGAACCTGGTGCAGCTCCGTCGCGTCGCCGCTGATCAGCCAAAGGTCGTCCGCGCAATGGCTGCGGACGGTGATGTTATTTGGAAAAGTTCCCTCGGCGATCTGGGCGATTTCTTTGACCAGATACGCTGGCTGGACGAGGACTTTCTCGCCATCCGCGCCGCGCGCAAAGGTGAGAACTTGTTTCACAACCGCTGCGCCGCGTTCCGCACTCTGTTCGACGAGGGACAAGATCTTCTCGCGGCCCTCGTCGGAAAGCGGCGTCCGCAAGAGCGGCACGGACATGAGAATCGGCGAGAGGATGTTATTGAGATCATGCGCCACCCCGCTCGCGAGCGTGCCGATGCTTTCCAGCCGTTGTGCGCGCATGAATTGAGTTTCCAGCAGCTTCTGTTCCGTGATGTCGGTATTGATCGCTAAGATCGACCGCGGTTTACCCGCATCGCTTTCCAACAACGTCCATCGACTTCTCACGGTGACCGACCGTCCGTCCTTGCAAAGGTGCTTTAGCTCTCCCGTCCATTCTCCGTGGCGCAGCACGTTCTGCTTCGCGATCAGGAGTAGCTCCAGGTCAGGATAAAGAAAATCTTCGAGTCGGCGGCCCTTCACCTCTTCCGCTGTCCAACCGTAGAGGTTTTCGGCTCCGCGATTCCACAGCTCCACCCGATTATCCAGATCCCGCAGCACGATGGCGTCATGCGCCAGATCGATCATGCTCGCCTGCAGCCGCCTCTGCGCTTCCGCGCGTTCGCGTTCGGTAATGTCGAACAAAACGGCCATCCGCGCTTCGATGCCGTTATAGGTGATCGGAGTGCAATAAACCTCGACGGTCATGCTACTCCCATCCTTCCGGCGATGTTGGACCGTTCCCGAGTAACCGGAGGGGGCGCCATGCCTCTTCACCTGGGCCGCGAGGTCCTCGCCTACTACATCGGGCCAAACGTCGACTAGAGTTAAGCCCGCCATTTCGTCCCGGGAATAGCCGTACTGCACCATCGCCGCATCGTTTACGGCGACCAGGCGTTCACTCTTCAGTTCATGGACCCACATGGCGCTCGGATTGTCCTTGAACAGGCTGCGATATTGTTCCTCCTGCGACCGCAGTTTTCCCTCCGCGCTAACCCGCTCGGTGATATCCCGCATGAAAGCGGTAAACATGGCGGGTCTACCATCGCCGATCCGACTCACCGTCAACTCCATCGGAAATTCAGTCCCATCGGCGCGCAGCCCAGCGACCTCAATGCGTTTCCCGGTGATGACCGTTCGTTCGCTCGCCGTGAACGCAGCCATCCCCCGCAAGTGCGCTTCGCGATACCGCGGAGGGATGATCGTGGTCGCGAGCGGCTGATTGATCGCGTCGGCGCGAGACAAGCCAAAAGTCCGCTCCGCTGCGGGGTTGAATTCCAAGATTATGCCGGCCTCGTTGATCGTCACGATGCAATCCAGAGCCGACTCGATCGTGGCCCGCAGAGATGCTGCAGCCGTTTCTTCCTCGGTCACGTCATGGCAGGTCCCGGTCGCGCGCCGCGGCATCCCATCCGCGTCCCGCGTGACCTGCCAGCGCGCTTCCACAAATTTGAGCCGGCCATCAGGCAGCAAAAGCCGATGCGCGATGGCGCGAAAATCCACGTGGCCCCGACGGAACTCCACAAACGCCGCCGTGACTTTTTGGCGGTCGTCGGGATGCACCAATTGCAAAAACATCTCGTGCGTCATGCCAGTCTCTGCCGCCAATCCAAAGATGCGATAGGTCTCGGCCGACCATGTCACCGCCATCGTGGACAGGTCCGTTTCCCAACTGCCGAAATGCGCGATCCGTTGCGCGGCCGCCATGCTGCTCTCGCTGCGGCGGAGCTGCCGCTCAATCTTTTTCCGCACCGAAATATCATGCGAGACGGTGGCGCCGCCCGTGACCTCGCCGCGCGCGTTGAGGATAGGTGAAAAGGAACCCGAAATCTCAAGGCGCGTCCCATCCTTCCGCACCCGAGTGGCTTCGACGGACATGATCGATGTGCCGGCCTTCAGGCTCTCGAGCAGAGAGTCTCGCTCGTGGAGCCGCTCCGGTGGATACAGCAAGTCGATCGATTTCCCAATGACTTCAGCCGCGCTGTAGCCGTATTGCAGCTCTGCTCCTTTGTTCCAGCTCAAGATCGTACCGGCTGTGGAAAAACTGATGATGCAAGCATCGGAAGACGCGACGATTGCTGCGAGCTGAGCTCGGTCGCTCTCAGATTTCACCCGGTCGGTGACGTCCTGGACTGTCCCCACCGCTTCGATCAGCTTCCCAGCCGCATCGCGATTCAACGTCGCCTTCGAGCAGAGATGCCGAACCTGCCCATCCGGCCAGATCACTCGGTAATCGAGCTCAAACGCGGTCACGTCCGACTCGAGAGTGCGCACGAGCGCGGCCTGGTCGCGACTTGCTCGATCGTCCGGGTGAATCGCGGCCAGGATTGCCTCGTGCGTCGGCGGAACGTCACGGGGCATCCGGTATAATTCATACATCGCATCGGACCACGTCAGCGTCCCATCGGGCTGGTAAAGCCAGCTTCCGATTTGCGCAGTGTGCTGCGCCTCATTCAGCCGCGCCTCACTTTCACGCAGCCCCTGTTCTGCGAGTTGCGTTTCGGTAATGTCCTGGACAGTGCCCGTCATTCGGATTGGTTTTCCATCGTCGTCGCGCGTGACCTCACCCAGCTCGTGCAACAGCCGAATCGACCCATCCGGGAGCAGGACCCGATGCTTTACGTCATAAAGCGCAGATCCGGCTAAAGCGCTTTCGAGAACGTCATGTACCCGCTCCCGGTCGTCCGGATGGACGGCTTGGAGGAAAGCGTCGTAACGAGCGCCGAAGTCCGCCCGCTTTACCCCAAACAATTGGAAGACTTGCTCGGACCAGTAGAGCTCGTCCGCGGCGATGTCCCAATCCCAGTTTCCGATGCGCGCGATCCGTTGCGCATTCGCCAGGCTTTGCTCACTGCGGCGCAGGCGATCCTCCGTTCGTTTCCGCTCGGTCACATCGTTTGCGAGCACGAGGCAGGCGGGCCTTTTGCCCAGCACCACTGGTTGTGTGAGGGTTTCGACGAGAAGCGTTTCGTTCTTACTGGTGCAATGCTTCCAGATCCGCCTCGGTTCTGGCCGGCCCGCCGCACCGGCCGCGAGATATTCCAGGAACGCGGGAATCTCTTCGGGGGGGCGAATATCCTTCACCGTCATCGCGAGGAACTCTTCCCGGGAATACCCGTAACATCGGATCGCCGCGTCGTTCACCGCGAGGAAGCGCAGCGATACTTCGTCGAATACCCACGCCGGCATGGGGTTGCTCTGAAAGAAGAGCCGGTAGAGGGTAAGGTTCTCCCGCGCGGTTGCAAACTTCCCCGCCGAAACCGGCGGGGGCTCCATCAGCACATCAGCCGACGCGATGACATTCCCCGCGCCATCAGACGCCGAGGATTTTCGTTTGGGATTCATGCCCGAAGGAGGGGCGGCAGACCCGGTGGCCCCCTCCTTAAGTCGCACGCTTCGAGACGATCACAACTTTTATCGCCGCAGGCCAACCAGGCTTCGATCCAGCACCGCGCCGGTTGCACCATTGACGCCGATATTGCCGGTCTTGATCGTGGTCAGCGCGAGCGATGCAAACCGCTTATTCTCGCTTTCGAATTTCATCGGCGAGATCAAGGTGGCCGCTTCGCTCGAAGCGCCGTCAAGGAATGCGGGCTAAGGTTGCAGCGGTCGACTCCCGCCTCGCCGTTGATGCCGATCGCGATTTGCTCTCCTCCGCGGTGGGTAAGATGCTCCAGAACGCCTTCAAGTTTAACCACGATCGGACGGACGTAACGTTGAATGCCTATGCCGTGGCGGACCGTATTCTGATCGACGTAGAGGATAAATGCGGCGGGCGGCCGTGCTTTGCTTGGCGGCCGCTTCTCCCATTTCAAAGAGACTGCTATCTCCGCCGCCAGAGGGCCCCAAAATATCTTTTCGACTGCGCGCATCGGCTCCGAGGTCTGTTCCAGAAACAACGGGATGCCATGCTCCAACTCGTCTGACGTTGCCTTCGGTGCCGATCGCTGCGCAACTTTGAGTTTGCATCGAGCAATCAATTCATTGCGGTGCGCCGCGAGGAATTCATGCATCAGAACAGGCACACCATCTCACACTACCGGGAGATTTCCCAAACCGACTCGCTCTCCCTCAAGAAGTCAGCTCTGTTCCACCGATCTCGAGCGAAACATCAGCGGCTTAACCTGACGAAATAACCGAGGGACGACTACGTATTGACCGCGGCCAGTCCACGTCCGCGTATTGCTCTTACCAAGGCATGGTTAAAACCCGTGTTCTAGTGGTCGACGACGACCCGAATCTCTCGCGGCTCACCGGGATGATTCTCGAAAACAGCGGAGAGTATGAAGTGCTGACCGAGAATGACTCCATGCGCGCGATTAGTGTCGCGCGCCGATTCAAGCCTCAGATCATGCTCTTCGACGTCGATATGCCGAACAAGGATGGCGGGGAGCTCGCGCGCGAGGCGAAAAACGATCCTCAGCTCTGCGATGTGCCTGTCCTATTCCTGACCGGCTTAGTGAGCAAAGCTGAAGCAGGCCACCAGGAAATGCAGTGCGGCGGTCAATCCTACCTCGCGAAACCAGTGTTGCCAGAAATGCTGCTCAGCTCAGTGCGAAAAATGGCCTCTCTCCTCCACTTAACCTAGCTCCCGCTCCCCGCCTGTGGACCTGGTCCAGCTTCAGCAAGCGCGAATCCTGATGGTAGACGACCAGGTCGCAAGTACCTGCCTCGTGACTAACTTCTTGAATCGGCTTGGCTATTCCAATCTGAGCGCGATCAATGATCCGGCTCTGCTCTTCGAGCGGATAGAGTCATTGCATCCCGACCTGATCCTTCTCGACCTCGCCATGCCGCACCTCGATGGCTTCCAATTGATGGAGCAGATGCGGAAAAAGCTACCCCCCGAGGATCGGGTGCCCGTGCTCGTCATCACCGGCGACGCCACCGCCGCGAACAAGCGCCGCGCCCTCGCCGCGGGGGCAACGGACTTGCTCGCGAAACCGTTTGATCCTGCGGAGTTGAATATGCGGCTTCGCAATATCCTGGAAGCGCGTTTTCTCCGCTCAGAAATCGAACGCCAAAACCGGGAGCTGGAAGATCGCGTTCAGGAACGCACCCGAGAGTTAGGACAAGCACTCGAAGATCTCCAAACCGCACAACGCCAGATGGTGCAACAGGAACGGCTCAGTGCATTCGCCGAGATGGCTGGCGGTGTCGTGCACGACTTTAGCAATGCGCTGATGACCATCATCGGTTACAGCGATACTCTTATCCGTGAGGAAGGTCGGGTCCTGGACGATAAGACCACGGCGCGGGAGTACCTGGAGATAATCAACCGGGCGGGCCGCGATGCCGCCGAAGTGGTGAGCAGGTTACGCGATTTCTATCGGCCGCGTGATACAGCCGATTTGTTCGTTGCGGTAGATCTGAATCTTATCGCGGAACAAGCCGTTCTTTCCACCCAACCTAAGTGGAAAAAATCTCTCCTGGCTAACGAGGCTTCCATCTTCGTCGCCACCGAGCTGCAGCCGGTGTCCGCAGTGGTCGGTAACCCGTCGGAGTTACGTGAGATCCTCACGAATTTGATCTTCAACGCCGTGGACGCGATGCCTCAGGGGGGAAAGATTACAGTTCGCACCCGGACGGCTAACCGGGAGGCGATCATCGAGGTGGCAGACAACGGCTCCGGGATGACCCTCGACGTCCGAAACCGATGCCTAAATCCCTTCTTCTCCACGAAAGGCGACAAAGGCACAGGACTAGGGCTGGCCATGGTTTTCGGAATCGTGAAGCGTCACCAAGGCACCCTCCAGATCGACACCCAGGTCGGGCGCGGGACAATTTTCCGCATTAGTTTGCCACTCTTTGCCGAGGACAATCAGGAAGCCCAAGACGCAGTCCCTTACTGTAACTCGCCAGTGCCCACTTCACAACCAACGCAGGAGACGAAGTCAAAGGATAATCCAGGGAGCGACGGGCGTCCTGATGGCTTCCTGGCGACGGGGCGATCCGGTGCTGTTCTCACTGCTCACCAGGCCTAGGTAGGCCATGAATTGGCGCGGATGCGCAAAGCGGCGCAGGGCGCCCAGCTCGCTGATCTGCAAGCTGACGGCGATGATTTGAATGCCGCGCAGGGCCATGAGTGCTTCCACCGGTTGTAGGACGGGGCGCGCGGACGGCGCAGTCCCGGCATGGACTAGGGTGTCGCGCTGGCTGATGTCGCCATAGATCACGCGCATCTTGCGCGCGAGCAATCCTTCCCGCGCCACCGGCCTGAGCGAGGAAGGCCGAACGGCTCGTCGTCGGCGGGGGCGTAGACGGAAATCGACCACCACGGTGTCGCCGATCAGGTCGGGCGCGTGCCGTTGCATCTCCTCGAGGAGCGAGCTGGCGGTGCGGAAGAAACCGAGGAAAACAATCCGCGCCTTGCCGTGTCCGTGGCCGCCCTCGGCGTGCGCATCGTCGCTCACGTAATCGAGATCGCGCAGCCCGCGCGCTTTCAGCCACGGGATCATCCGGCGCGCGATCGCGTCGGATTTCGACATCGCAAAAGTGGAAACCGCCGCGAGCAAGGTAAAGGCGAGCGCGACCAGGCCGCTCGTGGCCGGATTCGCGAGATGGTGAACCTGCGCGCCGAGCGCGAGGATGACGAGGGAAAATTCGCTCACCTGCCCGAGGTTCAGCGCCGGCACGATGCTGGTGCGCAATCCCTGCCGCAGCAGATAGAGCGACGCAAAAGTGAGTAGGAACCTGCTCACCATGACGAAGGCCGCGAAGACGAGCGCCCAGCCGAGCAGAATCGGCGTCGGCATCGGAATCTGCATCCCGAGCCCGACGAAAAAGAGCGTGACGAAGAAGTCGCGCAGGCTCGTCACCTTCGCGGTCACGTCGAGGGCGTAGGGAAAAGTGGAAAGCGCAACGCCGGCGATGAGGGCGCCCATTTCGCGCGAGAGGTGGAGCCGCTCGCCCAGCTCGCCGACGAGGAAACACCAGGCGAGCGCGCCGACCTGGACGAGCTCGGGCGAACGCGCGACCCGGCGAAAGATGATCCCGCAAATGGAGAGATCGATCGCGCTGCGAACGCGGCGCTATTCGAAATAAGGCCGCAGCTCGGCGAACCGTTTCGCGCCGACGCCTTTCACTTTGCGCAGGTCGTCGGCCCTCCCGAAAGGGCGCGCGGCGACGATCCGTTTCGCAAGGACGATGCCGATGCCGGGGATGTCCTGGAGTGCTTCGAGGCTGGCGGTGTTCAGGTCGAGCTTTCCGCCTAACGACCTGGTGCGGGCCGCCCGTGTGGCGTGGGGATGGAAAAATGCGTCGAAGGAATGGGTGCTCGATCCCGGCTGGGTCGCGCTGCGGGTATTCAAACGCCCGCTCCCCAGGCCCCAGCCGCCGACTTTTTGTTCTTTCGCCGCGCGCTCGAGTTGCTCGAGTTTGCGCCACTCGATTTCGGGCGTGTTCATGCCGGGCGCTTCCGAGGCGGCGCCATAGACGCGGGCGAGGCCATTGGCGACGAGCGCTTCCCCTAGGTCCGCGCTCTCGGTTTGCACGAAGGCGAAGTAGCGCGGCAACTGGCTCCGCCCGCGCGCGTCCTGCAGGCAGGTGCGGACGGCGAAGGGACGCGCCAGTTTCTGCCGCGTGAAAAGCTCCGCTTCGAGCCCCACTTGCAGCGTCTGCTGGATGGTCGCGGAAAAGTATTTCGCCTGTTCCCTGACTCGCGCCGGGATGCTCGTGTCGGTCTCGGGCGTGTCGACAAAATAGAGACGAAAGATGTATTCCTTGCCCGCGGCCCGGACGTGGAAGCTATCGCCGTCGTTCGATGCGTTTGGAAGGTAACGGCAATCCTTCAGGGTCAGCCAATCGTGGGCGCGCGCGACGTTCGCGAGGACGAGGAGGAGGACGAGAAGGAAGCGGGACGCAAAAGTTTTCACGAACCGCTATTCGTAACGCAAGGCTTTCACCGGGTCGACCCGGGCCGCAAAATAGGCCGGGATGAGCGCGGCTAACGAACAGATGATGAAGGCCGCGATACAAATCCGGACGACATCGCCCGGGATCACCTGGGCCGGAATTTCCGAGAACTGATAAACCGAGCGCGGGAAAATTTCGATGTGCAGGGTGCCGGCGAGCCAGCGGCTGAATTCGTTCCGGAACCGGATCAGCGTCATGCCGAGACCGAGCCCGGTGAGGGTGCCGAAGACGCCGACCACGATGCCCTGGAAAAGAAAGACGCCCATGATCTGCCCGATCGTGGCGCCGACCGCTTTCATGATCCCGATCTCGCGCCGTTTCTGCACCGTCACGGTGATGAGCGTGTTCATGATCCCGAACGCGGCCACGATCACGATGAAGAAAAGGAGGAACGCCATCACCGTCCGCTCCAGGCTGACCGCGTCGAAATATTGTTTGTTCATCTCGATCCAGGTCTGCGCGTATTGCGGCGGCTTGAGATATTTTTCGATCCGCTCTTTCACCTGCGCGACGTCGTCCGGGTTGGTCGTCTTGACGGTGATGCCATGGAGGGCGTCGCCGAGCCCGTAGAGTTCCTGCCCGATGAAGACCGGCACGAGAAGAAACTCGGAGTCGTGCAGGTACTGGCCGGTCTCGAAAATGCCGGTCACGGTCAGTTCCTTCGGGAGCACGACCTCGCGCAGGTTGTCGACCGCTTTCGTTTTTTCTTCGCCCTGCATTTGGTCGAGGGCTTTTAGTTTATCGAGGATCTCGCCGAGGTTGCCGGGCGAATAAACGGTTAGCTTGTCGCCCACGGTGACGCCGAGTTTCTGCGCCAGCTCGACCCCGAGCACGGTCGAGTCGCCTTCCAGGTCGAGCTTGCCCAGCTTGATGTGTTTGCGCAGCGGAATCACCTTTTCTTCCTCGGCCGGATCAATCCCGCGGATCATCGGCGCGAGGCGACGGTTCTGGAATTCCACAATCACCGGCCCCTGGATGTAGGGCGCGGTCGCGACCACGCCGGGCACGTTGCGGATCTGCACGGTGAGATCGCGCCAGTTCGTTAGGACGCCGTCCGTCGTGACGAGGATGTGCGCGTCGAAGTCGATCACTTTCTGGCGCAGCTCGCGATCGAACCCGGTCATGACCGCAATGACGAGAATGAGAACGGTCACACCGAGTGTCACCCCGAGGACGGAAACGAGCGTGATGATGGAAATGAAAGTGCGCTTCGGTTTGAGGTAACGAAGCGCGAGGAAAAGGCTGAACGGGAGTTTCAAAGCAGCGATACGGTTGCCGAAAACGCCGCTTTTCCAATGGGAATCCCGCGCCACCCGGGGAGCGAGCGAAATCTTTTACGCTCAAACGATGGGGCGCGGTCGAAGAAGAAGCATGCTCTGGACAATTGCAGTTATCCTCTTGGTTCTCTGGTTGATTGGCTGGCTCGGTTTGCATCTGCTCGGTGGTGCGATCCACATCCTCGTCATCCTCGCGGTCATCGTCATCGTTATCCAGCTCGTCAGGGGCCGAGGAGTTTGACGGTCGGGCTTCCGCTCCTCGCGGCGGCCGCGCAAGCTTCTCCGGTCGGTCCCTCGCTCGAGCTTTTTGGGATCAAGTTCGTTGGCGTAAACGCCGCCAACGGGCACAAGCTTCTCCTCACCCTCGCCTCGATTGCGGTCTTTCTGATCGTGCGATGGGTGCTGCGCACGATCACGCACCTGGTCGTCCCGCGGAGCAAGGAATGGATCGCCTTTTGGACGCGGCAAGGCATTTCCCTCGCCACCGCCCTCCTTCTCCTCCTCACGATTCTCTCCATCTGGTTCGATGATCCGACCCGCCTGACGACCGCGCTCGGGCTGGTCACCGCCGGGCTCGCTTTCGCTCTCCAGAAAGTCGTGACCGCTTTTGCCGGCTATATCGTTATCCTGCGCGGCAACACTTTCAGCGTCGGCGATCGCATCGTGATGGGTGGCGTGCGCGGCGATGTCATTGCGCTCGGTTTTTTGCAAACCACGATCATGGAGATGGGGCAGCCGGCCGCGGTCCAGTCGGCCGATCCCGCGGTCTGGGT
>JBBSLW010000064.1:0-14581 GCA_038233495.1 Chthoniobacterales bacterium | reverse complement strand
CCCACACCAAACGTGCACCGTTTACTGCTAGGACTACCGGGGTATCTAATCCCGTTTGCTCCCCTAGCCTTCGTGCCTCAGTGTCAGGAACTGTCCAGAGACCCGCCTTCGCCACTGGTCTTCCTCACGATCTCTACGCATTTCACTGCTACACCGTGAATTCCAGTCTCCTCTCCAGTCCTCAAGCACCGCAGTATGGAATGCAGTTTCGGAGTTGAGCTCCGAAATTTCACACCCCACTTACGGCGCCACCTACGCACCCTTTACGCCCAATGAATCCGAACAACGCTTGAGACCTCTGTATTACCGCGGCTGCTGGCACAGAGTTAGCCGTCTCTTCCTCTTCTGATACTATCAAGTAGCCAGTAGTTACTTGGCTACACTTGTTCTCAAATGACAGGAGTTTACAACCCGAAAGCATTCATCCTCCACGCGGCGTCGCTCCATCAGGGTTGCCCCCATTGTGAAAAATTCTCGACTGCTGCCACCCGTAGGTGTCTGGACCGTGTCTCAGTTCCAGTGTGACTGGTCGTCCTCTCAGACCAGCTACCCGTCATAGCCTTGGTGGGCCGTTACCTCACCAACTAGCTGATAGGCCGCGGGGTCATCAAGAAGCGCCAGGTTGCCCCGGCTTTGATGTTGGAAAGATGTCTTTCCTGATCATATGCGGTATTAATTCGCCTTTCGACGAGCTATCCCCCACTTCTCGGCAGATTCCCCACGTGTTACGCACCCGTTCGCCACTAAACTTTCCCAAATATTGCTACTCGGAAAAGTCCCGTTCGACTTGCATGTCTTATCCACGCCGCCAGCGTTCGTTCTGAGCCAGAATCAAACTCTCCGTAAAAATTTTGGAGCCGGCATCATTGCTGATACCGGACAAAGTTTGCGCCCCTCTTCGCTAACGAAGAGGGAGCTGAAATCTGACCATTCTAAACCGACTCCCCGCTCGTAAGCAGGTGTCGGGTTCGTCCGATCTTATTCAAAATTAAGATTCCCTCGCGGCTCCGAAGAACCGGTTTGGGAAAATTTTTAATCAAAGAAACTCGACGTATAACGCACAATTCAATTTTCGCTGACTTCTACCTTCTGGATTTCAAAAAACTAAATCGTCGTGATGACGAAATCCAGAATTGCACTTTCAAAGATCAACCGTTCCGCTTCCGCTCCACGACAAAAACCGCCCGTTCGCTGAATCCAACAAAAGGCGACTCGCGTCGAGCCAGAGAAGAACATCCCGCTACTGCGGGCCCGCTTGATGGCGGACGAGTAGAGTAAACGACATTTGCAGCGCGTCAAAAATATTTTCGCTCAAATTACGAAATTCTTTATCTTTCCCGGGAGGCCACCTGCCCCGGCTCCGCGGGTTCCCCGTGCCGCACCCGAACCCGGACAAAGCGGTACTTGCCACGCAGATTCTCCGCAATGAAGCGCCCTTTGGAATCGGCGGCCAGCAGCTGGCGATAAAGGCGTGGCTGGACATCGAGGAATCGATAAACCGCGCCCCTAACGAACTCGATTTCGAGCGCGTGGAGATGCCGGCTGTAGCCGACGCTGACGACGTTGCTCGATTGCACCGGAGTCCGCTTGATCCGCGAGCGAAGGGTCTCCTCCGAGTCGGCCAGTGCAAGGCCGACGAAAAAGACCGCGAGCGACAGAGAAACGCACGCGGGAAACGCTTTCATCGCATCCCTGTTGTAGCAAATCGATCGGTCGAATCGAGAACTTTTTCGCCTGCCCAGGTTCCGTCCGGCCGCGCGGATTCGCGGGGCGACTACCGCGGTCCCTCCGCGGCGACAAGTTTCTCAAACTGAGGATGACCTCGGCACGTCCCAATGCGGATGCAGGAGCAGCTCGCCGTAATGGCGGTCGTTAGGCCCCTCCATCACTTCGCTCAACCGCGGCCTTGTCGCCGGTCCAGCCGCGAACTTGAGCGAAGTTTACGGCGAAGGTGACACCGGCACCGCGTCTTTTTGACATCGGCAGCTAACCCACAGGCACGTTCGCCCTCGCGGAGCGCATCCTCTTTCCGGCCCAGGCCGGCGTCAAAAACAGGTGCTCCCCGGGCGCCTGGCTTAGAAGAGGTTGTCGAAGAAAAGCTGCACCTTGCCGTAGTGCCGGCCGTGCTCGCCTTGGTCGTTGAGCCCCCAGTTGTAGGATTTGAATTCGAGCTCGTAATTTCCGCCCTCGAGAAAATCGTGGAATTTGGGCGGCCCGAATCTGGCCAGGACTTTTTTCGGGCCTCCGATTTTCTCGAAGTCGTCCTTGTACCACTTGAAGATGCTGGAAATCGCGGCCTTCTTTTTTTCTGGAAAGTATTCGTTCAAATCCGGCCGGTCGAGCCAACGTCGATAGGCGCTCGCGATTTGTTCTTCCAGTCCCTCTGGGCGATAGGCACTGCGCTGCAGGGGAGGACAACTGCGGGCCGCACAGACCAAAACGGCGTGATCTTTCCAGCCGATCTGCGGGATGAGGGTGCCTTTCTCGATGTCGTTGAGCGACACGTTCTCGCCGGACATTTTATGCCGGCGAGCGCTGAAAGAATCGTCGAGCGACCAGATGCTCTCGGTCGGATAGTTCTGCAGAATCCACTGCAGGGTGAAAGCGTTGTAGGCGTTGATTAAACCTGCGGCCCTCTCCTCGCCGCCCGCTTGTTCGCCGGATCTGGCGAACTGGCTCAGATACTCGTTGAGCGCCTGCAAATCGCCGGCGTTGCTTTTCCAACCGGCGTAATCGACCAGCCCTCGCTGATCGACATACTTTTGCAGCAGCCGCGTGTAGACGCCGTTCTCGACTTGCGCGGGGACTTTAACCGCCATCGGCTTTTGCTGCGACGAGCTGCAAGCCGCGCTCGTTAGGCCGACCACCGCGATGAGGAAGAGAAATTTCATCAGGGCAACCATCCACCGGTGGCTTGGGCCGGTGCGAGTTGGCCGCGCCGTGTCACCCAGACGCCGACCGCCTGGCGCGGCGCAGATTCGGCCGGCGGAGGAAGAGTGAGTTGCGCTCGCGCAGTGCCGCCTTCGGATTTCAATTCTGCATTTTGGAGAGCAGGCACAACAAAATCATGCTTCAGGTGGCGGCCACTATTTTCGCCCCCGCGCACCTGCGTGGAAATTTCCGAACCGAGGAGCGCGAGGTGCGCTTCCCAGTTGTCTGCATCGGCCTCCTCTGGCTTGAATTCGATCGTGAAATTCCTGCCATCGGATGTGCGGGCGCTGAGCAGACCGACGCGCTTGTCGTTAGGCTGGGCGAGGTTGCTCGTGGACCAGCCGCGCTGTTCTCGTCCGCTCACGGCCACGGCCGGGGTGTAGACCGATCCGCTGCCCCAAAGCGATGCGTAGCGACTTTGGCGCAGAGTCCATTCTTTCGAGGAGAATCGGTCAGGCCAGCCGAGGCGGTTCCAGTAATCAACATGGAAGGCCACCGGCACGAACTTTCTCCACAAGCCCGGATTCTCTTTCTGCCGGCTCAGCCAAGCCTCTGCCGGAGGGCAACTGGAGCAACCCTCGGAAGTGTAAAGCTCGACCAGTGATGTCTGCTGCGGACCGCTCTCGAAACGCGTTTCCGCCGCGAAAGAAGTGGCGCCAAACATCGCGATTGCGGTCAGAGCATGGAGAAACGTCTTCATTTGTCGTGAGAGGCCCGCACGCGTCGCTTATTCCATTTGGATGAGTCGTTAGGTGAGATGCAGAATGTGTTTAATCCCGCGGACGGGGATCACGATCCAATCCGGTCGATGATTCAGTTCGTAGCCAACTTCGTAGACCGCTTTGTCGAGCAGGTAGGCTTCGAGAAGAGGCGAGAGATCGCTTTCCGTTTTCGGCAGGAAACTCGCTCCGGCGGTAGTCGCGAGGTAGCTTTCGAGGAAGGTTGCGCTCACTTGGCGATACCAGAGATCGGCCCAGCGTTCGAGGAACGGCACATCCTCTGTGCGCATCGCGGGTTGCCAGAGCGCGCTGTAGGCGGCGTATTGAAATGAGCGCATCATACCAGCCACGTCGCGGAGGGCCGAGCGCTTCAATTTCCGTTCGCTTAATGGCCGCGCCGGCTCGCCTTCGAAGTCGAGAATGACGAAATCCTTCCCAGTGTAGAGCGCCTGGCCGAGGTGGTAATCGCCGTGGATGCGAATCTTGCTCGCGGTCGCGTGCCGCCCGAGCGTTTCCTGTTCGGCGGTCAGGATCTGTTGTTCGGCGGCCAGGACCTGCGCGGCTTCGGCGCGAAAGGCTTCCGGCAGATCGGGCAGTTTCTTTTGCAAAAGTGCGAAGGCCCGCCGGAGCGAGGCGCGCATTGATTGATAAACGGAGCGCTGCGCCATGGCGTTGAACGGCTCCGGCGCGAAGCGTTTGTCGGTTGTCTCGGCCGCGAGCGCGAGGTGCATCTCGCCGGTGCGTTGCCCGATCAATTTCGCCTTCTCGGGATAAATGCCGCCCAAGAGCTCGTTGAGCAACGGCCCGGAGGAGGCTCCGACCGTCTGCAACTCGCCCTTCATCGCGAGGACGCGCTCGAAATAGCGGCCGACCGCATCGAGCGTAAGCGCCCAGGCGTCGCCTTCGTTAGGCGCAGCCGCCTGCAGAAGCGCGACGACCGTCGGCTCGGTCCGCGGCCGGCGATATTCGATCGCGCCGATGAATGACGGGACATTGCCAAACTGCCGGTCCTCGGAGAGGAATCGGGTCAGCTCCACGTCGGGATTCATCCCGTCTTCAAGCTTGCGGTAGAGCTTGAGGAAAAAGCGGTTCTCGAAAAGCATCGAGGAGTTGCTCTGCTCGGCGTTCAGGACCTGCGAGGCCGGCACGGTGTCGTTAGGCTCCTGCGCGAGCAGGCTGCTCCCGACGCCCACGAGCTGGCCGTTGCGGCCTTTGAGGGAAGTCCCGCTCGCCATTAGCTGAAAAATCTTCGCCCGAAATTCCGGATCCCAAAGCCCGTCGTAGAGATAACCCTTCCTGCCCACCCGGGCGATGACGGCCTGGGGCGTCTGGCGCGCGAGCGTCTCGGCGGCGGCGTTCGCTTCCAGCTGGATCGGGAGCGAATAAATGTCGGGCGCGCCGTCGGTGTAATCGACCTGCACGAGCCAGAGCTGGCCAGCGTCTTCCGCGACGGGAATTTGCTCGATGATCCGCATCTCGCGGATGCTTTTCGCCTTCGCGCCAAACCACCGGCAGGTCCGCAGATAATCCGGCAGAATCTCGCGCTCGAGCCGCGCACGGTACGCGCTGCTGAGCAAGGCCGCCAGGTTCGGCTCGGCGTCGAGCGTGGGCAGGGTGCGTTTTTTCGCGGCGGATTTCTGCTTTTGCGACTGGAAAGCGAACCAGTAATGCCCGTGCGGACCGATCGTCAGGACATACGGCGTCTTCTTGATCGGCGGGAAGAGATTGCGGCTGAAGACCTCCATCGGCACGCTCCCGGCGAACTTCGCGAGATCGATCTCCACCGCCTGCGAGAAGCGGGAAAGATTCGCCACGACTAGGATCGTCTCACCCTCAAATCGCCGGAGGAAGACGAGCACCTTGGAATTATCCGGGTGGAGGAACTCAAGCGAGCCGCGCGAAAAGGCGCGGAAATTTTTCCTCATCCCGATGACCCGCCGCATCCACCAGAGGAGCGAGGAGAGGTTCTTCTGCTGAATCTCCACGTTGACCGCCTCGAAGTTGTATTCGGGATCGATCGTGACCGGGAGGTAGAGCTGCTGAGGGTTGGCCTTGGAAAAACCGGCATTGCGATCGCTGCTCCACTGCATCGGGGTGCGGCAGCCATTGCGATCGCCGAGGTAGAAATTGTCGCCCATCCCGATCTCGTCGCCGTAATAGAGGACCGGCGTGCCCGGCATCGAGAAAAGAAGAATGTTGAGCAGCTCGATCTTGCGCCGGCTGTTGGCCAGGAGCGGGGCGAGCCGGCGGCGGATACCGAGATTGATCCGCGCCGTCGGGTCGGTCGCGTAAACGCGCCACATGTAATCGCGCTCCTCATCCGTCACCATCTCGAGCGTCAGCTCGTCGTGGTTGCGCAGGAACATCGCCCACTGGCAATTCTCGGGAATGGCCGGCGTCTGCTCGAGGATGTCAATGATCGGAAACCGGTCCTCCATCTGCAGCGCCATGAACATCCGCGGCATGAGCGGGAAATGGAAATTCATGTGCGACTCGTCGCCGTCGCCGAAATATTTGACCGCGTCTTCCGGCCACTGGTTGGCCTCGGCCAGGAGCATGCGCCCGGGGAATTTCATCTCCATGTGGGCGCGCAATTTCTTCAGGTAAACGTGCGTCTCAGGGAGATTTTCGCAGTTCGTCCCCTCGCGCTCGTAGAGGTAAGGGATGGCATCGAGCCGGAGGCCGTCCACGCCCATCTCGAGCCAGAAATCGAGAACCTTTCGCACTTCCTCGTGCACCGCCGGGTTGTCGAAATTCAAGTCGGGCTGGTGGGCGTAAAAGCGGTGCCAGTAATAGGCTTTCGCCACCGGATCCCACGACCAGTTGGAGGTCTCGAAGTCCTTGAAGATGATCCGCGCGTCCTGGTATTTCTCGGGCGAATCGCTCCAGACGTAGAGCTCCCGCTCCGGCGAACCGGGCGGGGCGCGACGCGAAGCCTGAAACCACGGGTTTTGATCCGAACTGTGGTTGATGACCAGCTCGGTGATGACGCGCAACCCATGCTCGTGGGCGGCGGCGAGGAAGGCCTTGAAATCGTCGAGCGTCCCGTAGTTCGGATTGACGTCGTAATAATCGGCGATGTCGTAGCCATCATCGCGCAGCGGCGAGGGATAAAACGGGAGCAACCAGACCGCGGTCACGCCCAGTTCCTGGAGATAATCGATCTTCTCGATCAGCCCGCGGAAATCCCCGATTCCGTCGCCGTTGCTGTCGTGGAAAGTTTTGACATGCAGCTCGTAGATGACCGCGTCTTTGTACCAAAGGAGATCGGTCGCGGCGGTATCATCAGGCATGCGGCATATCTTTGCCGCAGAACCGCGGCGGCGCAATTTCCCCAGCGACACGACCCTCCCAGAGTCGACCGATGGCCGCCGCCGTTAGGCTGTCGTTGACTTGGGCGTCCGGTGACGCCGCTCGAGCCGGCGACTTCGCCCTACGAATAAAGATACTCGTCGTGATATTCGCGCTGGGGCGCGAACTGGACGTTCTCGTTCCCGGTCTCGGGATACTCGAAGATTTTGCCTTCGTAATTGCGGATCACAATTTTCTCGTTGTCGTGATAAAGGACGTAGCCGGGGTTGATCGGCACCTTGCCCCCGCCGCCCGGGGCGTCGATGACGAATTGCGGAACCGCGTAGCCGGTGGTGTGACCGCGCAGGCCTTCGATGATCTCGAGCCCTTTCGCGACGGAAGCGCGGAGATGCGACGAGCCGTCGATGAGATCGCACTGGTAAACGTAATAGGGGCGCACCCGGCACATGAGGAGTTTGTGCACGAGAGTTTTCATCGTCTCGAGGTTGTCGTTCACACCGGCGAGGAGGACGCTTTGGTTGCCCAATGGCACGCCGTGGTTGGCCAGCATCTCGAGGCCGGCTTTTACCTCGGTCGTGAGCTCACGCGGGTGGTTGACGTGGATGCTCATCCAGAGCGGATGATATTTTTGCAGCATCTGGCAAAGCTCCGGCGTGATCCGCTGTGGGAGAAAGATCGGGACCCGGGTGCCGATGCGGAGGAACTCGATGTGCTTGATCGCGCGCAGGCGGCTCAGGATTTTCTCCAGCTTGTTATCACTGAAGAGCAGCGCGTCGCCTCCCGAGAGCAGGACATCGCGCACTTCGGTGTGCTCTTCCAAATATTTGAAAGCGGCCTCGAACTCGGTGTGCAGTTCCTGTTCGCCGACGCCGCTGACGACGCGGCTTCTCGTGCAATAACGGCAATAGGCCGCGCAACGATCAGTCACGAGAAAAAGCACGCGATCGGGATAACGATGGACCAGCCCCGGCACCGGCATGTGCGAGTCTTCCCCGCACGGGTCCGCCATGTCGTAAGGCGAAGCCCACGTTTCCTCGATCCGCGGGATGACCTGGCGTCGGATCGGGCAGTCGGGATTATCGCGCTCGATCAGGTTGAAAAAATGGGGCGTGACGGCGAGCGCGAGCTTGTCGCCCGAGAGCAGGACGCCGGCGCGCTCTTCTTCGGAAAGCACGAGGTGCTGCTCGAGTTGCGCGAGGGTGGTGACGCGATTCTTGAGCTGCCATTTCCAATCGTTCCAGAGTTCCGGCGCGACATCCGGGAAATAACCGGGCGCCATGGAAGTGAACTCTTTTCCGTCCTTTTTGCCGTCGGCCAGAGTAAGCATTTTGGTGGTGATAAAAAAGGTTAAGGGGGTTAACTAATGTGTCAATGCAGGCACTTTTGAGTGCGCCGCGTTCCTCGAGGTTCTCCCTGGTTCACTTCAACCTTTTCATCGTGTGCCTGCCCGATTCGGACGCTTTTTTCAGAGCAAAATTTGTGTCCGGAGGTTGTCTTGCCGCTCGCATGCTTCCCGCTACTGTTTGAACGCCGCGTTGCGCGCCCTGTCGAAAACCGCCACTTATGCGTCGTCTTTTTTTCTTTCTCGCCCTCGCGGCCGGACCATTCACCGCGTCCGCCCAGGTGGCACCGGCCCCTGCCCCGGCTGCGCCGCAGCCCACGCCCACTGTTCCGGCCGAAGCCGCCGCCCCGGGCAAGGACGTCGTGCACCAGCTCAACAGCGCCTTTGCCCGCGTCTTCGAGACGGTGGCGCCGAGTGTCGTCATCATCGAGGTGACGAAAAAAGCCGACGCGAACGACACCTCGCTCGACGATCTCTTTTTCCAAAGCCCGGATGACCCGAACCGCGGCGGCCGGCGCACACCCGAGCCGGTGCAGAGCGAAGGCTCCGGCTTCATCGTGAGGCCGGACGGATTCATCTACACCAACTTCCACGTCGTCGAAGGCGCGGAAAAAGTGAGTGTGAAACTAAAAGACGGCCGCGAATTCCCCGGCAAAGTCGTCGGAACCGACGAGAAAACCGACATCGCGGTGATCAAAGTCGAGGCTTCTAATCTGTCCGTCGTGCAAATGGCTGACAGCGACGCGGTCCGGGTGGGGCAGTTTGCCTTCGCGATCGGCGCGCCCTTCAAGCTCGATTACACTTTCACCTACGGCGTGATCAGCGGGAAAGGCCGGAGCAAATTGCTCGAGACCGGCGGCTACAACATCGCGGATTATTTGCAGACCGACACCTCGATCAACCCGGGCAACAGCGGCGGCCCGCTCTGCGACATCGACGGCAAAGTGGTCGGCATGAACACGCTCATCAACGGCCTCAACCGCGGCCTCGGCTTCGCCATTCCGAGCAACCTGGTGAACGACATCGGCACCCAGCTGATCGCCGGAAACAAGATTGTGCGGCCCTGGCTTGGGATCCGGATCGAGACGCTCGGCGACGATTCGGCGATCCGCGATTTGTTCAAGGGGATCGAGAAAGGCGTGGTCGTGCGCACGATCGAAGCCGACGCGCCAGCCTACAAGAGTGAGCTGCGGCCGTTCGACGTGATCACGCAAATCGACGGCGCCGCGGTCTCGAGCGACACGCAGCTGCAGCGCGAGATTTTGAAAAAGAAAGTCGGGCAACACATCGAGCTCGGGGTCTGGCGCAAGGGGCAGACGATGAAGATCGCGGTCACGACGGGCGAGTTGCCTAACGACATCGGCCGGACGATCGCGCAGCCCGCGCCGTCCGCCGCACCGCGGGAGGAGGACACGAACCGCTTCGGCCTTCAGGTGCAGGAGCTGACCAAGGAGGTGGCGGCCCGCTTGAAATTGAGTGTGCCGCAAGGGGTGATCGTGACCGACGTGGCCGAGAACAGCCTGGCCGCGGCGCAGGATATCCGGCGCGAAGATGTGATCACCGAAGTGGACGGCCAGGCCGTGACGAGCGTGGCCAGCTTCCGCGCCGCGCTGAGCAAGGCCGACCCGGTGCGGGGCATTCTGCTTTACCTCGATCGGAAAGGCAGCCGCACCTTCGCGGTGCTGCGCGCGGGCGGCTAAATCGCGCCCCTATCCAGCAATGCGGACCCGACGGATCAGCGCGCTCGCGCTCTGTTTTTTTCTCGCGCCGAGTCTGGCCCGGGCGAAATGGAAGATCATTTCCACGCAGCGGGAGAACTCGCCTAACGAGCTGGTCGAGCATTGGAGAACCGAGCTGGAAGATTCCGCGACCGCCGCGCAGGCGACCCTGCATGTGGCCGCTTTTTCGACCAAGGCCGCGACCCTTCGAGTCATCGATCAACCGGCCGCGCCGCGCGGCGACCTCGCGGAAGTGCTCGCGCGAAACGGCGCGCTGGCCGGCGTGAACGGCGGTTATTTCGATCCGCAGGATGCGCCGCTCGGCCTGCGCGTGGACGGGGGTCGTGTCCGCAACCCGCTGCGGAAGGCGCCGCTACTCACCGGCGTCCTGAGCGCGGGTTCGGGTCGGGTCGATATCGTTAGGGCGAGCCGCTTCGCGATGAGCTCGAAAATCAAATCCGCATTGCAGTGCGGTCCTCTCCTTGTGGACCGCGCCGCGCCGGTCGCGGGCCTGAACGGCACGCGCCGGGCCCGGCGCACCTTCGCGGCGGTCGACGGCGCGGGCCGCGCCGCGCTCGGCGTCTGCTCCACGGTTTCGCTCGCGCAATTGGGCCGCATCCTCGCCCTCGCAAACGCCGCGGGAAAAATGAAAACCGTCCGTGCCTTGAATCTCGACGGCGGATCCTCGAGCGCGTTCTGGCTCGCCGGAAAAGATCGCAGTTTCTCCCAGTCCGAATTCAAAACCGTGCGCGATTTCGTGGCCATCGTGCCCGCGCCTTCTCGTTAGGCGGACCGCTCTTTTGCGCCGCCGCGCGCAGCCCGCGCTTGACGATTTCATCGAGCGCGCCAAAACTCCCCGCTCGATGCGCACCTTTGGCCGATTCCTTCACCGCGGTGCGCCGGTCTACGGTGAAGTGCGCGGCGAGGACGTGCACCTGCTCGCCCAACCCTACTGGCTCGGCCTCGAATTCAGCGGCCAGACGGTCTCGTTAGGCGAACTGACGGTCGACGTCCCGGTCGCGCCCGGCAAGGTAATCGCGGTCGGCCTCAATTACCGCGATCACATTAAAGAAATGCAGCGGACGGAGATCGGTTCGCCGCTCATCTGGTTCAAGGCGCCGAGCTCGCTCCTCGCGCATGAAGGCACGATCGAGATCGCATTTCCGGAGCACAAGACTGATTTTGAGATCGAGCTCGCGGTCGTCATCAGCAGCGCGGCGAAGAACGTGAGCGCGTCGCGCGCGCTCGAGCACGTCTTCGGTTACACGATCGCGGAAGACATCAGCGATCGCGATCTGCAGAAGGCCGAGAAACAATTCTCGCGCTGCAAATCCTTCGACACCTACACCCCGGTCGGACCCTTCGTTTACAGCGAAGTCGAGACCGGGGACCTGGAGATTTCGCTTCAGCAAAATGGCGAAACCAAACAGCGCGCCCGGACCAGCCAGATGATTTATTCCGTCGCGGAGATCATCGCGTTTGCGAGCCAATCGCTCACGCTCCTCCCGGGAGATTTGATTTTAAGTGGAACACCATCCGGGGTCGGCCCGCTCGAGGCGGGAGACGAATTAATCGCAACGGTGGGAGACTGGCCGCCGCTGCGGAACCGGGTAAAAAACGCGGAGGCGTTGGAAAAAAGTCTTGCCTAGAATCAATTTGCAGCGCTTCCTCTACATCCCACCGCAAAACGGAATCCGAATCACAGATGACTCTATATGAAGGGCTGCGGAGAAAGAAAAAACTTTTGCTCGACGTGCCGTCATCTGCTTTGGGATAAACAACCGCATAAACATCGCCGGAACCTCCTCTGTCGACCATCAACCTGCCTAATATGAAAAAAACGCTAATCGTTAGTCTGTGCACTCTCACCATGGCGCTCAGCGCCTTCGCTCAGGATCCGGCCGCTTCGCCGGTTGCCTCTCCTGCGGCTTCTTCGGCCGATGCCACTGCCCCGGGTATTCCCGGAGCCACGGATTTGAATGCCGCTCCTGGCACTGTGGCTGATCCGGCGGCGGCGCCGGGCGTCTCGCCCGCCGCAGTCGCGACCACTCCTGCGGCTCCGGCTGTTCCGGCGGCACCTGCGGCTGCGACTGCAGCTCCTGCGGACGCGAATGCAGTCCAGCCACCCACGACGGCGATGGAGCCGACTTCGAAGAATTTCCTGATCTCCAATTTCCGTGCAGGCGGCCCGATCATGTGGCCGATCCTGATCGTTTCGATCATCGGGTTGATGGTCGTCATTGAACGGTGCTTCTGGTGGGGCGCTCGCTTTTTCCGCCGCGACCCAAAGCGGGTGGAAAAGGTGTTCACCGCGATCGAAACCGGCGATGTGAACGAAGCTTCCAAGCTGGCCCGGGGTTCGCGTGATCCGGTGCTGCGCATGCTCTGGAATGGACTCAACCACCAGCACGCCTCGCTTCAGGGAGCTTTGCAGGTTGCGGCAGGCATCGAAATCAAACGGGCCGGACGTTTCCTCGTCGTCATGGATACGCTGGTCACGCTGGCGCCCCTCCTCGGTCTGCTCGGTACCATTACAGGTCTGATGAAATCGTTCGGCTCGCTCGGAAACGAAGAGTTGGCCGTGCAGGCAGTCACCGGCGGTATTTCTGAGGCTCTGATCGCGACAGCTTGCGGTCTCGGTATCGCAATTTTCGCGCTAATTCCGTTTAACTTTTTCACTTCTCGCGTGTCTAATCTTGAGTTCGAATTACAAACTGCAGCCACGAACCTGGAAGTGATGCTGGAAGCCAACTCGAAAGCGAAAAACGAAGCGGAAATGACCTCGACCAACCCGCGTGAATAAAGCTACAGCTTAAAGAAGACAATGGAATTCACTTCGCCCATCCCGCACAAGAAAGCGCGGATCGAAATCATCCCCTTGATCGACATCATGTTCTTTCTTCTCGCCAGCTTCATGATGGTGAGCATCAGCCAAGTGCACATGAAGGGCATGAAGGTCGATCTGCCGACCGGCGTCAGCGGCCAGACGCAGACGAAGCGTGAATATGTGAGTCTCTCGGTGGACACGGATGGGCAAATCTATTTCGACAAAACCAAAATGGAGCCCGACATGGTCTATAAGACGCTGACTGACATCCATAAGGTCAGCCCGGGCGCCAAGATCTTTATCCGGGGCGACCAAAACACCTATCATGGCGACATCATCCGCCTGATCGAGCAGGTGCGTTCGTCGGGTTACTACAAAATTGCTTTCGAGATCAAGAGTCCCTCGATCTCGAGCAGTATCGCAAATCAATCGGGCCGATAAGTCATGGCAAAACCGCAATACTACACAGGGATGCCGAAATGGCAGATCTTTGCCTCCCTGGCCGGCGCAATCGCGATTGAACTGGCGGCCGTCGCACTCGCCGGCATGCACCAGGAAGAAGAAATTCCGGTCGACCCGGGCTTCGTCTCGCAGCAGCCGATCGACGCGGTCATCACCGAGCTGCCGCCGGAGCCGACTCCGCCGCCGGAAGAGGAACCGCCACCGCCACCGCCCCCACCCGATGAGCCGACGGAGTTCACGATCGAGGAACCCACTCCTCCGCCTCGCCCGAAGGACGCGCCGACGCCGAAGCCCCGGACGCGTGTCGCTGCCTCTCGGCCCACCGGTCCTGCGCCGTCCGGTCCGGTTAGCTTCACCTCGGCCAAGGCCAACCTGACGAGCGCTCCGCGTCCCACTTATCCCTACGAGGCTCGTCGCGCGCGGCAGACTGGCAGCGGGAAGTTCTTGCTCATCTTTAACTCGTCCGGCAGTGTCTCGGATGTGCAGGTGGCCCAGAGCACCGGGAGCGCGATTCTGGATCAGACTTCGATGCAAACCTTCCGCCGCTGGCGCTGCAAACCGGGTGCCTACACCAAAGTCTACGTCCCAATTACCTACACGATGCAGGGCGCCCAGCTTTAACCTGACAAATTCCCATGAAAGTCGCTTCGCCCATTCCGAAGAAACACGCCCGGATCGAGATCATCCCCCTAATCGACATCATGTTTTTCCTGCTCGCCAGCTTCATGATGGTGAGCCTGAGCCAGGTTCACATGAAGGGAATCCGGGTAAATCTTCCCTCCTCAGTGGCGGTCGCTCAGCCGACTCCACCGCAGAAGAAGGACTTCACCAGCCTGCGCGTGGATGCGGACGGACTGGTGCAC
The DNA here is from genome assembly GCA_038233495.1 of Chthoniobacterales bacterium. Classification (GTDB taxonomy): domain Bacteria; phylum Verrucomicrobiota; class Verrucomicrobiia; order Chthoniobacterales; family UBA10450; genus Palsa-1392. Next base: position 407 of record JBBSLW010000064.1, on the reverse strand, counting down.
ATCGATGAGCAAGTGGTGCCCGATGGCGATGTCATGCCAAGGCTGATGCAGCTTCAGAAGCAGAACCCCAACGTGAAGGTCTTCATCAGCGGGGACAAAGAAGCGCTCCACGGCGACGTCATCAAACTGCTTGATCGCGTCCGCTCCGCTCACATCGATAAGGTGGGCTACGAGATCAAGGTCAAAGCCGGTTCCCTCGGTGGTGGTGGTGCACCGGCCGGCGCCCCCGGTGGCGCTCCGCCGCCTCCTCCGCCTCCGCCATCGCCCTAGGGCGTGTTAACACTAATTGACGTTTGCTCAAATTGCCGATAATAGGTGGTGATGGAAATCACCCAAGAGCAGTACCGCAGGATCGAAGATTGTTTGCCGCGACAGCGTGGGAACGTCAGCCTAACGAATCTGGAGGT
>JBBSLW010000063.1:0-14644 GCA_038233495.1 Chthoniobacterales bacterium | reverse complement strand
GTGACGAGCAGCACGGCCATCATCACGATCGCGTTCTCGAATGCGGGCGTGCCTCATCTGATCTTTTTTTTCAATCTCGCGATCGTCTGGATCATGCTCTGGATCGAGGCGCGCCGGTATCGCTTTTACGATGCCTTTCGCGCCCGGGTGCGGATGCTGGAAGCGCATTTCCTTGTCCCGATGATCATGGAAAATCGCCACCTTCTGCAGGGTGAATGGAAGAAACTGGTTTGCGAAGATCTCATCCTGCCCTCCTTCAAGATCGGAAGACTGGAAGCGGTTGGGCGGCGCCTGAAACGCAACTACGTTTTCATCTTCATCCTCATCATGATCGCGTGGGTGATGAAGATTTTCCTGCACGCGACCGAACCGATCAACACCATCCCGGCCTTTTATCGCGCGCTCCGCGTCGGGCATATCCCTTCCTGGCTGGTCGCGATTATTTTTGTCGGCACTCTCGTCTCGGTCATCGGGATCGCGGTTTATGTCGGGCGGAAAACTTCCGGCGAAATATCGGAGTTCGGGAATCATCGTTCGCTCTGGCGGATTTGAGATTGTGAATAGTGATCAGTGAATTGTGGATAGTCCCGAAAACGCCGCCCTCTGATGTCAATTCAAGATTCACCAGTCACGATTCACTTCGCCCGCCTTTGCCAGATCGTGGCGCAACTGCGCGCACCCGGCGGCTGTCCATGGGATCGCGGACAGACCCACCAGTCGTTAGTCCCGGGTCTGCTCGAGGAAGCCTACGAGGTAGCAGCCGCGATCCGGGCGCAGGACGACGCGAACCTGCGCGAGGAACTGGGCGACCTCCTCCTGCAGGTCGTGTTGCACGCGCAGATCGCGAGCGAGGAGAAACGTTTCACGCTCGAGGATGTGAGCCGCGAGATCGCCGAGAAGCTGGTCCGGCGTCATCCGCACGTCTTCGCGGAGAGTGAAGCGCGCGATAGCGGCGCGGTTCTGAAGCAGTGGGACGAAATCAAACGCGCGGAAAAGAACTCGGAGGACCAGTCGTTCTTCAGCGGCCTGACGAGAGCGTTGCCCGCGCTCATGCTCGCGCAAAAAGTGCAGAGCAAAGCCGCCCGGGTCGGGTTCGACTGGAGCGAGATCGGCGACGTCGTCGCGAAAGTGGATGAGGAACTGGGCGAAGTGAAGGAAGCGATGGCCGCGCGCGACGGCGACGCGATCGCCGATGAAATGGGCGACTTGCTTTTCGCGGTCGTGAATCTGGTGCGGAAGAACCAGCTCGAGGCCGAGACCGTGCTGGCCGCGGCGACGGAGAAATTCATCCATCGCTTTCACGCGCTGGAGCACGAGCTGGTCCGGGAGGGTCGCAAGCTCGGCGAAGTCGATCTGGCAGGGCTGGACGAGATCTGGAACCGGGTCAAAATGAGCAGTCGTTAGATTCTCACAAAGCGAAAAGAGTCCAGTCGTTGCGCGACGATTCCGGGGAGCGCACGCGCCCCCGCGTGCTCCGGTCGGCACCTCGCCGAACGGACGAAAGTTCGAGAACGGTTTCATTCGCTCACGCCCGCGCCCGATGTTTGCGGCGAGGCGCCGCAAACAGCACGCGAGGCGCGTGCGCTCCCCGGAGCACTCGCTCGCGGGTGACAAGTGGGGCGCGCGCCGCTAAACTCGCGATCCCTTCATGGAAACCGAATACAAAGTCCGGCTCGAGATTTTTGAGGGCCCGCTCGATCTCCTCCTTTACCTGATCAAGCGCGACGAGCTCGACATTTACGACATCTCGCTCGAGCGGATCACCCAGCAATACCTCGAGTATCTGCAAGCTTTCAAGGAGCTGAACATCGATGTCGCGGGCGAGTTCGTGGTCATGGCAGCGAACCTGATTTACCTGAAAAGTCGCAGCCTGCTCCCGGTCGATCAGCAGCCGCCGGAGGAGGATGTAGAGGAAGACGATCCGCGCTGGGATTTGATCCGGCAGTTGATCGAATACAAAAAGTTTAAGGAAGCAGCCGGGCAGTTGCAGGTGCTCGAGCTGGAGCAGGAACGGATTTTCGCGCGGATCGGCGACAGCACGGTGCCGGAGAGTGCCCCGCTACATCTCGGCGAGGTGGGAATTTTTCAATTGATCAATGCTTTCCAGAATGTGCTCAAGCGGATCGATGCGAAGGAGGATTTGCGCGAGATTTTCGGCGAGAATTTCACCGTCTCGGACAAGATCGAGCGCATCCTGCAACGGATGGCGGGCGGAACCTCGATTCGGTTTTCGGAGCTCTTCGCGCAGATGGCGTCGCGGGTGGAGATCGTCGTTACCTTCCTCGCGCTCCTCGAATTGATCCGGTTGAAACAGGTGCGCGCGATCCAGAGCGACGCGTTTAAGGAGATCGAGATCGCACCGGTCGCGGGGTGATGCCACGGGTCCTGATCGCGGGCTGCGGTTACGTCGGGACGGCGACGGCGGATCTTTTTCACGAAGCGGGCTGGGAGGTGGAAGGCTGGACCCATTCCGCGGAGTCGGCCGCCGTGCTGTGCGAAAAGCCCTACGCCATTCGGGCCGTGGATGTCGCGGAGCCCGCGGCGGTGGGAGCGGCGGACGGCGCTTTCGACGCGGTGATCCATTGCGCCAGCTCGGGCGGCGGCGGGGTGGAAGGTTACCGGCGCGTTTATCTCGAGGGCGCGCGGAATCTGCTCGCGGTTTTTCAAGCGGCGACTTTTCTCTACACCAGCAGCACCTCGGTCTACGCGCAGACGGACGGGGCCCGGGTGGACGAAGAGAGCGCAGCGGAACCGGCGCACGAGACCGGAAAGATTCTCCGCGAGACGGAAGAACTCGTCGGGCAAAAGGGCGGCCTGGTCGCGCGCCTCGCTGGAATTTATGGACCCGGCCGGTCCGCGCTCCTGCGTAAATTTCTCACCGGCACGGCACGGCTCGAAGAGGGCGGCGGACGGTATCTTAACCACGCCCATCGGGATGACATCGCCGCCGCGCTCTTCCACCTTGTCCGGCTGGCCCGGGAGAACGCGCTCCCCGGGCCGCAGATCGTGAACGTGACGGACAGCGAGCCGACCACGCAACGCGCCGCCTACGAATGGCTCGCGGGGAAACTGGATCGCCCGCTGCCTGCGAAAGCTGATGCAGTCCGCGAAAGAAAACGCGGATCGAGCGACAAGCGGGTCTCAAACCGGAAGCTGCGCGCGCTGGGATGGGAACCAAAGTATCCGAACTTCGCGGCTGGAATGGAGGAATCCGTGCTGCCTGCCTACCCCGATCTCGGGGCCTGAAAACTAGGCCGCCGCGATATCGGACGGGACGGTGGTCTGCGAAGCGGTCTCGTTTTTGCAAGCCCACCAAACACTGGTGAGAACGGATCCGGTCGTAAGAAGAAAGGCAGTGATGGTAAGCATGGCTGAGTAGTTGACACCTCTTTAGATAGCAAGGCGGGTGCTCAGGCGCTTTACGAGGGAAAGCCCTGAAGTTCGAGGGCTTTTGACGTCGTCTTCTGACACAGAAGTGTCACGAATCACGACAGTGACAACCGCCAGATGAAAAATGGAACCAGGTGTTGTCAGTCGCCCCGGCTACGGGGTCTCGATTAGCCCGAAATCGCCGCTCTTGCGCCGATAGAGAACGTTGACCCGCGAGCTGCGCGCGTTCGTGAAAACGATGAATTGCCGGGTCGAGATCTCCATTTGCAGGACGGCTTCATCGACGAACATCGGCTTGACCTGGTAACGCTCCGTTCGCACGACGGTGTGCTCGTGGTGTTCGTCTTCCTCGACCGGGTCGGGATGCAGGATTTGCTCCTCGAGATGCCGGATGTCTTCTTTGCGCGGGCGATGCCGTTTCAAAAGGCGCGTCTTGTACTTGCGCATTTGACGCGCGATTTTGTCCATGACCGCGTCAATCGCGGCGTAGAGATCGTCGGTTTCCTCGCAGGCTTCGATCGTGATGTGATTGGAACAAATCAAAATGACCTCCGCCCAGTGCCGGTATTTTTCCACGCCGAGAATGACGTGCGCCTCGATGATTTTCGGGTAGTCGAGGTGCAGGCCTTCGATCTTGCGCGTGGCGTATTCGTTGATCGCGTCGGTGATGGCGAGGTGACGGCCGGTGACTTTGACGTTCGGGTTGGCGTTGACGGTTTGCATGCGGCTCCTTTGGTTTACATCTGAAAGCGTTCGCCGAGGTAAAGCTGGCGGCTGATCGGGTCGTTAATCAGGAAATCCTTTGTCCCCTCGCTCACGACGCGGCCTTCATCGATAAGGTAAGCGCGGTCCACGATGGAGAGGGTCTCGCGCACGTTGTGGTCGGTGATAAGAATGGCGAGGCCGCTTTTGCGCAGGTTCACGACCAGCTGTTGCACGTCATAAACCGCGATCGGGTCGACTCCGCTGAAGGGCTCGTCGAGCATGAGCAGTTTCGGGCGGGTCACGAGCGAGCGCGCGATCGTGAGGCGGCGCTTTTCGCCACCGCTCAGGGTGAGGGCGGTGTTCTTCGCGATCCGCTCGATCCCAAACTGGTGGAGTAACTCCTCGCAGCGATGGCGCCGCTCCTGTCGGCTCAACGGCATCGTCTCGAGAATGGCCATGATGTTTTGTTCCACCGTCATTTTGCGGAAGATCGATTCTTCCTGCGGCAGGTAGCCCATCCCGAGCCGGGCCCGTTTGTACATCGGGTAATTGGTCACGTCCGTGCCGGAAAAGATGACCCGGCCGCTATTGGGCCTAACGAGGCCGACGATCATGTAAAAGCTGGTCGTTTTGCCCGCGCCGTTTTTCCCGAGAAGGCCGACGATTTCGCCCTGGCCGACCCCGAGCCGGATCCCGTTCACGACCGCGCGGCCATCGTAAATCTTGACCAGGTCATCGGTCAGGAGGACTTCCGGGTGATCGTTAGGCTGGCGTTCCGCGCCCGAGGCCGGCTCGGCCACGGTGGATGGCGCGCTCGAGGTGATCATGGCCTTTTCACCTCATCGGCCGGCTGGCCATTCTTGGCTTCCTTGTCCTGCCGGATCTCGGTGCGGCTCGGCCCGTGGGTGATGAGGTGGCCGTTCTGGTTCAGGATCATGACCGTGTCGGGACTGGTCGCCACGTGGGTGTCGAGGCCTTGTTGCACGCGCGGGCTGCCGGTCAGGACCACGTTTCCATCCGCCGAAGTGTAGACCGCCTTCTCGGAAAGTCCGACCGCTTTCGACCCCTTGGCGTCTTTCGGATCGGACTTGTCGCGGACCACCCCGACATGCCCCTCCGCGACCGCCTTCTCCAGGCCTTCGCCTTCGTCCTTGTGGATGTAGACGGTCATTTTATCGGACTGAATATTAAAGCGCGGATCGAAAACGCGGACGTGACCGGTAAAAATGCCGATCCGTTTCTCGGTGTCGAAAGACGCTTCGTCGGCGTAGATCTGGGTCGTGATTGGCTCGCCCTTGGCGCCGGTCGCGGCGAGCGCGGGAGCTTTGGGCGGTTTGGCGGCGCCGGCCGCTTGTTGTGCCCAAGCGCGCGGGCCCACGATCGTCAGCAAAATATAAGCGCTGAGAAAAACTCGTTTCATGGCTGGGCAGGGGCGGCTCCGGCGATGTCCCTTTGGTTGAAAATGGTCATGTGCACGTTGCCGGTCATCGTCCCCTGGTGCGTCATGGTATTGAACTGCATCGTGTCGCCGGCGATCTCGAAATCGGCGCGTTTCAGTTTGGTGCGTTTCTTTGAGTCGATCACGCGGGTCTCGAGATTGAGCATCGCGTCCGACATATCGACGTTGAAATCGGGTTTCTCCTGTTTGTCGAAGGTAGTCATCTTGAGGTCGGTGAAGCGGACGTGGTTTTCATCGATCCGCGCGGCGGTGGCGGCTTCGAAACGGCCGAGCAGTTTTCCCTGCAGGTCGTAATTCGGCAGGACAAGGCCCTTCGCCTCGTGGCCGATGGTGAGCGGAATGCTCTTGAGGCCGAGTTCCTCCTGCGGCACGGGCGTGGGCGTCGCCTTCGCTTTTCTGCGTTTGCTGTCCCCGGCCCAGGCCCCGCAACTGCCGATCAACAACAGGACAAAACTGAGGCGCGCGCCTCGCCTGAAGCGCCCGCTACGACACGGCAGCATGAATAGCTTTTAACACGCGCAAATGCTTCGGCAAATCCTTTAGCGGAACTTGATTCGGCCCGTCGGAAAGCGCGCGCGCCGGATTCTCGTGCACCTCCATAAAAATCCCGTCGCAGCCGGCGGCGAGCGCGGCCCGCGCCAGGACCGGGGCGAGCGCGGCGTCGCCCGAAGTCGCGTCGCCCGCGCCGCCGGGGCGCTGGACCGAATGGGTCGCGTCGAAAATGACGTGATAACCGGCGTCGCGCAGCCAGGCGAGGGAGCGCATGTCGGCGACGAGATTGTTGTAGCCGAAGGTGGTCCCGCGCTCGGTGAAGAAAAATTTCTTCGCGCCAAAAGTCTCGAGCTTTTCGGCGATGTTGCGTACATCCCAAGGGGCGAGGAACTGCCCCTTCTTCACATTCACGACGCGCCCGGTCTCGGCGGCGGCGCGGATAAGATCGGTCTGCCGGCAGAGGAACGCAGGGATTTGCAAAACATCGATGAATTCAGCCACGATTTCCGCCTCGTTAGGGGAATGCACATCGGTCGTGACCGGCATCCCGAGCTCGCGCCCGATCTCGGCCAGCAGTTCGCACCCAGCGCGCGCGTCGATCCCGCGATAGGAGCGGACGGAGGTACGATTCGCCTTGTCGTAGGAAGCCTTGAAAATGAAGGGCAGCTTCTCAGCCGCGCAGATCGCCGCAATCTTCGCCGCCATGCGTCGCACAAATTTTTCCGACTCGATCACGCAGGGGCCGAGGATGAAGGCGGGCGTTTTTCCGCCTAGGGCAACAGGCCCGATCGTTAGGGGCTTGAGTTTCACGAGCGCTCAGTTTCGCGAAGAAACGGCCCCAAGTCCAAACCGAAAGCCGGGCGAGCCCGCGACTAACGATCGGAAGAAATCGGCTCGAGCAGCTCGGGGTCGGCCGGGACTTCGTCGAGCGGCGCGGCTTCGATCGCGACGATCGCGTAACGGCCGGTATCGCCCTCCGAGTTCAATTCCACGATCTCGCCGAGACCGTGGCCTAACAATGACTGGCCAATCGCGGTCTGGTAGGAAATGATGGCGCGATCGGGATCGCCGTCCCAGGCGCCGAGGATGGTGTAGGTTTCTTCCCGGCCGCTCGTCGACTCGCGCAGGGTGACAACGGTGCCGATGGAAATCTGGGTAAGGTCCGGACTGGCGAAGTCGGTCCCGCGGGCGTTGGTCACGGCGGTTTCGAGCTCGGATTTGCGGCGCATGAGGACGGCCTGCATTTCCTTGGCCGCCTTGAATTCGAAATTCTCGCGCAGATCGCCGTAGGACCGGGCGACGCCGATCTCCTTGCTATTCTCGGGGATTTTTTTGTTCACCAATTCCTCGAGCTCGGCTCTGCGTTTCTGCAGGCTGCTCCAGGAAACGACTAACGACTCGCTTTTCTCCTCCGCCTGCTCGCCGCTGACGAGGCTCTGCAGGTCGGGGTAAAGTTTGATAATCCGCGCCATCAGGGAGCGCTTGGTCAGTTCATCGAAAACCGGGCTGAGCATGAGGCGCCGCATCGCGTCGCGCGCCAGGCCGAGCGGCGCGCCGGCAAAAATATCGGGAATGAGCGAGCGATCGGAGAGGAGGAGATCGCGCAGGCGGGTGCTGCGGCTGTTGCTTTCGTTATGCTGGTCGCGTTCGCAGGCGGAGAGGATGGCGCTGAGGAGCTCTGGGTTGATCAGATCCGGCCAGTCGGCCCGGTTTTTACAAAGCCAGTAGAGCATCTCGCTCGTCGCGGAATGTTCGCGCAGGCTGCGATGGAGCGCGACCCGTAGCTCGTCGAGCCGGCCGGCTTCGGCAAAGACTTTCGGCATCGAGGAGACGAGCCGGGCGTTGTTGCCCTGCATCAACTGCAACGCACGAACCGTCCAGCCCTCGCCGAGCGCGGCGGGGAAGGCGTGGAGAACGCGGCGTTCTTTGGCGGAAGGAAGTTTCGGGAGAATGTCGGCGAGGCGCGGCTCTTCCTCGGCGATCAAATGCTCGACCGTGAGATCAGGATTGGAGCTGCGCAGTTTCGGTTCGCGCTGCAGAAGGTCGTCCCGGCCGAGCACGAGCTCGAACGACATCGCGGGATTGAGCCGCCGATTCCGGCGCGCGGTTTCCTCGATCGCGTCGATTAGCGGCTGGAGCTGTTCTTCCGGCTTCGTGAACTCGTGATGCAGCTTGATGATCTGGTCCAGTGCGGCCCCCTGTTCCTTCGGCTGACGCGCCTGGTCGAAAAAGGTGATGAGCTCATCGGCGCGCGAGACCGGCGCGGAACGGAGCTCGATCGGATCGCTCTTTTTCGTCGGGAAAAGGAAGTGACCTTCCTTTTTGAGCAGCTTCTTCGTCGCGTCCCACCAGCGCTTGAATTCCGGCTCGCTGAAGATGTCGCCCAGCAGCCAGTCGCTGATCTGCGTCTGGGTCGCCTTGCCCCCGAGGCGTTCGAGGATGTTCCGCATCATCCCGGTGGCGTTCTCTTTCAGCTGCACCTTGAGCGCGTTCAGGTCGTTGGCTTTCTGGGCGAGGAAATGTTCGGCGGGAATCGGGGTCAGGTTGTCGGCCGCGTACTGCAACTGCATCGGGTGGGCCTTCTTCTTCTGGAAATCGATCAGGATCTGGTTGAGAAGCAGATTCCATTCGGCGACCCGGCCGAAGCCCCAGCTTTTGTGGAGGCAGAAAGTGCCCGGTTTAAGTTGTTCAAGGACCTCGGCTCCTGCGGTCGTTAGTTTCCCGGATTCCACCAACTTTTGCAGTTCTGCATCCATAAAATAAGAGGGAGTATGATGCACGACCCGACCGCTCTGCGCAAACCGCGGGGCGGGGTCTTTCCGGGTTGCTCCGCCACGGCAGCCGTGGAAACCTAGCGCCGCGTGCCGGTCAACATCTGGTTTTGGATCGCTTTTCATATTGGAGTTTTCGCGGCCCTGGCTGTCGACCTCTTCAGCGACCGTGCGCACGAGAGGATCAGCCTGCCGAGCGCGGCCCGGCGCACCCTCCTCTGGGTCGGGTTGTCGTTAGGCTTCAACGCCTTCATCTGGTGGTGGCAAGGAAGCGACCAAGCGGTCGATTTCTTTACCGGCTACCTGATCGAGTACTCGCTCAGCGTCGATAACATCTTCGTCTTCAGCCTCATCTTCGCCTACTTCAAGGTCCCGCCCCGCTACGAGCATCGGGTCCTGCTCTGGGGAATCCTGGGCGCGCTCATCATGCGGGCCTTAATGATCTGGCTCGGCGTGACCCTGGTCGCGCGCTTCGAGTTTGTGCTCTACATCTTTGGCGCCTTCCTCCTCATCACCGGCCTTCGCATGCTCTTCGGCAAATCGGAGGATCTCGATCTCGAGCACAACTTCATCCTCCGGACGACCCGGCGCCTGCTCCCGGTGACGCGCGATTATCACGGGCCGAAATTCATCGCCCTGGTCGCGGGCCGGCGGATGCTCACCCCGCTCGCCCTCGTCTTGATCACGATCGAAGTGATGGACCTGGTTTTCGCGGTCGATTCCATTCCGGCCGTCCTCGCCATTACGCGCGACACCTTCATCGTCTACACCTCGAACATTTGCGCGATTCTCGGTTTGCGATCGCTTTACTTTCTCCTCGCCAATCTCGTCACGCGTTTCGTTTATCTGCGGGTCGGGCTGGCCGTCATCCTCTGTTTTGTCGGCGTGAAAATGTTGATCGAACCGTGGATCCACCTGCGGAGTTGGATCTCGCTTCTCTTCATCGCCGCGGTCCTCGCCGTGACCACCATCGCCTCTCTGCGCGCGACGAAGAAGCTGCCGGTGACGCCTGCGCGATAAACAAGGGTTGCAATTGCCGGGGCTAATCGATTTACTCCGTGCATTCGTATGAACCGCCTGCTCGTTGCGCTCTTCCTTTTCGGATTTGCCCTCACTTCCTGGGCCGATATCCAGGATCCACCGGTGGCTGATTACGGCCCGACGCGGAAACTTGGGCGCGGCCTTTCCAACCTGGTTTTCGGATGGACGGAAATCCCGGTCACGATCGCGAAAATCAACAACGACGAAGGCAACTCGGCGGCGGCCGGTTACGGCGTGGTCCGCGGAACGGGGCGCGGGTTCGCCCGGGTCGGGGTCGGTTTCTACGAGGCGCTGCTCTGGCCGATCCCGGTTTACAAGGGAACGTATCTCCCGGTGTTGCGGAGCGATATTCCCTGGATTCATCGCGGCTACGCCGAGTTTCCGCCGGAGCTGGGGAACGAGACCAAGTATCCCTACGTCCGCGACTACTAGTCGTTAGGCGAAGGGAAGCCGATGGCCTGGCGCGCGGACGATCTGGCGACGCGGTTGCGGCCACTTTTTGAGGAAAACTTTTCCCGGTTCGGCGAGCTCGGGGCTGCCGTCTCCATCTGGCACGAGGGCGAGCCGTTGCTCGATTTGCAGGGCGGCTTTCGCGACGCGCAGCGGGAAACGGCGTGGACGAGCGACACGCTTGTGCTTTTCTGGTCCGCCACCAAAGGTCTCGGCAGCGCCTGTCTTCTCCACGTCCTGCAGGAACACGGCATCGGACTGGAGCGGCCGGTCGCGGAGTTCTGGCCGGAATTTGCGCAGGCCGGGAAAGAGCGAATCACTCTCGCGCAATTGCTCTCGCACCAGGCCGGCCTGGCCGCGCTCGATCAACCGGTCGAGGTGACTGATTATGCCGCGGTCATCAGGGCGCTCGAAATGCAGAAACCGCTCTGGCCGCCGGGCACCGCGCACGGCTACCACGCGCGCACCTTCGGTTTTCTCCTCGACGAGCTGGTGCGGCGGATCGATTCGCGTCCTCTCAGTCAATATTGGCGGGAGATTTTTGCCCAGCCGGTTGGGCTCGATCTTTGGATCGGACTGCCCGCGGCGGAAAACATCCGCGTCGCGACGATCTACGCGGCGCGGGCCTCGAGCGCGCCGCCCCCGGACGACTTCTACCGGGCGCTGGCCACGCCGGGCACGATCCAGCGCCAGGCCTTTACTTCCCCGCGCGGGCTAAATGCAGTCAGCGCAATGAACACGCCGGTGAATCGCGCGCGTTCCTTTGTCTCGTTTGGCGGGATCGGCAGCGCGTCTGCGCTGGCGAAATTTTACGCGCTCCTCGCCAACGGCGGCACGCTTGGAGGCCGCCGTTTTTTCGCGGAAGAAACGATCGCCTGGATGACCACGACCCTGGCGACCGGGATGGACCGGGTCTTTGCTCTGCCAACCGCCTTTTCCGCCGGCTTCATGCAGGACCCACCCGAAAGGGCGCATCGACTCTTCGGTCCGTCGTCGCGCGCGTTTGGTCATCCAGGAGCCGGCGGCAGTAACGCCTTTGCCGACCCCGAGAATCGCCTCGCCTTTGCCTACGTCATGAACCAGATGGAGCAGACGCTCTTGCCTAACGAAAAATCGCTCCGCCTGGTCGACGCTCTCTACGCCTGAGAGTTCAGCGCCTGCGGAGAGCGCAGTGATTTGCTGCGCTCTCCTATTTTCCCTCAGGCGAAACGCCGCGGCCGTTAGGGGCAGCGCAGCGTCCGGAAGGTGACCAAGGCGGTCCCTTTCGTCCGACCGTTCTTCATCACCGCCACGGTCGCGGTCACCGTCACTTCGTCGGGATAGAAGTTGACGACCATTGGGTCGCTGGTCCGCGCGGTATCAAACACGCCGTCATTGTTTAGATCCCACGCGTAGGTCACGCCGCTGCGGGCTGAGGACAAGGTGGCGGTCAAGGTTGCGTTGGCCCCGTCGCCGCCCTGGCACTGCTGATCCACGAGGCTCGCCGTCAGGGTGACGGCGGCCGGTTTCGTGAACGCACTCGGTGCTGCCACTGTGATCAGGAGCAGCCCCAGGACTGCGGCTCCGAACAATTTGATTTGTTTGTTTTTCTTTTCTCCTCCGGTCGTTTTTGCTCTTTGCCCGCGGTGAATCCGCGTGCTTCGAGCCCGATTAAACCGGTTTGTGGCAGAGCAATGAAATCTGCGAAAAGTTACGCGGTTGTTACCTTTACGACGCTTCGGACGGAGCGATCGGGGAGGAGTGATGCTCGTGCCCGGAGGGATTCGAACCCCCAACCTTCTGATCCGAAGTCAGAAGCTCTATCCGGTTGAGCTACAGGCACCGAGCACAACAGGATAGCAGGAATTCCAATTTCGCCAGCGAGTTGTATCGCTGATGAATGTCCCCCTCAGGCCGCGAGAAGATCGACCGCGTCGAGCGCAGCGATGATCTCACAACCGACCAGGAGCTTTTCCAAAGCTGGGCAGCGCTCAAGTTCCTGCTCATTGAGGATGCGCTTCCAAAAGGAAGAATTGCGGGTCTCGGTGCGGTCGGCGAAGGAGTGGGCGGTCAGGATCATGCCCGACATTTAGCAGCCGCTATGCCAACGGATTTCAGACTTTCTCCCGGCCCGGGGAAAAGGCGGGGTGGCCAACGGGACTCGAACCCGCAACAGCCAGAACCACAATCTGGGGCTCTACCATTGAGCTATGGCCACCGTCGCGCAGGACATTAATTTTTCCGGGCTCAATTGCAAAGACAAAGCACCGCTGCGCCCGGAGAGGATTGCAACGCGCAAAGCCGTCGGCTATGATCCGCCTCTTTGCGATGAACAAAATCGGGCTGCTTCTCCTTCCCGTCTTCGCCTTTGTCGCGCTGCCGCTCGTTGCGTGGGCCTATGAAACTGATCCCTCGGAGGTTTTCCTGAAGGCCTACATGAGCGCGCAGCAGGCCGAAAAACTCGAGCGGGAAAACCAGCTTAAGCCCGCGCTCTCCAAGTTCCGTTTTGCCGGCTCCATGCTCGAGGAGTTGAAGAAAACGAACAGCGACTGGCAACCGGCGATCGTTGATTATCGCGAACGCAAGATCGGCGAAGCCATCCTGCGGGTGCAGAGTAAGATCGAGACCCAGACCGACCTGGCCGCGAGTGCCGAGCCGCCCGCGGGTGAGGGCGAAGCGCCTTTGCCTAACGCCGGCCCCGCCGAACCGAGCGTGGAGATCGGGCCCGCGCCGCGACCCGCCGCGAAGACGGCGGACGTCCAGGCCGCGATCCGGGATGCGACCAGGGAGTTGCGCGACCGGGTCGAGGCACTCGAGTCGGAATTGAAGAAATCGCAGAAAGAAATCTCGACCGCGCAGAAAGAGAAATCCGAAATCTCCGGCAAGCTGCAGGAGACAAATGCCGAGCTCGAACAGGCGAAGGGCGAACTGGCCAAGACCGCCAAGGCCGAGAAAGAAGTGCGTGACCAATTGATCGCCGCCCAGAAATCTCTCCAAGTCATTCAATCGAACGGCGCCGGCGACGAGAAAGCCGCGCTCGCGCTGCAGAGCGAGATCGCGCAGTTGAAGAAAGCGCTCGCCGCGGCCGTGACCGGGCGGACCACAGCGGAAAAGGAAAACACCGAAGCAAACAGCAAGCTGCTCGAGACCCGCAAAGAAGTGGCCAGCGTGAGCCAGGAACGCGACGCGATGAAGCGCGAGCGCGACGCGGCCCTGCGCGACCTCAAAGCCTCCGGCGACGCGCAGGCCCGGGTCCAGGTCCTCGTCGCGGAAAACAGCGACCTGCAAAAGGAGTTAAGCGCGGCCGAGAACACGGTGCGCGAGATCAGCGCCGATCGGCCGAAGAAAGCACAGGAGCTGCAAGCGGTGAAAGAACAGCTCGAGAAGTTGCGCGATCAACTGGTGGCGAGCCAGAAGGCGAACCAGGACTCGGGAAAAATGATCCCCGATCTGCGCGCGCAACTGGATGAAGCCAGCGGCCAACTTGCGACCGCGAAATTGAACGGCGCCACGCCGGAAGACACCGAGCGCCTAATGAAGGAGAATCAGATGCTGCGCGCGATCGTCGTCCGCGAGCGCCAGGAGGAAGCGCGCCGCGAGCAGGCCAAGAAGCTGATGCTGGCGGAGTTCGACAAATTGAAGATCAAAAGCGACGTGCTCGATCAGCAGATCCATTTGCTCGGTGAGCCGATCACGAAGTTGAGCGCGGAAGAATTGTCCCTTCTGAAGGCGCCGGTGGTGGCCATTTCCGACTCCGAGCCGGGCACGGTGAAAGCCAGCCTAACGATGGCCAAGCCGCCGTCCACGATCACGATCAGCAACGCGCCCAGCCCGAAAGACAACCAACAGCCGGACGAAAAGGCCTCGCTCGAATCCGTCGCGCAAGGAGAAGGAAGCGCGATCGGCCCCGAGGTCACGACCACTTCCAAGCCGGGCGTGCCGGTCGATCTTCTCCCCCTCGCCCGCGAGGCCAAAGCCAGTTTCGACCAGGGGAAATTCAAGCAGGCGGAGAAACAGTACCAGGAAATCCTGACCAAGAGCCCGAACAACCTCTACTCGCTCTCGAATCTGGGCGTGGTCCTGTTTCGCAACGGCAAGCTGAAAGCGGCCGAGCTCACGCTCAAGAAAGCGATCGCGATCGCGCCGAGCGATGAGTTCACGCACACCACCCTCGGGATTGTTTATTACCAGCAGAACAAATTCGACGACGCGCTTTCCGAGCTGACGAAATCGCTCGCGATCAACCCGAAAAGCGCGACGGCGCACAACTACCTCGGGATCACCGCGAGCCAGAAAGGCTGGCAGGAAGCGGCCGAGAAAGAAATGCTCCAGGCGATCGCCGACAATCCGGAATACG
>JBBSLW010000062.1:0-14702 GCA_038233495.1 Chthoniobacterales bacterium | reverse complement strand
GTGCCGATCACCTTCGAGCTCACCGTGCTCGGCGCAGCGCTGACCGCCTTTTTCTTTTCGTTAGGGCTGAGCGGGCTGCCGAAGCCATATCATCCGATGTTTAATTTGCCGGAATTCGAGCGCGCGTCGCAGGATCGTTTTTTCCTCTGCATCGAGGCGGGGGACACGCTCTTCGAGGCGGAAGCGACACGGTTGTTTTTGGAAGGTCTCGAACCGCTCAACGTCGCGGAGGTGGCGAAATGAAGGTGGTAGCGCTGTTGATGGCGCTTTTGCTTTGCGCGGGCTGCCGGCAGGACATGTATAACCAGCCGAAAGCGAAGACTTATTCCGAGTCCGATTTTTTCGCGAATGGGACGAACGCGCGGCCCATCCCTGCGCATACCGTGCAGTATCAGGACGCCGCCAGGAACGAAGCCTTCCGCACTGGCCTAACGAACGGGGTGGTGGTGGCGCAGTTGCCGGTGAAACTCACCCCGGGGCTGCTCGAGCGCGGGCGGGAACGTTACCAGATTTACTGCGCGGTCTGCCACGGCGCGACCGGGGCGGGGAACGGCGAGATCGTGCAACGCGGCTTTCCACCGCCGCCGACTTATCACAGCGACCGGCTGCGGAACGCGCCGATCGGGCATTTCTACGACGTGATCACGAATGGTTACGGGGTGATGTATTCCTACGCTGCGCGGGTCGAGCCGAACGATCGCTGGGCAATCGCGGCTTACATCCGGGCTCTGCAATTAAGCCAGCGCGCGCCGGCGGGTGAGCTTCCCCCCGAGGCGAAGCAACGACTGGAGCAAATGCCGTGAACGAACCGCTTCCGCAAATCACTGGGGTGCGGCCGTGGTGGGCTTTGCTCGCCGGGCTCGTTGGGCTCGCGCTCTGCCTGTTCGGCTGGGTCGTTAGTCCGCGGGAGTTTTTCATCAGCTACCTTTTCGCGGAGCTGGTGTTTGTCGGCGTTGCGCTCGGCTGCATGGCTTTCCTCATGATCCATTACCTGACCGGCGGGAAATGGGGCTGGCCGGTGCGACGCTTTTTCGAAGCGGCCGCGGGGATGCTGCCGCTCCTCGCGCTCCTCTTCCTTCCGATCTTTTTCGGGCTGCATTTTCTTTATCCCTGGATGGACCCGGCCCAGGTCGCGGCCAACAAAGTGTTGCACCACAAGCAGGGTTACCTGAACACGCCGATGTTCGTCGTTCGGACCGTGATCGTCTTCGGGATCTGGATCTGGCTGGCGCATCTCCTCAACAAATGGTCGCGCGAGCAGGACGCGACCCGCGACCCGGCGCCGACGAAACGGCTGCGCAAACTGAGCGGACCGGGGCTGGTGATCTATCCCCTAACGATCACGGTGGCGGCGGTCGACTGGATCATGTCGCTGGAGGCGGACTGGTTTTCGACCATCTTCCCGATCCTGATCTGTATCGGGCAAATGCTGAGCGGGCTCGCGTTTGTCATCCTGCTCCTGCGCTGGCTCGGGCCACGCAGCGCGCTCTCCGAGATCATCTCGAAGGAAAATTTCCACCATCTCGGGAGCCTGCTTCTCGCTTTCACGATGTTGTGGGCCTACATGGCGTTCTCGCAGTTCCTCGTCATCTGGTCGGGCGATCTTCCGCACGAGATCGTGTGGTATCTGCACCGGATCGCCGGCGGTTGGCGCTGGGTGGTGATCTTCCTTGTCCTCTTTCATTTTCTTGGGCCGTTCTTTCTCCTTCTTTCGCGGCAGCGAAAGCAAAACCGATCTGCTCTGGCGGCGATCGCGGGGGTGATGTTCGTGGCGCACGTCGTGGACGTCTGGTGGATGATCACGCCGGCCTTTTATCCGCACGGGCTGCACCTCAGTTGGCTCAATTTCGCCGCCTTGTTAGGCGTAGGCGGGCTCTGGTTTTATTTTTTCCTGCGCAAGCTGGAGAGCAGGCCGCTCCTGCCGTTGAATGATCCGCGCTTTGCCGTGGCGACCCAGGTATGAATCCGCAAGGCCAACCAGCGGGGCAAGCGGGACACGAGCGGAAGGACGCCGACGTCTTCGGCCTGGGCATGATCGTGATTTTGCTCCTGCTTGTCCTCGGGACCTGCCTCTTCGTGGTTTGGGGAATGATGCACCTTTTCAATCGCCATCGTGATGCACAGGAAGCGTCCCGACCGCCGGCGCTGACGGCGGCGAGCCAGTTCCCGGACGCCCGGCTTCTGGTCCAGCCGGGGCGCGAACTAGGGAAGACGCAGTCCGCCGCAGAAACGGTTCTGGACAGCTACGGCTGGGTCGATCGTCCTGCGGGAGTCGGTCGCATTCCCGTCGCGCAGGCGATGCAGATCCTCGCCGAGCGCGGGTTGCCGGAGGTCGGCGCCGGGCAGACTCGCCTGCAGTTGATGCAGGCTCGGCCGGAGACGGAGGTCCAGCCTAACGAATCGGTGACCTCACCGAGACCGGAGCCCACGCCATGAAGAATTGGACGGGCCTGTGCCTTACGATCGCGTTTTTCCTCCTCCAGGGGACCGTGGCGCACGCGCTTTCGCCGGAGGAGCTGAAGCGAATCGGCTCCGACCAGCATATCGGCCAGCAAATTTCTGCGGGCCTGACCTTCCAGGACTCCGACCGGCGAACCGTTGCGCTCGGCGATTTACGCAACACGAAGCCGACCGTGCTCGTGCTCGGCTATTACCATTGCCCGATGCTTTGCACGTTGATCAACGATGGCCTGATCGAGGCGTTGCAGGAGCTGCGGTTTAACGCCGGACGCGACTACAACGTGATCAACGTCAGCATCGATCCGCACGAGACGCCCGCAGTCGCGGCGGTGAAAAAGAAGGAATACCTGAAGCGCTACGGGCGACCGGGGGCGGAAAGCGGCTGGCATTTTCTGACCGGGAACGAGCAGTCCATCGCGCAGCTCGCGAATGAAGCCGGTTTTCGTTTCAAGCTCGATCCGGTCTCGAATGAATTCGCGCATCCGAGCGGGTTCATCGTGCTCACGCCGGAAGGGAAAATCTCGCGCTATTTCTTCGGGGTAAATTTTGATCCGAAGGAACTGAGGAGCGCGCTGATCGCGGCGTCGAATGGGCAGAGCGGTTCCGTGATTCACGAGCTGATTCTGCTCTGCTCCCACTACAATCCGATCACCGGCAAGTATGGCGCGCTCGTGCTTAACGTACTGCGCGTCCTGAGCGTGCTGACGGTGCTGGCGATGGCCTGGTGGATCGTTTCGCTCTGCCGCCGCGAACCTTCAGCGGAGGCGCGATAAGATGAACAAGTTCTATCTTTTTCCACCGCAGGCGTCTTCCGGGGCGAGTGAGGTCGACTGGCTCTACTTTGGCCTGACCGCGATGATGCTTTTCTTCTGCGCGGTCGTCTTTTTGCCGATCCTCTATTTTTCGGTGCGCTACCGGCGCGGCTCGAACGCGGATCGCTCGAATCCTTCCTCGGGCAACAACCTGCTCGAGTGCGGTTGGACGATTTTCCCGCTCGTCGTCTCGCTCGGGTTCTTCGTCTGGGGCGCGATCGTCTATTACCACATCGAGCGGCCGCCGCGCGACTCGCTCGAAGTGCAGGTGGTGGCGAAGCAATGGATGTGGAAACTGCAGCACGCCGAGGGAAAAAAAGAGATCAACGAGCTGCACATCCCGCTCGGGCAGGCGATCAACCTAACGATGACTTCACAGGACGTGATCCACAGCTTTTTCGTGCCGGCGTTTCGCGTGAAACAGGATGTTGTGCCCGGCAAATACACGAGCGAATGGTTCCGGCCGACGAAGCTGGGGGAGTTCCATCTTTTCTGCGCGGAATATTGCGGGACGAATCATTCGCACATGATCGGCCGGGTCGTGGTGATGAGGCCGGCTGATTATCAGCAGTGGCTGACCACAGGCGAAATCGGTCCATCGCTCGCGCTCGAGGGCCGGCGTCTTTTCCGGGAGAAAGGTTGCAGCGGTTGCCACGAAGGAAACTCGGTCGTGCACGCGCCGCCGCTGGCAGGCATCTACGGCAAACAAGTGCCGCTCGCGTCGGGCGAGATCGTGACGGCGGATGATCAATATTTGCGCGACTCGATCCTGCTCCCGGGGAAACGAATTTCCGCCGGTTATCCAAACGTGATGCCGAGTTTTACGGGTCACATCAGCGAAGCCGAGATCATGCAAATTATCGCGTATCTGAAATCGACCGGAGACCAAGCGAGGACGCCATGAAGATCGAGGAATGTCAGATACGAACTCTGCCGAGGTGGCATTCGAAGGAGGTGCGCAGTCTCCTCTCCCTTTGCAAAAGGGAAAGGATTAAGGTGAGGGATGATCTCGCTGACCAGATTCCTCAAGCGCATACCAGATCGCTTGAAGTATTCCATCGAGGTTCTCGCGCACTTCGTCGTTCCAGAACCGGAGGACACGAATTCCCTCCGCGACTAGAAACGCTTCACGCGTTCGGTCTTTCTGTTGACGCCCGATGTAGGCGTGACCAGAGCCGTCGAGCTCGACGGCGAGGCGAGCTTCCGGGCAATAGAAATCGAGGATGTAGCGATCGATCGGATGCTGACGCCGGAATTTGTAGCCGCTCAGGGTCCGATTGCGCAGTTGGCTCCAGAGAATCCGCTCGGCCGGGGTGGCGATTTTGCGCAGGCGGGATGCGCGACTCATTGGATTTGGTTTTACTGAATTCCGGCAGCTTTGACGAGGCCTCGCTTTTGCCCCCTCACCTTAATCCTCTCCCCCGAAAAGGGGGCGAGGAGACCTCACGCATCGAGGGTTCCTCGCGTCAGGGGAGTTCGCGGGCCACGAACTTTGTGTCTTTCCGAAGCGGGGGAGGGAAGACTTCGCGCTGCGAGAGCCTATCTCGAAAAGGGAGTTCGTTAGCCGCGAATTTTGTGTTCTTCCGAAGCGGGAGAGAGGTGGCTTCGCGCTGCGAGAGCCCATCGCGAGAAGGGAGTTCGTTAGCCATGAACTTCGTGTATTTCCAATGCGGAGGACATCGATGAAGACGGAGAACGCTACGGCCACGGTGATTCGGACTTCCGGCGAGTTGGCGCCGGTGAATTATCTTTCTTGCGATCACAGTGTGCGCTCCTGGCTGCTCACGACTGACCACAAGCGGATTGGACTGCTCTATCTTTGGACGATCATTTTCTTCTTTGCCATCGCGAGCGTGGCGGCGGCGATGATGCGGATCGAGTTGCTCACGCCGCAGGGCGACCTCGTCACCTCGGATACTTACAACAAACTTTTCACCATCCACGGCGTCCTGATGGTCTGGTTTTTCCTCATCCCGTCGATCCCGGCGGTGCTGGGAAATTTCGTTCTGCCGCTCATGCTGGGCGCGCGGGACGTGGCTTTTCCGAAGCTCAATCTCATGAGCTGGTATCTCTTCATCGCCGGCGGCGCGCTCGCGCTCTGGTCACTTCTTCATGGCGGGGTCGACACCGGTTGGACCTTTTACACGCCTTACAGCACGACCTACGCGAACTCCCACGTCATCTCGATGGCAGCCGGGGTTTTTATCGCGGGATTTTCCTCCATCCTGACCGGTCTCAACTTCATCGTCACAACGCACAAAATGCGCGCGCCGGGGCTGACCTGGTTTCGACTGCCGCTGTTTGTCTGGTCGCTTTACGCCACCAGCCTCATTCTTGTCCTCGCGACTCCAGTGCTGGCGATAACGTTGGCTCTCATGTCGGTGGAACGCCTCTGGGGCGTCGGAATTTTCGACCCGAAGCTGGGCGGCGACCCGGTTCTCTTTCAGCACCTCTTCTGGTTCTATTCCCATCCGGCGGTTTATGTCATGATTCTGCCGGGGATGGGTGTGATCAGTGAATTGATTACCTGCTTTTCCCGGAAACGCATCTTTGGCTACGCTTGGGTGGCCTGCTCCAGCATGGCGATCGCGATTCTGGGGTTTCTGGTCTGGGGCCACCATTTGTTTGTCAGCTCGCAATCGATCTATGCGGGCATGGTCTTTTCGATCCTGAGTTTTGTGGTCGCCATTCCTTCGGGGATCAAGGTGTTCAATTGGACCGCGACCCTGCACAAGGGCTCGATCACCTTCCAAACACCGATGCTCTACGCGCTCGGCTTCATAGGGCTCTTCACGATCGGTGGTTTGACCGGGCTCTTTCTCGCCTCGCTCGCGGTCGATGTGCACGTGACCGATACTTACTTCATCGTCGCGCATTTCCATTACATCATGGTGGGCGGGATGGTCATGGCCTTCATGGGCGGGCTCCATTACTGGTGGCCGAAGATCACCGGGCGGCTCTATCCGGAGTTCCTCGGCAAGATGGCGGCGATCATTACCTTCATTGGTTTTAATCTCACCTTCTTTCCCCAGTTCTTGTTAGGCTATCTCGGGATGCCGCGGCGTTATCACGCTTACCCGCCGGAGTTTCAGGTTTTTCACGTCCTTTCGAGTGCGGGTGCTTCCATCCTGGCGGTCGGCTATTTGTTGCCGCTCGGTTACTTCCTCTGGTCCTTGCGGTATGGGCGGACGGCGGGACCGAATCCGTGGCGCGCAACCGGGTTGGAATGGCAGACCGATTCACCTCCTCCAAAACACAACTTCCGGGAAACACCCATCGTGGTGGGACCGCCTTACCAATACAATGCGGAAGAAGATGAGGCGCTCGCCGTCGCGAACGTCTAAGATTTGGCATGGCGAAGTCAATCGAGGTGATTCTCAATGCGCGCTCCGGTGCGCAGAAATCCAAAGAGGCGTGCCAAGGCTTAGAGAAGGTCTTTCGAGCCGCCGGGCGCTCGTTTCATATCTCGGTTGTGACCGGTGAAAAGATCGGACAGGTCGCAAAGGAAAAGGGGGAGAGCGACTGTGAGGTGCTGGTGGCCGCTGGGGGTGATGGCACGATCTGTGGGGTAGCGGATGTGGCGCGCCGTTCCGGCAAGACACTCGGAGTGGTGCCCTTGGGAACGTTTAATTATTTCGCCAAGAACCTTGGCATCCCGCTGGAGGTGGAGGAGGCCGCTCGCGTCATTGTCGAAGGACGGGTAGTGCGCGCGCCTTTGTTGGATCTGGACGGGCGACTGATCTTGAACAACACCAGCATTGGGATTCATCCAGCCGTCATGATGAAGCGGCGGCAGCTCTATCGGCGTTGGGGCCGAAGCCAGGTGACCGCCTATCTCTCGGTGCTGCTGACTGCTTTTCGGCCTGCTCCCCGGCTGCGCGTTCGCCTGGATACGGATGAAGGCGAGCTAGTCCGCGACACGCCGCTGGTGCTAGTGTGCTCGAACGCCTTTCAGATCAAGAACTTCGCTTTGCAGGGAAAGGAATGCCTGGAGGAAGGCAAGTTTGCTCTCTATGTGGCGCGACATTCCGGACGCGCCACGATCGTGAAACTGGGATTGCGGACCATCCTGCACCGGCTGCGGGCGGAGATTGATTACGAGGTCATCTGCGCGACCGACGTGACGATCGAAACCTTGCGCCGGCGCCGGATGCGGGCGGCAGTGGATGGAGAACTGGAAAAGCTCAATAGTCCGATGCGCTTCCGGGTGGCGGATCCGGTTTGCGTGCTCGTGCCGCAGGAGAAAACGGCTGGGTGAGGACGTTGCTCCACGTTTCCGATCTTCATTTTGGACGGGTGGACTCCCTGCTAGTCGAGCCGCTGGTGGTGGCGGCGCGAGTGATATCGCCGGATTTGGTGGTGGTCTCAGGCGATTTCACGCAGCGGGCGCGCCGTGACCAGTTTCGCGATGCCCGCACTTTTCTGACCCGGTTGCCCGAACCGCAACTCCTCGTTCCGGGAAATCACGACATCCCGCTCTGGGACGTGTTCCGTCGCTTTCTTGCTCCGCTCGGTCGCTATCGACACTACATTACGGACGATCTCGATCCCTTTTATGCCGATAAGGAAATGGCGGTGCTCGGAATAAATACCGCGCGTTCCCTGACGCGAAAATACGGCCGGATCAACGCGCAGCAGATTGCTCATGCGCAGAAGGTCTTTGCGGAGGTCGATCCCGCCTTGTTCAAAGTAGTGGTGACGCATCATCCTTTTGACCTGCCGCCGGGGTCGCATAGCCGCTTAGTCGGCCGGTCAGCCATGGCGATGGAAGGACTGGCCAAGGCGGGCGTTGATCTCATCCTTTCGGGGCATCTGCATCTGCAGCACGTCGGTTTGACCGCCCAGCGATATCAGATCAAAGGCCATTCCGCGCTGGTCGCGCAGGCCGGAACCACCATCTCGACGCGCGGTCGGGGAGAAGCCAATTCGTTCAATGTCGTGCGGATGGAACAGGCTGAGATCGCGATCGAGCATCACCTGTGGGAGCCGGAGTCAGGTGAATTCCAGCGGAAATTGAGTGAGCGTTTCCGGCGCGGAAGCGTCGGATGGGATCGCGCGCAGATCGAGGAAAAGGAACCGCCCGACTCTCCGGAAGAAATTTAGATTTTTTCTAATGCTTGCCTGGGCCAAGGCAGATCTTTCTAGATCTCGACTTCGAGACCCAGCTCGACCACCTGAGCCGGGGGAATGTGGAAAAATGCGACCGGATGGATGGCATTGCGATAGAGAAAAGCGAACAGCTTCTCGCGCCAAAGCCACATTCCTGGTTTGTCGCTCGGGATCGGCGCTTTGCGGCCGGTGTAGTAGGTGACCTCGTCCAAGTCCGGTTTGTCTTCGATCTCCGCCTCGCGCAAGGCACGGGGCACATTCGGTTCATCCATGAAACCGAACTGGAGAACGAAACGACGGAAACCGTGGCGAAGGTTCTCCACTTCCAGGCGTTCGTTAGGCGCGACGTGCGGCACTTCCTGCGTCTCGACGTTGAGCAGGATCACCTTCTCGTTCAGGACCTGATTATGTTTCAGGTGATGAAGGAGCACGGGCGGCGTGCCCCGTTCGCGACCGGTGAGGAAGATCGCCGTGCCAGGGACCCGCTGCGGTGGCTTGCGCGCCACACCCTGCAGGAATTTATCGAGCGGTTCCTGTTTTTTCCGGAGGCGCTTCCAGAGCAGATCGCGTCCGCGTTTCCAAGTCATCATGAGCACGAAAAGCAGCGCGCCGATCAGGAGTGGGAACCAGCCGCCGTCGAAAAACTTGAGAATATTGGCTCCGAAGAAGGCGAGGTCGACGATCAGGAAGGCAACGGTGATGAGGCCGACGACCCAGCTGTTCCATCTCCAAAGCTCCTGCGCGATCGCGGCCAGCAGCAGAGTGGTAATGACCATGGTGGTCGTTACTGCGACGCCGTAGGCTCCGGCCAAGTTGCTTGAGCTGCCGAAACCGATGACCAGCCCGATACAGGCAATCATGAGGAGGCCGTTGAGCAATGGCACATAGATCTGGCCGATCTCTTTTCCAGAAGTCTGCAGAATTTCGACTCGAGGAAATTGATCGAGCAGGACCGCTTGCCGGGTGAGCGAGAAAACACCCGAAATCACCGCCTGGGAAGCGATGGTAGCGGCGCAGGTGGCCAGGATGACGAGTGGATAGAGCGCCCAACCGGGAGCGAGATGGAAAAACGGGTGCTCAGCCTGCCGAGCGTCACCCAGGATGAGCGCTCCTTGCCCGAAATAGTTGAGGAGCAAGCCGGGCAAGACGACCAGGAACCAGGCGATCCGGATGGGGCGCCGGCCGAAATGGCCGAGATCGGCGTAAAGCGCTTCGCCCCCGGTCACGACGAGGAAGACGGCGCCGAGCACAGTAAAGCCGAGCCAGCCGTTGCGGACAAAAAACTCGAGGGCGTGCAGCGGGTTAAGGGCGGCCAGGACGGAAGGTTGCTTTACGATCTGGGCGAGGCCGAGCGTTCCAAGGGTGAGGAACCAAAGGAGCATGACCGGCCCAAAAACAAGGCCGACGATCTGCGTGCCGCGCCTTTGGAAAAAGAAAAGCAGGATCAGAATGGCGACCGCGATCGGCACGACATAATTTGCCAGGCTCGAGGTTGCGATCTTGAGGCCCTCGACCGCGCCAAGAACGGAGATGGCGGGAGTGATCATCCCATCGCCGTACAGGAGAGCCGCGCCGAAGACGCTCAGCACGACGAACCAAAAGCGCTTTTTGCGCCGGCTCTGCATGAGCGCGAGGAGAGCGAGGATGCCGCCTTCGCCCTTGTTATCGGCCCGCATGACGTAGAGCAGATATTTGACCGAGATGACGATGAGAAGCGCCCAGGTGATGAGGGAGAGGACACCGAGGACGTTGGCAGGGGTGACCGGGAGGTGAGCTGACTTGCCGCGGAAACACTCGCGCAGCGCATAGAGCGGGCTTGTTCCGATATCGCCGTAGACGATTCCCAGCGTCGTTAGGCAAAGCAGGGGCAGCCGCTTCTTCGCTTCTTTGGTGCGGGCGGCGGCGCCGGCGGCGCTTTGCTCAGCCGGCATGGAGGAAACGGATTTTTCTGAGCCCGAGGGGGAGCGCGCTTCGTTTGGCGGCTGCTTTCGTTTAGCCATCACCCGTAGCTTGACGAATCAGCGACGAAAGAGAAAGCCCGGTACAGCAAAAATCTTCCCCCGAGGTCAACCCGGAGGAAGATTTCGCGTTGAGAATTTAGGCTTGAATTAGGGAGTCGGAGAGGCCTCGGTGGTCATCGTCGACTCCATGGTGCTGCCTTCGGAGGTGGCCGGGGTCATGGTCGCCATCGGAGTGGACTCCACGGGAGCCGTCACGGTGGTGTTGTTATTGGTCGTCGTATCCGGATTGATCGTCGTCGACGGAGGATTCACGACAGTCGTGTTATTCTCAGTCGCGTCAGCCGGAGACGCCGCTGGTGCAACGGTTTCAGTTTTTTGTTCGCACGCCACGAGGAGCGCAGCGCTAGCCAGGATGCAGATATATTTCTTCATAGGTTATGGATGAACCGCCACGTTGGGTTAACTATTGATTCGGAGCAAGCAAAGTTTTCGGCCCTGCGATATTTATTTTTCTGGCAAAAGGTGCTGAAAACTGCCCAGCTAAGAGGCAAATGCAGCGCCAGCGTGGGTCTGGAAGGGGGGTTCGTACTCCATCCCGTGCGCCTCGGCGACGGCCCGGTGAGTCAACCGGCCATCCATAATATTGATCCCGCCGGTCAGCGTGGGTTGTTGCTCGCAGGCGCCTTTCAAGCCGAGGTCGGCCAGTAATTGCACGTAGCGATAAGTGATATTGGTCAGGGCCTGCGTCGCGGTCCGGGCGTAAGCCCCCGGCATGTTGGCCACACAATAATGGATGACCTCTTCCTCGACATAGATCGGGTCGAGATGAGTCGTCGGCCGCGAAGTTTCCACACAACCGCCTTGGTCGATCGCAATATCCACGAGCACACTGCCCGGTCGCATCTGGCGCAACATTTCGCGCGTGATCAGCTTCGGCGCCTTTGCTCCGGGGACGAGCACCGCGCCGATCAGGAGATCGACCGTCGGCATTAGTTCCTGCAGGTTCGCCTCGTTCGAATAAAGCGTGTGCGCGTTGTCCATCGTGAGATCGAGGAAGCGCATCCGCTCGAGATCGACCTCGAGAATCGTCACGTCCGCGCCCAGCCCGGTCGCCATCCGCGCCGCGTTCACGCCGGAAGTTCCGCCGCCGAGAACGACAACTTTGCCGGGCAACACCCCCGGCACGCCGCCGAGCAGGACGCCGTTTCCGCCGTTATGCTTCGCCAGGTAAAAGGCGCCCATCACGGCCGACATGCGCCCGGCGATCTCGCTCATCGGCTCGAGCAAAGGGAGGCGGTTGCCCACCTGGATCGTCTCGTAGGCTACGCCCGTTACACCCGATTTCATGAGCGCTTCGGTCAGCGGCCGGCTCGCCGCGAGATGGAGATAGGTGAAAAGAATCTGCCCTCGGCGGAGAAGTTCGTACTCCGCCGGGAGCGGCTCTTTCACTTTCACGATCATCTCCGCTTCCTGGAAAATATCGGCCGCGTTTTCGATCATCCGCGCGCCGGCCGCTTCATAACCCGCATCGAGATAACCGCTCCCCACGCCCGCGTTTTTCTGCACCAGGATGGTGTGGCCACGCTTGGTCAGTTGAAAGGCCGCGGAGGGCAGGAGGCTAACCCGATGTTCCTGCTGCTTAATTTCTTTCGGAATGCCGATGATCATATTTCCCCACTGCTTCGCATTTAATCTCGCGCGAAGCTAGTTCAAAGAAGGGTCATCCGGCGCCGCCGAAAGCATCTTGAACCAAGGCCCGAGATTGCGCATGATCTCGAACCAGAGCCGGGGCAAACGCTCCGGTTTAAGCGCGGCCCGATTGGGCGTTTGCAGGACCCAGGCATTCTGACGCAGCTCATTCTCGAGCTGGCCGGCCGTCCAGCCGGCATAACCGACAAAGGCCCGGAGCGCGCTCTGATCGTGCGCCGCAATCTGGTGCGCCTCCTCCAGGTCGACGTTCTGGTTGAGGCGCAACGAATCCCGCCCTTTCCAATCGAAGGCCGCGAACATGAGCTGGTTCGTCCCGACCGGGCCGCCGAGAAAAACCGGGACATCGGCCAGCGCATCCGGCGTCGGATCGCTGACCAACTCGGAGACATGCTTGTCGAGCGGGCGATTGAGGATGACTCCCATTGCGCCTTCCTCTTCGTCGTGCGCGGAAATGAAAAGCACGCTGCGCCTGAAATTCGGATCGAGCATGTTGGGATGGGCCACGAGCAACTGGCCGGTGAAATTTTGCGGCTGACCCGACAGGTGGCGCATGAGGAAAATAGAGACGTGGCCCGCGGCTCTGCAAGCGATTGTGCGCGGGGCTACAACTTCAGGATCGGTCCTTCCAGTTCGTCTTCCCGCCAGTCGAGCGAAGTCGCGGTCACGATCTTCTGCGAGTCGCTAGGCAGATGTGCCAAGAGCGCGTTCCGCCGGCGGGCGTCGAGTTCGCCGAAGATGTCGTCGATCAGGAGCAGAGGCGGCGCGGCCGAGTCTTCCGCGAGGACCTGGGCCTGGGCCAGCTTCAAGGCGAGCGCGGTCGTCCGCTGTTGCCCTTCGGAGGAAAACTGCGCCGCCGCCATTCCGCCGACCTGCAAACGCAGGTCATCGCGGTGCGGACCGACGGTTGTTAGGCGAAGCCGGGCTTCCTCCGCCTGCGTCCGGGCGAGGTGCGCGGCGAAGTCCTCCTCGTTCCCCGGGGCAAACTCGAGCGCGAGCGTTTCCCCGCCGCTGATCGCGCGCTGGCTCGCTTCCGCGAAAGGGGCCCCCCGGGTGACGAGCGCTGCGCGGAGCGCGCGCAGGAGCGTGCCGGCGCGGAGCAGCGGCTCGGTGTAAGCGGCCAGCTCGCGCGGCCGGGGATGAGAGGATTTCAAAAGCGCATTCCGGGAACGGAGTGCGCGTTCATAGGCGCGCAGGGCTGGCCGGTAGCGCGGGTCGACCTGCGTTCCGATAAAGTCGAGATAACGCCGGCGCAGTTCCGCCGGGCCGCGAATCAGGTCGAGTTCGTGATTCGCAAAAGAAACCACCCTGACGAGTCGGAGATACTCGGCCGGGTCGCGTTGCTCTACCCCGTCGAAGGCCAGCTTGCGCCGGAGCGTGCTGTAATAAAACTGCAGGAGATGTTCGTCGGCATGGCCGGAGAGGACGAAGGAACGCTGCCCGAGGCGCAGCGCCGTCCCGAGACTCGAGGCCCGTTGCGACTGGAGACGGAGGAGCACGCAGGCCGCCTCCAGCAGGGTCGTTTTCCCGCGCCCGTTTGCGCCGACGATGAAGTTGTAGTCCGGCCCGAACTCGACCGCGGTCGATTCGAAGCAGCGAAAATTGCGCAACTGCAGATCGCGAAGCATCACCTCTTCAAAGGCTGATGAGCTCGAGCCGGCTCGTCATCTGCGCCGCGCTCGTCTGGGGCGGATAATAACTGCCGTCGATCGGCGTGACCTCTCCCGGTTCGATCCCGACCGCAGCGGCGATGAAATTGTGATTCACAAAGACCCCGTTGGTCGCATCCAGTCCGAGCCAGCCCGCGCCCGGCAGATACACCTCCGTCCAAGCGTGGAGCGAGCCTTCCGCGCGGCGCGATTCCGAATCCGCCTCGCGCAAATATCCACTCGTCAGGCGCACGGCCAGGCCGAGATGCCGAAGGACGTCGGCGAGGAGGAGAGCCACGTCGCGACAGGCGCCGCGCCCCAGCCGGAGCGTCTCGGCCGCGGGCCGGGCCGGCCCTTCCTCGCGCCGTTCGTAGCCGATGCATTCGTGCAGCGTCTTGTTCAGGCTGGCCAGCGCCGCCACGGTCGGCTGCGGCGCTTCCACGCGTGGTTTTTCCCAGCGCGGAATCTCCAACGGTTCACGCCCGGTGATTTCCTGGAAAGGCGCAAGTACGCGATGAAGTTCCGGCGGGTAGGCAAAGGGCAGGCTGAGCGCTTCCGGCGCGAGGAGGAAGTCGAAGGGATTTCGTTCGTCCAACTCCAGGTCGAGCTCGAGCTGGAAACGTAATTTCTTCGCCGGGACCGAGAACGTACAAGATGCCACTTCATTATCGAAGACGTCGCGCCCGAAGCGGACGGTGGCGCCATCGTTCGTCCGAAACTCCTGCCGGAGGACCCGGGTGAAGGCGTTGCTCCTCGGGAAGAGCCGGATTTCGTGTTTCGAGAACTGCACCGCGGAGGGGTATTCGTAGGCTGTTTCGTAGCGCACGCCGAGTTTCATCGGAGAGACGGTAGGGCCGACGCGAAGGTTTTTTCAATTGAATGAGAAAATTTCTTGCGCGCCTTCCGCAGATCGATTATCCCCAACTCGGATTTGAAAGATTGTTCTGGGGGGAACAGCCGCCCTTCACGCCCTTCGGGTGTGGGGGGCGGTACTTTTTTGGGGT
>JBBSLW010000061.1:0-14840 GCA_038233495.1 Chthoniobacterales bacterium | reverse complement strand
CTCCCGGTGCGGGTCACCCACGCGCGGACCGGGAAGCTGGAGACCGATTTGCCTAACAAGCGGCTCCTCCTCCATCTTTACGACGCCCGTTACCAGGAGCGGGACGCGAAGGATCCCTACGACCTGCGCAAGATGCGCGACGGCATCAGCCTCGCGGAAGGCACGCTCCCGATCAGCCTGGAAGAACTTTACGAGAAAGAAAAGAAGCGTCCGACCCGCTCGGCGCTCTCGCTTTCGCAATTAATGGAACAGCTCAAATCCGGGGAACGACGCGATCGCAGCGCGACCCGGACGGAGATTAACAAGCGTTTTTCCTTCCCATTTTCCTGCATCGCCTTCGCCCTCATCGGCGTCCCGCTCGGGATCACGACGCATCGGCGCGAGACCTCGGTCGGTTTCGCCACCGGACTGATCGTGGCCATCTTTTATTTCCTCTTCATCATCATCGCGGACACGATGCGGGCGAACGCGAAGATCCATCCCGAGTTGCTCGTCTGGTTCCCGAACGTCCTCTTCATCGTCATCGGGCTGATTCTCTTCCGACGACTGAGCAAACAGTAGCGTCCAAAATTGTAGGGCGGGCGCTCCGCCTGCCCAGTTTGAAGCCCGACGAAACGGGGCAGCCGGAGCGGCCGCCCTACAATCCTTTGGCTTCTGTCATTTCGTCGCTGATGACGAAGAATTTCTTCAAGGTCGCGCTGCCGAAGTTGGTCGTTAGGGCGACATCGGCGGCGTCGCGGCCCACCGCCATCACAACCCGGCCGATCCGCGGCTTGTTATGGCGCGCGTCGAAGGTGTGCCAGCGATCGCCGAGATAAACTTCGAACCAGCCGCTGAAATCCATCGGCAAAACCACTGGCACGCCGATGTCCCCCATGTAACCGGTGACGTAGCGCGCCGGGATGTTCATGCAGCGGCAAAAGGTGAGCGCGAGATGACTGAAATCGCGGCAGACACCCTGCTTCTCGCTGTAAACGTCGAAGGCCGATTTCGAGGAATTTGCGGTCAGGTAATCGAAGTGGATGTGGTGATGCACCCAGGTGCAGATGGCTTGCACGCGCGGCCAGCCGGGCTGGGTCGCGCCGAAGAGGTTCCATGCGATATCGGTCAGCTTGTCAACTTCGCAGTAACGGCTCGGCATCAGGAAAGCGAGGGTTTCGTCCGGCAGATTCTCGATCAGATGCTGGACCGCCTCGGGGGATTGGCGATCGGGCTCGCCGCTGTCCTCAATCGTCGTCTCGAGCGCGAGCCCGATGGTTCCCGCAGGCGCGAGCAGCCGCGCGCAGCGGTTCCCGAAGAGATCGGTGTAATAGCTCACCGGCACCTCCGGCGTGACCTGCAGTTCCTCCTGCTGGCGGAGATCGCCGGCGCGGGACGGGTGCACGAAAAGCATCAGCACCATCGGGGTGGGGCCGCGCACCTCAAACTGAATATCGAATCCAATCTTGATCAGCATATCGTTAGGTGATCCGGGTTTGCGAAGGAGCGCTTTCGGGATCGTCCGCCCACTCTTACCTTGCTCCGCCGGTCGCGCATTATTTTTCGGCTCAGCCGAAATGTTGGAAGCCGCGCCAGAAGTCTGGCCACGACTTTTTGAAATCGCGGCAGACAAAGATATCCGGGTGATCTCGCGTCTCCTCGTTCTGCACCCCATAGGGATTGGTGACGTGCCCGGCCAGCTCGATGTTGCGCGCAAGACGCTCGGCCGCGGCGCGCGAAGAGCCAACCAGGATCACGACCTCGGGCGGCTCGGCGCCGTAGCCGCGCCACCAATAGGTGTTGATCCCGCTGATCACTTCCGGCAGCCCGTGCGGGCGTCCGTAGAGATTGATCGCGCCGGCCTCGCCGTAGTTGCCGACGAGAATTGCGGTGTGCGGCTTTTCCGCTGCGGGCAGCGCGGCGTAAATCCCGGCCACGGTCTGGGCAAGCTGCGGCCAGCCGATCTGCTCGCGGAAATTGTCGTGCACCTTGCTCGTCAGGCGCCAGCCCGCGGAGTGGATCGGCGCGAGCGGCATCATCAGGATGGCGCTGAAAACCGCGCCGGCGCCAAGCGCGCTCCAGGTCGCGATGCGGCCGGCGCGGACCGCCCTCGGGCGGCGACGCGAGAGCCAATTTTCCCAGAAGACCGCACCGGCCGCGAAGAGCATCGGGTAAGCGGGCGCCATGTAATAAAACCGCCCCTTCGCGATGAAGAAGAGAAGGAGCGGGACGACGAACATCCAGCCAAGCGCGCGAAAACGCTGATCGCTTCCCGCGACCACGCGAGGCGAAGTCCCGCCGCTAGCGCGAGACTCCGTCGCCCCGGTAGAGCGAGACTCCGTCGAGCTTGAGGGTTGATGATGGCCTCGCGACGGCGTCCCCTCCAGCTCGACGGAGTCTCGCGCTACCGACGTGGTCGGTTTCCCGGGCGCGAAAAAATAAAAGTACAATCCCGCGATCCAGAGCGGAAGGGTGAAGAGGTTCGCGTTGACGAAAAACTGTTGCGCGAAATAGCCGTCGGTCCGGCCGATCTCGACGTCGCGGGCGTGGATCAGATTCAAGAAATCGAGCGAGACGAAGTGGTGCTGCGCTTGCCAAAGAAGATTGGGCAAAAAAATCACGACTGAGAGCGCCGTGCCGGCCCAGAGCCACGGACTCTTCAGATCACGCCGCGCCGGCGTGAGCAGGACCGCGGCGACGATTCCCGCGATGAAAAAGATCATCGTGTATTTCGTCATCATCCCGAGGCCAAAGACCGCGCCGAGCGCGAGCCACCAGCGCGGATTTTCCGAGTGGAGCAGACGGATGACAAAATATGCGGCCAGCACCCACCAGAGAAAATCGAAGGCGATGTATTGGAACATCGTTCCCATGCAAACGGCCATCGGCGCGATCGCGGTGGCCAGTGCGGCGACCACTTGCGCCCAGCGCCGGCCGCCCAGCTCACGCGCCATCAGCCCGGCCACGACCATCCCGATGCTCTGCGCGAGCACGGCGAAAAAGCGCAGTCCGACTAACGACGGCCCGAAAAGAAGAAGCGCGAGGCGCGCGACGAAGGGCGTGAAGGGCGGATAGGAAACGTAGCCCCAGTCGAGGAAACGCGCGTCGTCGAGCACCCCGAGTTCGTCGCGATGAAAGCCGTAATTCCCGTTCGTCGCGCAATGCAGCGCGAGCCGCGCCAGCGCCAGGCCGAGGAGAATTCCGAGGGCGCCCGCCGGCCGGGCGGTGGTTGCATCTTTGCTCGTGTTCATCGTTGCAGAGCAGGTTAGAAATTCCGGGCAGACACGGCGACTGCAATCTGATCCTGTAATTTCCGCCGCTTTCGCGCTAACGATTTCCTATGAAGCTCTCTCCGAAATTCGAGGAAGCACTGGTTTACGCGACACGCGTGCACGGCGGCCAGTTGCGCAAAAAAACCCAAATCCCTTACATCGGCCATCTCCTCGGGGTGGCTGCGATCGCGTTCGAGTACGGGGCAAACGAGACCGAGGCGATCGGCGCGCTGCTCCACGATGCGGTGGAGGATTGCGGCGGGCCGGAACGTCAGCGCGAGATCGACGAGATCTTCGGGAAAGAAGTGGGCGCGATCGTAGCCGGTTGCACCGACACGGACGAAACGTCCAAGCCGCCCTGGCGCGAACGCAAGGAGCGGTACATCGCGCACTTGAAGACGGCTTCGACTTCGACCCGTCTTGTTTCCGCCTCCGACAAGTTGCACAACGCCTCGGCCATCGTGCACAGCCTGCGTGGACAGGGCGCCGGGGTGTGGGAGCGGTTTAAAGGCGGGCGGGACGGCGCGCTTTGGTATTACCGTTCGTTAGTCGGCGCCTTCCGCGAACACGGAGAAAGCGCCTTGATCAACGAACTCGATCGCGTGGTGACGGAGATGGAACGCCTCGCGCGCCGGGACTAGGCGGAGGAAGGGGGACGCGAAAACGCATCGCGCAGGCGTTGCGCCACGGCGTCATCCCGGAAGAGGCGGCTGATCCGCAAGCCCGCCTCGGTCAGCCGCGCGACGATGCCCGAGCCTTCGGTGGATTGATCGGAAAGTTGAATCCAGCCCTCCTCCTGCATCAGCCTGGCCTCGCGAACCATGTGATGGTCGCGCAATTTCAAGCAACCGTCGGAGCGCTCCGCGACCGCGCTCAAAATCATGCGGGCAACGTCAAAGTTCATAAGGTGCGGGTGCAATTTAAGAATCGAATTCAACTGAGGACTCGGTCGTATCCCTAGAACAAGCGGCCCGCACCGTGGCAGTTACCGTCTGATAGATAGACTGGTGAGCCGGAAACGGGCCCGCTTTCGGCTTGGCTTGGCCTACTCGAACCGATCGGTCCGGGCGAGCAGCGTCTGCCACCAAGCGCGGTGCTCAAGATACCAGTCAACGGTCGCGGTAATACCTTCCCGCCCGTTGTGCAGGGGATGCCATTCCAGGGTGCGCTTGGCGTAGCTGGAGTCGATCGCATAACGGCGGTCGTGGCCCAGGCGATCGGTTACGAAAAAGATCAGGCTGTGGGATTTGCCGAGCCGGTCGAGAATCAGCCTGACGACGTCCAGGTTCACCATCTCGCTGTCGCCGCCGAAGTTATAAACCTGGCCCGGCTCGCCCTTGAAGAGTGCGGCCACGATCGCAGCGCAATGGTCCTCCACGTGGATCCAGTCGCGCACGTTTTTCCCGTCGCCATAGACCGGGAGCGGCTGGTCGTTGAGCGCCTTGATGATCATGAGCGGGATCAGCTTTTCCGGGAACTGGTAGGGGCCGTAGTTGTTCGAGCAGCGGGTCACGATCACTTCCTGGCCGAAAGTGCGGTGGCAGGCGAGGGCGAGGAGATCGGCCCCGGCTTTGCTCGCGGAATAAGGCGAGCTGGGCTCGATCGGCGAGTGCTCGGTGAAGCGGCCGGTTTCGCCTAACGAACCGTAGACTTCGTCGGTCGAGACCTGGATGAAACGCTGGACTCCGTGGCGGCGGGCGGCGTGGAGGAGCACGCTCGTGCCGACGACGTTGGTGTGGATGAAATTCTGCGGGGAGTTGATGCTCCGGTCGACGTGCGACTCGGCCGCGAAATTGACCACGGCGTAAAATTGTTCCTCGTGCAGGAGGGTGTCCATCTGGTCGCCATTGGCGATGTCAGCCCGGAAAAATTCGTAGCGCTCGCCGTGTTCCTCGACCACGCCGTCGAGGTTGGCGAGGTTTCCGGCGTAGGTGAGGGCGTCGACATTCGTCACGTGCGTCGGCTTGTAATGTTGCAGAATGTAACGAATAAAGTTACTCCCGATGAACCCACAGCCGCCTGTCACCAAGATGCGCATCGACGCGCTACCTAGCAGCGGAGCCGAGGCCGCGCGAGGAGAAATTGAGACTTCGCCGCCGCTCGCGGACCGCCTTGCGCGGGTCGATTGGACGCTCTGGGGGATCATCGCTTTCGGCGCGGTTCTCCGTTTTTTCCTCCTCAGCATGAAGCCGCCGCACTTCGACGAGGGGATCAACGGTTGGTTCGTCGACCAGATGACGAAGACCGGTTTCTATCGCTACGACCCGACCAATTATCACGGGCCGCTCCATTTCTACATTCTCTTCCTCGCGCAATCGCTCTTCGGCCGCCACATCTGGGCGCTCCGGCTGCCGGTCGTACTGGCCAGCCTCGGCTCGCTCTTCGTCATGTTTAAGTTCGAGCCGTTCGTCGGGCGGGGGATCAGCCGGCTCGCGGCGCTGGCCATGGCGATCTCGCCCGCCTTCGTCTTTTACGGGCGTTACTCGATTCACGAAGTCTGGCTTCTGCTCTTCTCGATGCTCTTCGTCCTCGGGCTGCTCGGGCTCTGGCGTTTCGGGACGCGCGGCTATCTCTGGTGCGTCGGAATTGGCACCGCCGGGATGATCCTGACGAAGGAGACCTACATCATTCACATCGGTTGCGCGCTCATCGCCGGGGCGGTGCTCTGGGTTTCGCACAAGATCACGCCGATGCCCGGCGTGAAACGCGCCCGGCAGCAGTGGGACCTGGCCGACCTTGTGGTCGTGATTTGCACGGGAGTTTTCTTCATCGTCTTTTTCTATTCCGGCACGTTCTTGAACTGGCCCGGGGTGAAAGGTCTCTACCAGACCTTTGCGGTCTGGTATCAGACCGGCTCTAACGGCAACGGCCACGAAAAACCGTGGCGTTACTGGCTCGAGCTGACCATGCGCTATGAGTGGCCGGTCTTCATCGGACTATTCCTTTGTCTCCTTTGTCAGTTCTTCAGGAACTACGTCATCCGTTATCTCGCCATCTACGGCGTGGGAGTCTTCGCGGCTTACAGCATCATTCATTACAAGACGCCGTGGATCATCATCAGTATCGTCTGGCCGCTTCTTTTTGTCTTCGCGGCCGGCGCGCTCGCGCTCAAGATTCCGCGCAAAGCCTTCCAGATTGTGGCCCTGGCCATGCTTGGATTTTTCGTGGGGGTGCTGGCCAGTTACATGTTCCAGCTCGAGGCGGTACGCACGGCTTGTCCATGGCCGGAGTATTTGAAGCAGTGCGTTCTTCTAACCCTGGCCGCGTCGAGCACGAGCCCGGTCTGTGGCGACATTGGCTGGCGTCTGTTTGGTTCGGTGCTCGGTTTTACCCTCCTCGGCGGTGGGGTCGGATGGTTACTCGATGAGTGGCGCGGGCTGAGTGAAAGCGTCATGCGCGGGGTGGAACGGGGCGCGATCGGCCTGGCCCTGCTCATGTCGTTCGGGATGACGATCTCCCTGAACTATTTCCGCTGCTCGACCGACAGCGAGCCCTATGTCTATGTCCAGACTTATAACGACATCTATCGGTTGATGGACCCGGTCATGCGGCTCGTCCGAAGTAACCCGTTGAATTACCGGATGGTCGGTCATTTTATCCGGACCAGCACCTATCCTTTTCCGTGGCTGCTCGGTGATTTCCCGAATGTCGGCTACTACGAGCACAATAATTCGCCGGGGAGATTTGATGGAGACTTCCTCGTCGTGCAGGAGGATCGCATCGCCGAGGTGGAGAAGAATCTCCACGAAAGCTATTACACCGAGCCATTGACCATTCGCCCCTACCAGGACACTTCGAAGCTCTATCTCAATACCAGGACCTTCCACAAAATCTTCCGCGACAAGGCGCCCGACTTTGTCGGCCAGCCCGCCCCGGCCTCTCCTGCTCCGCGATGAGGCTCTTCTCCGCCGGGCTGACGTTCGTTAACGTCGCAACGATCGCGGGTTTGCTTCTTGGCATCCTCGGTCACGGACTCGACGAAGGTCTCGCCGGGCTGGCCCTTTTCCTCGGTCTCGCGGCCGCCGTGTTCGCCTGGCTCGGCACCTCGCAATTTTCGCCGCGCAAGCTGGCGGTGATTTCCGCCGCCGCGGCGCCGCTGCCGAAATCAAAGCGTGCCCGGCGCCGGATGAAACTGACAGAGGAGGAAACGGTCGCGCCGCCGCCGCGCCGCCCGCTCCCTCTCTGGGCCTGGGTGGTCGGCCTGGTCTTTGCGATGTTTGCCGTGCGCGCTTTTTGCCTCCTAGTTTACATCGACGGCAACCATCTCAAGATCCAGTCGCCTAACAATCTCGGCGATCTCGCGCTCCACATCACTTACATCCAATATTTCGCCAACGGCGTGCCGCTTTGGCCGGAGAACCCGATCCACGTTTTCAGTCAGCTCCGTTATCCGGCCGGGCTCGATTTCTTCAACTCGCTCCTTTTGCTCGAGAAGATCGATCTGATCCGCACGCTGGTCTGGGCGGGCATGCTCGGCTCAGTTGCGACCTTCTACGGCTTTTATCGTTGGGGCGGCGCGTTTGGCGTGGCCGGATTTCTCTTTAACGGCGGCCTGACCGGCTTCGCGTTTTTTCAGACGCAAAAATTTATCGATTACCAGGCCGACCGAATCGCCTGGAAAAGTATTCCGCTGGCCATGTTCGTGACGCAACGCGGCCTGCTCTATGCCATCCCCGCCGGGCTCCTCCTCCTGCTGCACTGGAGGCGAAAATATTATCCGAGTGAAGGCGACGAGAATTCTGGCGCGCGGCGCGGTCTCATCCCGTGGTGGGTGGAGTGGTCGCTCTACGCGACCATGCCTTTTTTTCATGTGCACACTTTTCTCGCGCTCTCGATCGTGCTCGGCTTCTGGCTCCTCCTTGGCTCCTGGGCGATGCGCAAGGAAGTCGCGCTTCTCCTCGCCGCTGCATTCCTGCCCGCGACCTGGCTGGTTTGGATGATCACCGATCATTTTGGGGCAAAGTCGATCCTGGGCTGGGCGCCCGGCTGGTTGCAGAGCGATCCCGCGTTCTCGACCTCGGCCTGGAGTTTTTGGCTGCTCAATTTCGGCCTGACCCTGCCGGCCATGATCGCGCTCGTGGCGGTGGTCTGCTGGCGGCTCTTCCGGCCAACGGCGGTGACGGGTGAGCCCGAGAATGCCCCGGAAAAGGTGGCCGCGCCGCGTTGGTGGGAAGGCGGATTGGCGACCTCTAGCGCCTTTGTCTTTGTCCTTCCGGCGGCCGGGATTTTCCTCTTCGCGATCTTCATCAAGACCGCGCCTTGGGGCTGGGACAACACCAAGCTCATCATCTGGGCCTACTTCATTTGTCTCCCGTTTTTGTGGCGCGAGCTGATCGCGAAATGGCCGCTCACGGTTCGGGCGCTGGTCTGCGCTAGTCTCTTTTTTTCCGGGTTCGTTAGTCTGATCGGCGGCCTCGGAACCAATGCCGGCTTCGACCTGGCTGATCGGACCGAGCTTAACGCCGTCGCCACGGTCGTGCGTCCGCTCCCGATCAAGGAACGTTTCGCCGCTTTCCCGACCTACAATCACCCGCTGCTCATGAATGGCCGGAAATGCGTGCTCGGATACGGCGGTCATCTTTGGACCCAGGGCTTTGATTACGGCGCGATCGAGCAGAATTTAAAAACGCTCATGCTCGGCGCGCCGGACTGGCGCGAGCGGGCTCGGGCGCTGCACGCGCGTTATCTTTTTTGGGGCCAGGAAGAAAAGCGCGCCTACGCCGCGAGCGCGCAACCGTGGCGCGGGAAGGCGGCGGTCGTGGCGACTGGATTCTGGGGCACGATCTACGATCTCGAGCGGCCGGCGTCAGCGGCCGGCGAGTAACTGCGGCCGCGTCCCGGAGGGCGTGCCGGAGCGGTCTAGAATCAGCTGCTGCAGGGTTTCCTTTTGCGCGACGTAATCGGCCACCTCGCGTGGATTGATCATTGCGTCATCCGGCAGGAAAACGAGCAGCTTGGCGGACGGATGATCGTGCCGGAAACGGACAATGTTTTCTGCGATCATCTGCTCGGCCGCGAGATGCGCGCGGTAGAGCAGCGGCAGATCGTAACGCCGGAGCCGCGGCGAACTCGAAGCGCGGTCCACGAAATTGTCGAACGCTTCCGGGCGCGGTTGGAAACCCTGCGGGAGAAGCGCCTGTTCCAGGGCGGAGGGCGCTTCGCCAGCCCGGATTTTCTGCAGCAACGCCCTAGGTGCGCCGAGCGCGATCTGGAGCAGATCAGGACGCAAAGCGCGTCGGAGCCATTCCCCCCGCTCAGGCGCGCCGAGCTGGTCGAGCAGATCTTGCGCGGAAATTTCGTTAGCCTGCCAGCGGTCGAGGAGCGGTTGTTCGGTCGCGGAGAGTTCCGTCCAGCCGAGCGCGACCTGCTGACCGCTCCGCTGCAGGCTCTCGACGATGAGGCGAGCCGGGCGGCTATTCGCGGCCGATCTATCCGTTAGGCCAAAGTAAATTACGTCCGCCTGGCGCAGCTTCGCGGCGGCCGCGTCTTCGGTCTGAACCGGGGGCGGCGCCTGACCGACCGCAAATTTGGGCAGCGGCGGCTTGCCCAGCGTTCCGCAGCCGCTCGTTAGGGCGGCGGCCAGGAGCAGCCACCACTTCACGCTTCGCGACGGCGGCTGTTGGACCGGGCAAAGACCAGCCGCCGGGTCGCGGGCGTGGTCTGGAAGTTCCGCCAGGTGCGCCCGCCGGCGGCCACGATCTGGCAGCCGATCGCGAGGGTCCGCCGCCAGGTCACGCCCGAGACTTTTTGCTCGCCGGCGAGGCGCCGCCGTTCGGTCACCGTGATTTCACAGATGGTCGCGCCGAGCCGGGCCGCAGCCACCTGCGCCTCGATTGTCCAGCCGAAGGTCATCTCCTGGGGCGCGATTTTTTCAAACAAGTGGCGGCTGATCATGCGCAGCGGCCCAAGATCGCTGAAGGGCCGCCCACACAAGAGGCCGGCCCAGAAACCGAGCGCCGCATTAGCCACGACATGGCGAACCGTCATGGCGGGCCAGTTCCGCAGCCGCTTCGTGCGGCTGCCCAGAACGAGCTCGTAGCCCTGCTCGAAAGCGCCCGTAAGCGAATGCAGATCCGGCGGGTTGCTCGCGCCGTCGGCCGCGCAAAAAAGGTAGGCGCGGACGGAGGGGAAAAGATTGTTTGTGAGATCGATCGCCGCCTGGCAGCCATGGCCATAACCGCGCCGCTCGGTTTCCGCGACCAACACCGGGCGTTGCCGCGCCACTTCCGCGCTCGCATCGGAGGAACCGTTCACTCCCACCGCGATGACAAATTTTTCCGGATCAACCGCGCCGAGCAATTCATCGAGGACCGGTCCGAGACAGGCGGCCTCGTCGCAGGCGGGGATGATGATGGCAAATTCAGGCAAACGCATCGGGTGATCTTTCAGGTTCTAAGAGTAACGCAAGCGAGTGCTATTCCAAAGTGGCAGAAGAACTTTCCGGAAGCTGATTGAGAACGAGCTGGCCTTCCGCGACCACCTTCTCACCCACCCGTGCGCTGACCTGGAATTGCCAGAGGTCGCCCACCTGCGCCGCCTTCTCCGCTCGGAGCGCGATTTCTTCCTCCGGTCGGACGGCGGCGAGAAATTTCATCGAGCGAATGGCGGAGAGAAGAAAGCGCGGGCGCGCCTCCTCGGGGAAGCCGGAGGCCGCGGCGATGCCGGCCGTTTGGGCGAGCGCCTCGGTCAGGATCACACCCGGGACGAGCGGATTGCCCGGGAAATGTCCGGCAAACATCGGGTCGTCGGAGGCAAAGCGAGCCGAGCATTCTGCGACCTCGCCGGGTGTGCAGTGGAGTAATTGCCTGACGAAAACGAAGGGCGGCCGATGGGGGAGGTGGGCGAGGTGATCAGTGATCAGTGACAAGTGAATGGATTTCCGCGCAGCGACTCGGTTCACTGATCACCATCCACACCCCCTTTTTAGCCGTTGACGAAATACGCGAACTTCCAGCTCCCGTTGACTCGCCGGATCCCGGCGCGATAACCGGTATAATCCGTCGCCGGATCCGCGAATGGCGGCGGAGCGACCATGTAAGTTTCCTTCTGCGCAAAGCGCTCGGAGAGAATCCCCGAGAGCTCGACCCAGAGCCCGTTCTCATCCCAATACTGGAAGACGCCCTCGCCCTGCCGATCTTCGGCCGGAGTCGCGCCGAGGACGTAGGCAAAATCCGGCGTCATCATCGAGGCGAGCGTGTTCACGTCGTGCGCGGCGACCGCTTTGCGCAGGCGGCTGGCAAAGGCCTGGAAATCGAGGTCGGAATTCTCCTCGCTCAAGGTCGGCTTCGGCTTGGTCGCGGGTTTCTTCGCATTCTTTTTCGGGTCGGTCGTGGGACAGGCGGTCAAAGCCAGCGCCGTGCAGAGGGCGAGGCCGCGGAGAAGGCAGCGTTTCATGGTGGAGAAGTCCATCTGCACGTCTGACATAATCAGCCGCGCGAGACAAGGCCAGCTTCATTCTGCGTCATCATGCGCACGGCCCAGCCCGAGCCGTTTTCGGATCGGATGGCGGATGAAAACGAAGTAAAAAACGTTGAACAGGTCGCGCCAGGTCGAGGGCGGGCTCGTTAGGCGATGCGGCCCGGCGCGCAGCGCTCGCAGCACTGATTCGACCGAGATTACGGGCGGGCGCGGCACGCTCGTATAGTGGCCGCCGAAAGCCTGCAGACGATGCGCATCTGAAGTCGCGAGGAGCGGCTTGCCGAAAACGGTCGCTATTTTCTGCGCGCGACGATTGAGGTCGAACCAGCCCTTGTGAAAGTGACAGATCTCGATCGCATCAAAGCACTCGATCTGCTCGACGAGCCGTTTCCCGATGGATCCGCCGAGGAAGAAAAAGGGGTGGGGGGCGAAACAAAAAATCGATTCGCCCCGCCGTGCCCGGAGCCGGCGCAGATCGGCGAAGGTGCGCAGGTCGACGACGTCGCTAGGCTGAACGTTCAGCAACACCACATCCGCGCCTTCCAGGCGCATCTCGGCCGCCTGGATGAGCAGGATTCCCATCCGCTCGGCGTCGGCAAAAACCTCCGGACGATCGAAGACCTTGTCGTGCAGAGTGATGGCGAGAACGCTGAAGCCGAGATCGCGCGCGCGCTCGAGTAACTGGTGGGCCGAGTAATCGAGATGGTCTTTCGGATCGTCGAGGGTGTGGATGTGCAGATCGATCTTGATCCAGGCATCCTCCGGCCCGATTTCGGCGCGTTTCTCCATTGGCGCCACGATAGATGCAGCTTCTGCGCCTGGCGTGGAACTTCTTCGGGCCCGGAGAAAGAGGACTTGCGGCGATGCGCGGGCTGCAGGAAAATCATTCTTCTCTCCCGCGCTCGGGTGGTGAAATGGCAGACACGTACGTTTGAGGGGCGTATGCCGCAAGGCATGGGGGTTCAAGTCCCCCCCCGAGCACTCCCTCCTCTCTCCTGCTCCTAATCGTAATCGTAATCGTAATCGACGGGAGATCGAGCACGAGCACGAGTTTGATGGGGGAGGCGGCCTAACGACTCGCCGCGGGTTCTTCTGGCCGCGGGGTCCCGCGGTGAACGAAGCGGACCACGACGAGGAAGAAAAGGAGCGCGAAAGGCAGAAAAGTCGGCAGCCAAAGGCGCTGGTGGGAGAGAACACCGAGCGCGAGCAGGCTGTAACCGGCGACAAAAAGGATCACGCCGAGGAACAGGTTCGCCTTCGAAATCATCCAGAGAAAAGCGCTGAGCAGCGCCGCCGCCAGGATGAGAATCCAGGCCACCGCTTTCGGCGCCGGGCGCACATAAGCGTTGCTCTGGATAGTCGCGATCGCGTTCGAGAAAACGTTCGGCGGCTGGAGCGGATCATCCGCAATTCGGAGGAGGACGATCTGGTCCTTCAGGTCATCGATGTTGCGGGTCGGCGGCAGATGTTTCTCGTGTTCCTGCGCGGCCAGAAGCAGCTCGCTCAGGCTCAGCCGGCGCACGCTCTGGGCCGCCGCCGGGTTGATCGTGGTCGTGCCATCGCGATGGAGCGGGATTTTCCATCCGTTAGGCAGACTGATCTCGGAGCCCAGTTCCACCTTCACATCCGACGGGCTGGCCCGGAGCCAGAGCAGGATCGCCTGGAGCGGGAAGGAAGGCACGATCTCGCCCCGGTATTGGAAAAGAAGCGGGATCCGAACGCGATTGCTCTGTTCGTTAGGCAAGTTGGTGAAGCCCGGGGTCGAGATCAGCCGGATGTCGTCATCCGGCTGGCGCTTGATGCCGGAAAACTCGGCCAGGTCGCCGCGCGGGCCGGAGACGTTTGGCAAAACGGGCAGATCCTCGACCACCGGATCGCGCGGGCCTTTCCCGCCCAGCTCGATCCCGACGAGGAGCTTCGGCACCCGCATCGCCTGGTCGATAAAAACCTGTTCCTGGACCTTGTCGCGCTCGCGCCAGATCAGGATCGGCTCAATCCCGACGACGGTCGGTTGAAACTCGAGCACCGCCTGGAGAAAGAGAGCGAATTCCAGCGGCGAGAGCGAGCGGCGCGCAGCCTGGCCTTTGGGCAGGGGTTTGAGTTCATCCGCCGGGATGAGGCGACGGATATCACTCCGGCCGATCTCGACCAGGGTGACCTGCGCGGGCGCCGGGGCGGCGGCCTGAGAATGCTCGAGGAACCATCCGAGAAAAGCGTCTTCCAACTTTTGCAGGCGAGCCTCGCGGAGGATGAACGCGCCGAGCAGGATGACGACCAGGATGAGCCAGGGCGAAGGACGACGCATTGGCGCAGAAACTAGGGAGCGCCCCGCGCAAAAACAAATTGAAACTGCGTCGTTAGGGCGATCTGCTGGAACGGCGGACGCTACAGGCGCTGCTAGTTCGGCGCTGCTTCGAGGCGAATCTCGCCAAGGTCGAGCGGGGCTTCCTGGTTGCCCACAATCGTGAAGGGCACGTCGCGGCCGGCATGTCCGAGTCGATCCTCATCCAACCCGTTAGGCGAGTGACCAAGCTGATCTGCGCTGCTCGACAAGTGACCTACGCAGCACGACCTTCCGCCCATGAACTGGATGAACGAGCTCGGGAATGTCTTGCAGAATTACGCGAAGGAAATGCAACCGGGTGGTGAAGGCGAGGTGGAGTCGCATTTCAACCAGGTCACACAGGCCGCTCCCCCGACGGATCTGGCCGGCGGCTTGGCCGCAATGTTTCATTCCGATCGGACGCCGCCTTTCGCGCAGATGATCGGCCAGCTTTTCAGCAATTCGAATGGCACGCAGCGCGCCAATTTACTCAACACGCTCCTTTCCAGCGGCGCGGCCGCCGGCCTGTTCGCGCAACTCGGGAAAGCGACGGGAATCTCGCTTCCCGGCATGTCGGGTCAGGCGGGGCCGATCACACCGGAAACAGCCGAGAAAATTCCGACCGCGGCGATCGAGGCAGCAGCGGCGCAGGCTGAGAAGAGCGATCCTTCGATCATCGAC
Source organism: Chthoniobacterales bacterium (assembly GCA_038233495.1). GTDB lineage: Bacteria > Verrucomicrobiota > Verrucomicrobiia > Chthoniobacterales > UBA10450 > Palsa-1392. The sequence continues at coordinate 167 of JBBSLW010000061.1, read as the reverse complement.
CGGGTGAGCGAGATCTACGCGCAGCACCCGGCTTTGGTGAAAACCCTCGGGGCCGCCGCGATGGCGATCGCCATGTCGCATCTCGCGAATCGCCGCCGCTAGCGATCTCGTTAGGCGGCTAGAGCGAGTCGAGGAACGCCATCAGCTGATTCTGCTCGGCGCTCGTG
>JBBSLW010000060.1:0-14940 GCA_038233495.1 Chthoniobacterales bacterium | reverse complement strand
TGACGTCGAAATCGTGCCGGCGATTGAGTTCCGATTCGGCCCGGGTGGAGAAGGCTGGCCCATCCATGTTCACGTAAGTGCCGCCGTTGTGAACGGTGGCCCCGGCGGAAGCTGCGGCCTCGGCCAGGAGGTCGCGCAGCGGGGTGCAAATCGGCTCGGCAAAAGTGATGTGCGCCGCAATCCCCCCTCCAAAAAAGGTGTGGTCCGCGCGCTGGCTCGTCCGGTCGTAGAATTGCGAGGGGAGGAGAACATCGCGCGGCGCGTATTTTTCCTGCAAGCTGCCGACCGCGGTCACGCAAATGATCCAGCGCACGCCTAACGAACGGAGCGCATAAATATTGGCGCGGTGATTCAGCTCATGCGGAAGGAGGCGATGCCCGCGCCCATGCCGGGGCAGGAAATATACCGGCCGCCCGCCGACTTCGCCGCCGACGATCACGTCGGAAGGCGCACCAAATGGGGTCTCGACCTGATGTTCCCGGGGCTCGTGAAATCCCTCGATCTGATAGAGACCGCTCCCGCCGATAATCCCGATGGCTGCATTTTCTGATTTCATTTTGCGCGGCGATTTATTCAAAAGGGGCTGCGATTGGGAAGGGGATAATCCTTTTTAGAGGAACGAACAAATGACGAAACGAAAAACATGCACGCTCCGCTTCGCGGTCTTCTCGTGGCCGTGGTTCTCGCCTCCTGCGCCGCGCCCTCTTCTCCATCCGCGGGCCGGGGCAACATCGGATTACGCCTCGGCTCCGCCCGATCGCCCCGGACTCGGAACGCGCTGGGGTGAAACGCGCCGGTCTCTCGTGAGCGCGACGAACTTCGAACGCGCCACGCCCGCCCGCCCACTCGCCATCGCGGAAATTTTCTACAATGACCGCGCCGGAATTTAGGCGATGGCGGGTGCGACTCGCCTGCAGCGGGTCTGGCCGATCCTTTCCGGGCCGATTTCCAGTCTGGTTTCGATCGGGCTGCGCGACCAGAACAGCCGCTTTCTTCCGGGCCTGATCGTCGGCGATCGCTGGTTCGTGATAGGGGAGGAAGGCCGCCGCTACAGCCTCGTGGCCGGAACCAAAGTAACCTGCGCCTGGAAGCCGTGCTCTCGGTCGATGGCCTGGACGCGATTGACGGTCGCCCGGCCTCGGTGAAAAAGCGCGGCTATGTGATCGCGCCGCACCGCACCCTCGTGGTGGAGGGTTTTCGGCAAAGCATAGAGGCGGTGGCCGCGTTCCGGTTCAGCCCGGTGCGCGAATCCTACGCCCGGGAAAAATATGGCGACACCCGCAATGTCGGTGTGGTCGGCCTCGCGCTCTTCAACGAGAAGGGCACCTTCCCCTGGACCGACGCTGAGGTGCAAAAGCGGCTCCGCGCCAATCCGTTCCCGAACCGCTTCGCCAATCCGCCCTAACGACAGCGGCGGCCTCCGGCGTGGCGGGCGCGGCGCATTTGTGTATCGTTGGCCCTCGCTCATGCCGAAATTTTTCATCAAAACCTACGGCTGCCAGATGAATGAGCGCGACTCGGAACAGGTCGCGCGCTCCCTGCTCGACCGTGGCTATGAAGCGGCCGCGAGCGAGGGCGAAGCGGATGTCGTGCTCCTCAATACCTGCAGCGTGCGCGACATGGCGGATCAGAAAGCGCTCGGCAAAATGGGCATGCTCGGCCGGACGGCGAAAGAGCGCCCGGAAGTGGTCTTCGGTTTTCTTGGCTGCATGGCGCAGGCGCGCGGTGCGGAACTATTCAAGCTCGTGCCGCACCTCGATCTCGTGGTCGGGACACAAAAGTTTCATCGCGTGGCGGACTATGTCGACGAGCTGATCGAGAAAAAGCGGTCCCGCCGCATGGACGACCCGCGGCTCTCGATTGTCGATATCGAGGAAGAAGCGGGCTCGCAGGAAACGATTCGCGAGCACGCGCTCCGCGCGCAGCAGGCGACCGCTTTTGTCTCGATCATGCAGGGCTGCAACATGCATTGCACCTTCTGCATCGTGCCGCGGACGCGCGGCGCGGAACGAAGTCGCACTATCGTGGAGATCGTTAGGGAAGTGCGCGCGCTGGTCGAGCAGGGGGTGAAAGAAGTCACCCTTCTCGGACAGATCGTGAATCTCTATGGGCGCCATGAATTTCCGAAGCGGGACGGGAAGAGTCCTTTTGTGCAGCTGCTCGAGGCGGTGCACGAGGTGAATGGGCTCGAGCGCCTCCGTTTCACCTCGCCGCACCCGATCGGGTTTCGCGCCGACCTGATCGCCGCGCTCCGCGATCTGCCGAAACTTTGCGAGCATGTCCACCTGCCGTTGCAATCCGGCTCCGACCGGATCCTGAAGGCGATGCATCGCACCTACACGGCGGACAAATACCTCCGGCTGGTCGAGGAGATTCGCGCGCACCGCAGCGGCATTGCCCTAACGACCGACGTGATCGTCGGGTTCCCCGGAGAAAGCGACCAGGATTACGCGCAGACCCGCGCGCTGGTGGAACAGATCCAGTTCGACAATGCCTTCGTCTTTCGCTATTCACCGCGCCGCGAAACTCCCGCCGCCGCTCTGGAAAGCCAGGTGGATGAAAGCCTCAAGGAAGCGCGCAACCGGGATTTGCTCGACGTCGTCGATGCCACGGCGCGTCGCGCCGGCGCCCGGCTCGTTGGGCAGACCGTGCAGATTCTTTGCGAAGGCCCGAGCAAAACGAACCGCGCCCGCCTGACCGGCCGGACCCGTGGCAACAAGATCGTCGTCTTCGAAGGCGGCTCCGACGAGATCGGACAGCTGGTCGATCTGTGCATCACCCATTCAACCGGATTCAGCATGTCCGGGGTCAAAGCGGAGTCGGCGAGCAGTTGTCATTTCGCGGCGATGGAAGAACTTCAGCCGCCGGTCGCGGCCATCTCATGATCTACCAATTCTCGTTGCATGGTGTCGGCCTGGTGGCGGGCGCGCTCCTCGCCCTGCTCAGCCTGGCGGCGATCGTCCTGCCGGCGCGTAATTTTCTCCCGCACCTGCCGCGCTCGCGCGTCGCCGGCGCCGTTATCCTAACGATCGACCTGGTCTGGAGCGTCTGGCTTCTGGCGACAATGGAGATGGGCGAGTTTTCAAATTTTCGCCGACCGTTGCTTGTCATCCTGCCGATTGGCTTCCTCCTCGTGCTCTGGTTTGTGGACGAATTTCTCGCCGTGCGCGCTCTTGGAATTCTTTGTCTGCTCGCCGCCGAGCCGCTCCTCGATGCCGCTTTCCTCCGGCCGGAAGCGAGCCGTTTGCTCGTCACGGTGCTCGCCTACGTGATGATCGTGAAGGGACTGTTCTGGGTTACGATGCCTTACCTGATGCGCGACCAGATCGATTGGAGCACGAAAAGTCCCGGTCGCTGGCGGGCGCTCTCTGCTCTCGCCTTCCTCTACGGCGCGGCGATTCTGGTTTGTGCTTTCGTGGTGTATTGAGCAGACGAGTCCGTTAGGGCGGTCAGCCTGAGCGGCGCGGACGGTGAAGTGATCCGTTGAATAAAATCCTGGTTATCCGCGGCGGAGCGCTGGGCGATTTCATCCTCACCCTGCCCGCGCTGCGATTGCTGCGCGATGCTTTCCCTTCCTCCCAGATCGAGGTGCTTGGCTACCAGCAGATCATCGCGCTCGCCACGATGAGCGGCTACGCCAACGCCAGTCGCTCGATCGAGTACGGCCCGCTCTCCAGTTTCTTCGCGCGGGAGGGCGAGCTCGCGCCCGGCCTGATTGACTACTTCGGCAGTTTCCAACAGGTCATCAGTTATCTCTTTGATCCCGACGAAATCTTTGCCCGCAATCTGCGCCGGGCCGGCGTCCGCAACCTGATTGTGGGTTCGCCGAAGATCGGCGGGCACGAGCACGCCGCCCGGCAACTGGCGCGGCCGCTGGAGAGCCTGGATCTTTACCTGGAAGATTCTGCAGCGCGAATCACGCCTAACGAGCCGAGAAAAGTCGCCCCGAATCTGCTCGCGATCCATCCCGGGAGCGGGAGCGAAAAAAAGAACTGGCCCCTCGAGCGTTTCATCGAGCTGGGGCGATCGCTTTGCGCGGCCGACCCGCAGCGCCGAATCCTCCTCGTCGGGGGCGAGGCGGATGAAGAGCGACTGCCCCGGCTGGCGGAAGCTCTGCCTAACGAGAAAGTGGAGCTGGCGCGAAATCTCCCACTTCCGCTTCTCGCCGGCCGGCTGCAGAATTGTGGAAGCTTTCTCGGCCACGATAGCGGCATCTCGCATCTCGCCGCCGCCGTTGGCACGCCGAGTCTGCTCCTCTTTGGACCGACGGACCCGGCAATCTGGGCGCCGGCGAATCCGCAGGTTCGCGTATTCCGAGCGCGCGGAGGAATGATGGATGGAATCGAAGTGACCGAAATGGTGGCCGCGCTGACAAGCTCGTAGGTAGCGCAAGCTTCCAGCTTGCTCCCTTAATGAATCCCGCAAGCTGGAAGATTGCGCTGCGCTAGGAGCTGATGCGCATCGGCATCAGCACGTAGAGAAACGGGCTTTGGATCTTGATCACGCCCGGGCTCATCTCGTCGATCAGGTCGAGGAAGACTTCGTCTTCGGTGAGGTTACGGAGCGGCGCCATCAGGAACTCGGGATTGAACGCGATCGAAAATTCGCGGCCCTTGTAGGCGACCGGGAGCGATTCCTTCGCTTCCCCGACCTCCGGCGTGTTCGCCGTGATGTCGATGTTGTTCTTCGTGAAGTTCAGCTTGATCGAATTCGATTTGTCGCTCGCGAGCAGCGAGACGCGGCGCAGGGAATTGAGAAACGTTTCGCGCTCGAGCGTGACCCGCTCCTTCATCTCGCCGGGAATGACCTGGCGATAGTTTGGATAGTTTCCCTCGATCAATTTCGAAACGAGGAGCGTGTTGTTAAGGTCGAACGCGATCTGCCCGCTGGTCACGCTCACCCGCACATCGCCGTCATCGGTCAGGAGACGCTGCAATTCCGTCACCGCCTTGGTCGGCACGATGATGTCGGCCTCGTGGCTGCGCGGAAATTCCAGGTCGATGTCGAGCATGGCCAGCCGCCGGCCGTCGGTCGCGACGAGCGTGAGCTTGTTATCCTTGAAGCTGAAGAGAACGCCGTTGAGCACGTAGCGCGTCTCATCGGTCGAGATCGCGTAGGAGGTTTTGCGCAATCCGTCGCGCAAATCTTTCTGCCGGATGGTGACGACTTTGGAATCGTCAAATTTCGGGAGCGGCGGAAATTCTTCTTCGGGCAAACCGAGGATCTTGAAAAAACTTTGCCCGCTCCGGATGGAAGCGGCGTTCTTGCCGTCGATATCGAAGGAAATTTCGCTCGAGGGGAGCTCGCGGATGATGGTGAAAAGCCGCCGCGCCGGGAGGGTGGTGGCGCCGTCTTTTTCCACTTCCGCCTCGAAGCTGCCGCGCACTCCGACGTCCAGGTCAGTCGTCGTTAGGCGGACTTCTCCGCCATTCGCCTGCAGGAGGACGTTCGAGAGGATCGGCAGCGTGGTGCGCGTGCTGACGACGTTTTGAACCTGTTGCAGACACTCGAGCAGCTTCTCTTTCGTTACGCTAAATTTCATGAAGGCGGATAGGAGTCGTTAAGATGTAAGGCCTTCGATTTTATCCGGCAACCGCAATCTCGTGCGGAGCATCAGCGTTGCAGCGCGCTATCGATGAATGAGATCGTTTGCCGGATTTTATCCTGCTCCTTCATCCGCTTCTTTACCAGCTTGCAGGCGTGCAGGACGGTGCCGTGGTCGCGCCCGCCAAACGCTTCGCCGATTTCGTTGAGCGAAGCTTTCGTTAGTTCGCGCGCCAGGTACATCGCGATCTGCCGGGGGAAAGCGATGTTGGCCGGGCGCCGTTTGCTCGTCATGTCGGCCAGGCGCACGTCGTAGTGCTCGGCCACGCGTCGCTGGATCTGGTCGATCGTGACCGCGCGCCGCGCTTCTTCCTGCAGGATATCCTTGAGCAGATGCTCGACCACTTCATTGGTCAATTCCTTGCCGCTCAGGGACGCGAACGAGGCCACCCGCATGAGCGCGCCTTCCAGCCGGCGGACGTTCGTTTTGATTCGCGTGGCGAGGAAATCGAAAATCTCTTCGCGCAAAACAATCTTCAGGGCGTGCGCCTTCTTGCGCAGGATGGCCATCCGCGTCTCGACATCGGGCGGCTGCAGCTCGGCGGTCAGGCCCCACTCAAAACGCGAGACGAGCCGATGCTCGAGGTTGGCAATCTCCGAGGCGGGGCGGTCGCTCGAGAGAACGATCTGTTTATGGCCGTCGAAGAGGGTGTTGAAAGTGTGAAAAAATTCTTCCTGCGAACGCTCTTTGCCGCCGAGGAAATGGATGTCGTCGATCAGGAGCAGATCGGCCTGGCGATAGCGCTTCCGGAACTTGACCAGGTTGTTGTGCTGGATCGCGTCGATGAACTCGTTGATGAACAACTCGCTCGAGAGATACATGACGCGAGCGCCTTTCCCACGCACGCTGATGTATTGGCCGATCGCCTGCATGAGGTGCGTTTTGCCGAGCCCGACTCCGCCATAGATGAAGAGCGGGTTGTAGGTTTTGGCCGGCGATTGCGCGACCGCGAGGCTGGCGGCGTGCGCGATCTCATTGTTAGGCCCGATCACGAACGACTCAAAAGTGTTGCGCGGATTGAGGCCGGGCGTGCGGTTCGCGCGGTTCGTCGCGCTTTGCGATCTTGACGAAAGCGCCGGTTCCGGTTCGGCCGCGTCGGAGCCGGCCGAGGTATCGACCGCGCAGACAAATTTCACCACTCGCTCGCCGCCCAAGACGGAGATGATGGCCCCCTGCAAAGCGGGCATGTGATTACTCTCGATCCAAAATTGGTAGATGTTATTTGGCACCAGGAGAGTGATCTCCTCGGCGCTCGCGCTGGTCAGTTTTACGGCGGAAAACCAACGCTTAAAAGTATCGGCACTGACCTGGGGTTTTAAGGCGGCAGAAAGCTTCGTCCACAACTGCGTACATTTCTCGTCCATGGCTACTTGTTAACAGCGTTAAATAACGCCGGCGGAGGTCAGAAATGGAGAGAACGCAGAGGTGGAAGGGAGCGGCTGACCGAGGCACGGGGCGGCGCTTCTCGAGTTCAACCGAGGGAAAATACGAATGGAAAGCCCGTTCCACGAGGGAAAAACCGCTTTTGCATGGTTCCGGGAGAGCGACCTGCGCACGGAGGAAAGCAGCGGAGTGCGGGCCCGAAAAAATCTTTGTCGTCTTATCATAACTATCAGCTCCATTTCAGGCCTCTACCTTGTTCACATGTTGTTCACACCCGGTCTCGCTCGCTCCCGGCCTGCGGCTTCAGATTAGAAATCAGACCACCGCCTCACAAGAAAAAATCGGAAGTTTATTTTGCCTTTTTGGGCAAAAAAATCTTGACGCTAAATCGACTCTGGCAGGTCCGAATTTTTCAGAGGAGAGCGATTTTTTCGCCGACGAACATCTCGTTAGGCAAGTGCCTCGCGCGATCCTTTTCTCCTTATTCGGAGCAGTCTGCAAGCGCGCCGTCGGAAGACAAAATTGTTCGCCAAGATGACGAATTGCCCGAAATTCGTCATCTTGAGAAAGGCATGAGAGCGCGAAGAAAATATGGCGAGACGGGTTTCGGCGCGGTTTTCGCGCTCCTCTTGGCCCTCACTTTTTTTCTCGGGGCCTGTGCCAGCCCGCCCGCGCCCGGACCTAATGTGACGCGCGTCGTGCTCGTCTGGCTGAAAAATCCGGAGAGCCGGCCCGATCGTGCCCGGGTGACGAACGCCGCCCATTCGCTCCGGATGATTCCCGGCGTCATGAAAGTGGAAGTCGTGCGCTCGATCCCGAGCCTGGCGCCGGGGTCGGATCAAAGTTTCGACCTCGGAGTGATCATCACTTTTCGCGAGCACGGCGCGCTCCGCCGCTACGAAAAGGACCCGCGCCATCTCGAGACGATGCGGCGTTATCTGCGGCCGACCGTCCGGCGCTACGAAGTATTCAACCTCAGTAGTCGTTAGGCCCTGATGCGTTCCTTGCCTGCGGCGGCTGCCGTTTTCCTGCTCTCGGTTTTCCCCCTGCTCGCGGAGGAAATCCCGCCGCCGTTTGGTTTTCGCTGGAACGATTCGCCGGGCCGGGTGGAGAAGGTGCTGAAAGGCGCGAAGGCCAAAGTCGTCAGCCGCGAACCGGGCGACGGCCAGGAAAGCTGGACGGTGGAAGGCCTGATCCATCCCGGCTTGAAGCGGACCATCTTCATCTTCAAAGGCGGCGCCTTGATGCAGATCGAACTGCAGTACGAATATTCCGACTGGTCGCTCGAGCATTACAACAACCGGATGGGGGAGATTCGCCGTTATTTCGATGCCAAATATGGCACCGGCCGCCTCATCTCGCGCTCGCGCGACAACGACACCGACGTCATCCAGACGCTTGTCGGCTACCAGTGGGTGGTGGGGAAATCAGCGCTCGAGCTCTTCTATTTCTCCGCGCAGAAAGAGCCGGACGTTTATCGCAATATTACGGTGACGTATAAGGCGATCTGACGTCGCGTGGTGACTGGGTAGCGGGCGCGTCTCGCGTGCTGGTCACGGCGTCTCGCCGTGACGAACTTCCCCCCCTCCTCAGATTCTTCCGAAGCACGCCGAGAAAAAGTTCGCGAACGCGGGACGCATTCGCCAGACACGCGAGACGCGTGCGCTACCCGGAGATCGCGCGGCAGCGGTTGATGCTAACGAGGCGCGTTTTCCTTCTGCAGCCGCTTCAGCCGGCTGCGCAGGGCCACCTTCGTCGCGGCGCTCATGCGATCGATGAAGAGGATGCCGTTGAGGTGATCGACCTCGTGCTGGAGCGCGCGCGCGAGCAGGCCGGTCGCTTCGATCTCGAGCGGTTCGCCTTCCAAAGTTTGCGCGCGGGCCACGACCGCATAAGCGCGCCAGATGTCGGCCGTGATCTCGGGAAAGCTCAGGCAACCTTCCAAGGCCTGGTCGGTTTCCTTCCCCAACTCGAGCTCGGGATTGAGCAGGACGAGCGGCATGACGGCCTTCGGATCCACCTCCACACCGTTCAGTTTCATCGTGCTCTCCTGGTCTTCCGCTTCGGCGACATCGATCACGGTGAGTTGCAGCGCTTCGCCTACCTGTTGGGCCGCGAGGCCGACGCCATTCGCTTCGTGCATCGTCTCGATCATTTTCGCGGCCAGCTCACGCACCGCGGGGTCGACGGCGATGATGCGTTTCCCCTTGGCCCGCAGAACCGGGTCGCCATACCTCACGATGGGCAGATTCATTGGCCGCCGGGTTCAGTGAACGCCGGCAGGTTCTTCACCCCGGCGAGTTTCAAGGCATCCATCACCTTGATGATCATGCCGAAGGAAGCTTTTTCGTCAGCCTTCAGGACCAGCGAGCTCTTGCGCGCGGGCGGTAAATTCGTGATCGCCTCCCGCAGCTCCTCGACCGCGATCGCTTTGCCGTCGAGCTGGAGTGCGTCCGCGGCGTCGACGCTGACGATGGCATGCTCGAGTTCGGCCGGCTTTGCGCTCGAGGTTTTTGACTCGGGCAAATTGATCTGCACTTCCGGTTGATCCTTTTTGAAGGTGGTCGAGACGACGAAAAAGATGAGGAGGATGACCAGGATATCGACCAGCGAGACGATGATGATCGAGGGAGGGCGGCGTTTCCGGACGGCGAACTTCATGACGACGCTCCCGGCGATTCGTTAGGTTAACGGCGTCGTCGCGTGCGAGATGGCGGGCGTCGGGACGGAGGGAGTGACGCGTTGCGAGTGGCCTTCCGGGATCCGCCCGTAATAGCATTTGCTGATCAACTCCACCACGAGCGTTTCCATTTCGACCGACATGACTTCGACCTTTTTCGAGAAATAACTGAACGCGATCAGGGTCGGGACGGCGATCGACAAACCGAAGACGGTGGCGTTGAGCGCCTCGGAGATGCCAAGTGCGATCGCCTTGGTGTCGGCCGCGCCGGTTCCGAGGCCGAGATGCGAAAAGACATGAACCAGGCCGGAGACGGCGCCGATCAGGCCTAACAATGGCGCGATGCCGGTGATGATCTCGAGGACGATGAGGCCTTTCTCGAGGTTGACCATCTCGTGCCGCGCGCGGGTTTCGACCGCCTCGATATTTTCCGAGCGCGGCGCGCGCAGATTTTGCAGGGCGACGCGGGTGATGCGCGAGAGCGAGGAATCATCTTCGCGCACGATGCGAAGGAGCCGTTCCGGATTTCCGCCCGGCGAAAGGCGCTCGATCTCGCTTTCCACCACCAGCGGCAGCACATTTTTCCGGCGCAACGCGATCGTCCGCAGGATGATCACGGCCAGCGCCACGATCGAGCTGATGAGCAGCGGCCACATGAAGAGACCGCCCCGGAGCAGGAAATCGACGACGGGTTGGAGCGGATTGGTGGCCTCTGCGAAGGAGAGTGCGGTCATCGGTTTGGGAAAATAGCGAACACCATCTCGTCCATTGTCAAATGTCCGTTAGGAAGTGTGGCTACTAAATCATCAGGTAGCGGAGGGAATTTCGTCTCCTGGACGGATCGGATTGCGATACCAGCGCAGGCTTCCGTTGTGGTGTTACTCGTGACCTTAAGATTTTCGACGTGCCCGTCAGCCGTGATTTCAAAACGAAGTTCGGTTGTTCCAATGCTTTTTAGATCGGCATTTTGCTCCATTAGGTAATACCAGCGTGCCCCCAGCGCATCCTGCAGGACCTTGACGTACCGACCCAAAGGCGTGCCGACCGCGTTAACGGCCGCCGTCCCGCGGGTGCTGATTCCGCCATGAATTCGGGTCTTCTGTTGAAGGTCACGATAGGCGGCCGCCGGAGCTGATGGAGTTTCACCCTGCTCGGGAGACGGGCTCGGTGTTGGCGTTGGGATCTCCACATTTTCCTTTGTCTCAGGCGGACTCGGAATGGGCGTTGGAGTTTGAGTTAGAAGCGTAAGCTGATCGGCAGCCGGGGTGGGCGGCGCTGGGGTTGCTGTTTCTTCAGGCGTCGGCTGTTTCTCCGGTCTTGCACTGGGCGCGGGCGAGCTCGCAGCCGCTTCTTTGCTTGCGAGTGAATAGTCGTGCTCTTCAAGGTTCATGAACGGCCGGTCTTTGCCATCCTGACCCGGGAGTTGGTTATCGGTCGTGGCAGCTTTCTCCGCGGCCGCGATCGAGTTCTCGTTCGCCTCGAAGGTTTTCTCTTTCGGCACTTCCGCGGATTTGCGAGCCGGATCGACCGTCGCCATCGGCGCATTCTTGGGCACGACTGGCGGGGGCGGCGGAGTCGGTTCCGAGACCTGCATGATGGTGAGCTGCGGGGGCGCCTCGATCTCCGGGGCCAGCTCCTCGGTCCGGCCGCCCAAGGCCGCCAGCGACAGCCCGATCAACAAATGCAACGCGACCGAGGCGAGCACAGCCCACCACACTTTTTTTCGATCGCGATTGGATTCCATCATGACATTGCCATCCGGCAGCTCGGGCGCCGTCGAACGAGCGCACAGGAAGGGACGGCGGGTGAGTTGATCAGGGGCAAAATTATCTCACCTACCCCGGGGTGACAACCGGCGCGGAGTCGTCTTGCGCGCGTGGTGAAAGAGATACTGCTGCGCGTAACCGCCGTGTTCCCCAAAATGTTGCGCCGCGAACTCGCGCAACTGCCCGAGCGTGAGCTTGCGCCGGCGCGGGAAATAATTCTGCCGGAGCGCGCGCTCGATCCAGACGTCGATCGGGAACGCGCGCAACCGTTCGTAGGCGAAAAGGAGGACGCAGTTCGCGACCTTCGCGCCGACGCCGGGGAGAGCGCAGAGCTGCGCGCGCAGCTCGTCATCGGGCAAAAGCGCGAGGGCGTCCAAATCAACCTCGCCTCCAGCCACCAGCCGCGCCATGGCGAGCAGATTCTTCGCCCGATAACCGAGCGCACATTCCCGCAATTCTCCTTCCGTCGTCCGCGCCAGACGCTGCGGGCTGGGAAAAGCATATACGTGACTCCCGTATAGCATGGAGCGGTTGCCGTAGCGCTGACGGAGCGCGTGCGAGATCTGGCGGATGTGCGCCACCTGTTTCATCGAGGAAGTGATAAAGGTGGCGAGACATTCCCAGCGCGGCTGCCGGATGATGCGCAGCCCGCGGCAAAACTGCGCCGCGCTCTGCATCGCCGGATCATCGGGCAGCGAAGCGCAGATTTCCGCGAGCGGATGATCGAGAGAAAAATAGCGCGCGACGAGGTCCGCCGCGCCCGGGCTAACGAGAAGCTGAGCGCCCCGCTGCTCCACGTAAACCGCGCGCTCCCCAATCGCGCCGATGAAACCGGCGCCGGAGGATTCCCAATGAAACGTCTGCCCCGAGTCGAGCGTCAGCGCGAGATCGAACTCGGGTGCGGCAATCTCGAGAGATTTCATCGGCCACAGATTAACACGGATGGAACAGAGATAAGATCAAAGGAGCCGCCCCGCGTCTTCTCCGTAAAATCTGTGTTTCATCTGTGTCCATCTGTGGCTATTAACTCGCCGTGGACGCGCGCCTGCTGATCGATTCCGGAGTCCTGCTCCTCTACTTTTTCGTCATCATCTTCATCGGCCTCTACATGGGCCGGAAGGAGGATAGCCTCGAAGACTTCGCGCTCGGCGGCCGGCGCATTCCCTGGTGGGCGGTGCTCGCTTCCATCATCGCCGCGGAGACCAGCGCCGGCACCTTTTTCGGCACTCCCGGGGAAGGCTTTGCCCTCCGCAATTACACCTACCTGCAACTGGCCATCGGCACGATCATCGCCCGCATCCTCGTCAGCTACATCTTCATCAAGCCCTACTACGACTACAAAGTCTTCTCGATTTACGAATACCTGACCGCGCGTTTCGGCACCCGCACCAAGAACGCCGCTTCCGCCGTTTTCATGGTCACCCGCCTGCTCGCCTCCGGAGCTCGGCTTTATGTCGGCGCCATCGCTCTGGCCCTCGCCTACGAGATGATCAGCGGCGTCCGCCCCAATCCCACCCAGACTCTCTTGATCTACGTCCTCTCCACCGTCGCGATTGTCATTCTCACCGCGGTTTACACGACGTTAGGCGGAATCAAAGCCGTCATCTGGACCGATGTCATCCAGGCCTCGATCATGTTCGGGAGCGCGCTCGTCGCGGCCGCGCTCCTCTACTTCTCCATCCCCGGCGGCTGGAGTGAAATCGTCGCGCGCACGGGCGGTTTTCAACTGCACGATTTCTTCAGCACCGGGCTCGATCCGGCGAAGAGCGGCTGGCAAAAAATCGTCGGCATGTTCGCGGTCGAATACACCATTTTCGCCGGCCTCTTCGGCGCCACCTTCATCACCATGGGGACGCACGGGACCGATCAGGACATGGTGCAACGGATGTTAACCGCGCCCGATATTCGGCGCAGCCGGCGTTCCCTCATCCTCTCCGGTCTGGCCGACATCCCGATCGCTTTCACCTTTCTCACCATCGGCCTGCTCCTCTGGGTCTATTACCAGGCGCATCCCGATCCCACCCTCCCAAAAACGCCTAACGAGACTTTTTGCCATTACATTCTCTACGAAATGCCGGTCGGCCTGCGCGGCCTCCTCATTGCCGGGATCTTTGCCACCACCATGGGATCGCTCAGCACCGCCCTGAACGCACTCGCCACCAGTTTCACCCGCGACTGGTATCAGCCTTATATTAATCCGGGCGCTTCCGAGACACAGAGTCTGCGCGCCGTCCGCTGGGCGACGGTTGGATTTGCTGTCCTCATGATCCTCGTCGCCTCCGCCACCTCCTATTGCGTGATCGTCTTGCCTAACGTGCGCATCATCCCGATCGCGCTCGGTATCTTCGGCTACACCTACGGATCGTTGCTCGGGATTTTCTTCTGCGGCATGCTCACCCGCGGCCGGGGCAGCGACGCGACCAACCCGCTCGCCATGATCGCCGGCTTTTTGTTTGTTGCCCTGATCAGCAACCTTCCTAACGACGTCGCGCGCATCTTTGGAGTGAAGCTCTACACCCCGCCGGCTTGGTTTCCGATCATGGAATTCCCGTGGTGGATCTGCTTCGGCACGATCGTGACGTTTCTCGTCGCGATCCTGTTCCGCACCAGCGAGGCGCAGCTGCTCATCAATCGTCACGGGTCGACGGCATCCACTCGTTAGGCTCAATGAAGCAGAAATGCGGCGGAAAAAATCTGGAAGCCAGGAAACCAGGCGTGCGCTGTCTCAGCGCATTTCCTGCGAACCGAGCGGCGCGGATCCGCTGAGACAGCGGACGCTACAACCGTGGATGTCCCAACCCAATTCCAAAACCTCCTCTGCCAGCCCGACCCCATCCTTGCGCTCGCGCCGATGCAGGACGTGACCGACCTGCCGTTCATGCGGCTGATCAGTGGCTACGGGAACGCTGATCTTTATTTCACCGAATATTTCCGCGTCCTCCCCGACTCGCGGCTCGATAAAAAGATCCTCGCCTCGATCACCCAGAACCCGACCGGGCGGCCCGTGATCGCGCAGATGATCGATAACGACATTGCCGCCCTCGTCCGGACCGCGCGCGAATTGCAGCATCACCCGGTGGCCGCGATCGATCTCAATCTCGGTTGTCCGGTTCCCGTCGTGTATCGCAAATGCGCCGGGGGCGGACTGCTTCGCGAACCGGAGCGTCGATGAAATCCTCGGCGCGTTGCGCGCGGCGATCACGATCCCGTTTACCGTGAAAACCCGGATCGGCTTCGACGACGCCACCGTCTTCGATCAGCTCCTGCCGATCTTTGCCCGCCACTCGCTCGACCTGCTCACGGTCCACGCCCGCACCGTGAAGGAGATGTACCGGAGCGTGCCGCGTTACGAATTCATCGCGCGCGCCGTCGCCGCCCTGTCCTGTCCGGTGCTCGCGAATGGCAACGTCTATTCCGCCGGGAAAGCCGAGGAAGTGCTTTCCCTAACGAACGCGCGCGGGCTCATGATCGGCCGCGGCGTCATCCGCAATCCCTGGCTCTTCCGC
>JBBSLW010000059.1:0-14974 GCA_038233495.1 Chthoniobacterales bacterium | reverse complement strand
CGCCGCGGCCACGAGGAAAATAATGATCGCGGCGAAGCGCTGCCACTCGAGCGGGTCCCCGCGTTTGATGCTCTCCCCGTAGTAGATGGCCATGAGGACGAACGCCGGGATCATGAGGATCCGGACGAGCGTAATCCTATTGGCGGTGGTCATCACGGGGGTGGCAATATGCCCACGGCTTCGGCCAAAAAGAAAGGGGAACCGCCCCGCCTTGCGTCCTTCGCAGGCGCAAGGCGAAGTCGCCTAACGAACTCTTTTTGAGACGAGCGCCGGATCAGGTCTCGAGATCGACCGTCGGCATTTCGTTCCGCGCCGGTTTCTTCATTCCGGCGTGTCTTCCCTCGGCGAATTCCTCGATCATCTTTTTGTTGAAGGCCGGGATATCATCCGGTTTACGACTGGAAACGAGACCGTTGTCGACCACCACTTCTTCGTCCACCCAGTGCGCGCCGGCGTTTTTCATGTCGACCTTGAGCGCGGGCCAGGACGTCATCGTCCGACCGCGCACGAGGTCGGCATTGATCAAGACCTGTGGCCCGTGACAGATGACCGCGACCGGCTTCCCGGATTCGAAAAAGTGCCGGCAAAAATCGAGCGCGCTCTGCTCCTGCCGCATCGCGTCGGGATTCATCAGTCCGCCCGGCATGAGGAGGGCGTCGAAGTCTTGCGGCTTCGCTTTGCCCAGGGTGAGGTCGACCTCGAATTCGTCGCCCTTCTCATCGTGATTCATTCCTTGGATTTTGCCCGAATTGATCGAAACGATTTTCGTTTCGGCGCCAGCCTCGTGCAGCGCCTCGCGGGGTTTCGTCATCTCGACCTGCTCAAATCCGTCCGCGACCAGGATCGCCACTTTTTTTCCATCCAGTTTTGTTGCCATAAGAGATCTCCGGTTTGAATTCCTCGAACGCCTCATAATTGGGCGCCGTTCGCTAAGGGTTCGATCGTCGAAACGCCGCCGGATGCAACAAAGCGAGACGGTATTTCCTAGGAAACAAATTTCTTTTCGCTGCTCCGGCGGTTCCCGCTTAAACTCGCCCGAGAAACGCCGATGTGGCGAAATGGCAGACGCAACGGACTTAAAATCCGTTGGGCTTAACGGCCCGTGCCGGTTCGAGTCCGGCCATCGGTATTCTGCAGTCGGGCTTAGAAATGCGGCGTGGCGGCCGCCCTGGATTGAGGTGAACATGCAGCCATGAAACCCGCGCCGGCCAGGAAGAGCCTGCCCGAAGACGAACTCGAGGAAACCTTTGCCCGTTCCTCCGGTCCCGGCGGGCAGAACGTGAACAAGGTCTCGACCGCGGTCACCCTGCGGCATCGCCCGAGCGGATTGAGCGTGACGGTGCAGGATTCGCGTTCGCAGATGCGCAATCGGCAGATCGCGCGCGAGCGTTTGTTCGACGCCGTCCAGCGCCGCAAAGAAGAAGCGCGCCAGCTCCAGCGCGCCCAGGCTTCGCAGGAGCGGCGGCGCAATTCTCCGCGGCCGCCGCGATTGAAACGCAAGATTCTCGAGGGCAAAAAAAAGCGGTCCGCCCTGAAAAAACTCCGCGCTCGGGCGGAAGATTAAGCGCATCGTGCGCGCGTGAAGAGAGAGCTGCGCATCGGAATCGTGGGCGCGGGCTGGCCCGGCCAGCAACATGCGCGCGGAATCAACGCCTCACCCGATGCCGTCCTCGCGGCGCTGGCGGAGCCGGACGAGACGCGGGCCGCAGAATTTCAGAACACTTATGCGCCGGAAAAGATTTATCCGGACTACGCCGACTTGTTAGGCGAGCGGGAGATCGACGCAGTCATTGTTTGCCTGCCGAACCATCTCCATTTCCCCGCCACTCTGGCCGCGCTCCGTGCCGGCAAACACGTCCTCTGCGAAAAACCGCCGACTTTGAACGGCGGCGAGATGCGCGTTCTGCAGGAGGAAGCCGAAGCCCGCAGTCTCGTCTATTTTTTCGGCCGCCAGTTTCGCTTTACTCCGGGCATGCGCGCGGCCCGCGAATTGATCGCGCGCGACGAGCTCGGGAAAATCTATTTCGCCGAGGCCGTTTGGGTTCGCGCGCGCGGCATCCCTTCCGGCCTCGGCGGTTGGTTCACGGAAAAGAAACGCTCCGGCGGTGGCGCGCTCATCGACATCGGGATTCATGCGCTCGATTCAGCCTGGTATCTGATGGGCACGCCGCGCCCGATCTCGGTCACCGCGTCGGTTTTTCAAAACTTCCCGCACCTCGTGCAAGCGCCGGTTTTTGACGTGGAGGATTCCGCTTTCGCCTTCATCCGCTTCCAGAACGATGCCGTCGTCCAGCTCAAGACTTCGTGGGCCGGCAACCTGACGGATGAGATTCCGCCGGGACTCGAATGCGGGCGCGAGCTGAACAATTGCACGATCTACGGAACCAAAGCCACCGTGCGCCTGAAGCCGCTGACCCTCTTCCAGGACGTCGACGGGAAACTGGTCGACCACGCGCTCGAGCCCGCCGACGCCGCGGATTCTTTCGCGCTCCAGATGCAAAATTTCATCGACGCGATCGCCGGCCGCGAAGCTCCCCTGAACGACGCGGAGCAGGCGCTTTACCTGATGGAAATGCTGGACGCGATCTACCTCTCCAGCAGCACCGGGCGGGAAGTACCGATTGCGCGGGCCTGAGAAACTTCGTTTCTCATCCATCCGCGGGCGGGATTCGGGGCGAATCCAGTGTGTTACCAACAATCCTACTATGAAAAAACTTATTCTCTTAATCCCAGTCCTGCCCGTCTTCGCACTCGTCCTCTCCTCCTGCACCACGGTTGTGAAGGAACCGGCAACCACCAGCACCACGACCACGAGCGAGACTGCGGTGCAACGCGCCCCGACCAGCACCAGCACGACGGTGACGCGGCAGAGCGCCGGCGGCTACTAAGGGCGCCAATTCGTTAAGCATCTCGGGAAAGGGAGACGTGCGAACGCCTCCCTTTTCTTGTTTTCCCCCCTGGCCGCGCGCCGCTCTACTCGACCTCGGCTTCGACGTCTTCCGGTTCCTGACTAACGACCGGCGCAATCGCCTGCAGCTTCTCGGCGCCCCGCAGGTCCATGAGTTTCACACCCATGGTGTTGCGGCCGACCGCGCGGATTTCCGAGATGCGCGTGCGCACCATCTGCCCCTTGGTCGTGATGAGCATGAGCTCGTCGTTCTCGGTTACGGTGAGGGCGCCGACGACTTTGCCGGTTTTGTCGCCGGTCTTCATCGTGATGATCCCTTTGCCGCCGCGTTTCTGGGTGCGGTAGTTGTCGAATGAAGTTCGTTTGCCGACGCCGTTTTCGCCCGCGACGAGGAGCATGGCGGCGTTGTTGACCAGCGCGATCGCGACAATGTGATCGCCTTTGACCGGACGGATGCCCCAGACACCCACGGTGTTGCGTCCCTGGTCGCGCAATTGATCCTCGTGAAAACGAAGGCTCATCCCACCGGAAGTGATCAGGACAATTTCGTGATCCCCGTTCGTGAGCACGGCGTCGATCAGGCAATCATCGTCCTCGATGTTGATCGCGATGATGCCTCCCCGGCGGACGTTGCTAAAAGTCGAGAGATTCGATTTCTTCACGATCCCGGAGCGAGTCACGAAGACGATGTGATAATTTTCATCCCAGGTCTCGTCGACCTGGTTCGCGCCGGTGCCGCTGCTCTTCGATTGGATGCGAATGGTCGCGGCGATTTTCTCGCCCGCGCGCAGCTCAAGAAGATTGGCAATGGAGCGGCCTTTCGAGGACCGGCTCATCTCCGGAATTTCGTAGACCTTCTCCACGTAGGTGCGCCCTGATTCGGTAAAGAACATCAGGTAATCGTGCGTCGTGGCGGTGAAGAGATGCTCGACGAAATCCCCTTCGTCCTCCGAGGTGGCGCCCTCGCGCGTCGTCATGCCGATGACGCCTTTGCCGCCGCGACGTTGCGCGCGAAAAGCGCTCACTGCCGTCCGCTTGATGAAGCCGTTGTGGGTAATGCTGATGATGCAGCCTTCGTTCGCAATGAGATCCTCCATGTTCATCTCGCCTTCGTCGGGCACCAGCTTCGTCAGGCGCGGGCTTGCGTATTTCTGCTGAATCTCGCGCAGCTCGCCTTTGATGATTTCGAAGACGCGAATTTCTTTCGCGAGGATGTCGCGCAGGTCCTTGATCGTTTCGAGCAGCGTCTTGTATTCGGCCGAGACTTTCTCCGACTCGAGCCCGGTCAGCTGATAAAGGCGAAGATCGAGAATCTGATTCGCCTGGTGTTCGCTGAAAGCGTAGCGGCCGTCGGTGAGGCGCGCTTCGTTGCGAATCAGCACGCCGATCTGCTCGACTTGGCGGCGGGTGAACTCGAAGGCGAGCAATTTGACCCGCGCCTCGTCGCGATTCGCCGATCCGCGAATGATACGGATGAATTCGTCCAGATTCGCGAGCGCGATGAGGTAACCCTCGAGCGTCTCGGCGCGCTCTTCGGCTTTGCGCAGCTCGTAGCGGGTCCGACGCAGGACCACTTCGCGACGATGATCGATGAACGCCGTGTTCGCTTCTTTAAGCGAGAGCAGTTTTGGCTTTCCGTGATCAATCGCGAGCATGTTGACCGCGAAGGAGGATTCCAGCGCGGTGTGCTTGTAGAGATTGTTGATGACGACCTTCGGGAGGGCGTCACGCTTCAGCTCGATCACGACCCGCGTGTTCTCATCCGACTCGTCGCGGATCGCGGTGATATCGGTGAGAATTTTTTCGTTCACGAGCGAGGCGATCCGCTCGACCAGCGTCGCGCGGTTCACGTTGTAGGGAATTTCCGTGATCACGATTTGCTCGCGATTTCCCTTTAGCTCTTCCACGCCGGCCAAGCCGCGGACTTTCATGCTCCCGCGTCCGGTCTCGATGTATTGCTTGACGCCCGCGATCCCGCGAATCGCGCAACCGGTCGGGAAGTCCGGGCCTTTCACGTACTTCATGAGCCCTTCGATCGTGATGTCGGGGTCATCGATTTGCGCGCAGATGCCGTCGATCACTTCGCCGAGATTGTGCGGCGGGATATTCGTGGCCATGCCGACGGCGATGCCGGTGCCGCCGTTTACGAGCATGTTCGGGAAAGCGGCCGGGAAAACGGTCGGTTCGGTCAGGCGCTCGTCATAGTTAGGCACGAAATCGACCGTGTCCTTCTCCATGTCGGTCATGAGCGCGGCGCCGAGATGCGTCATGCGCGCCTCGGTGTACCGCATGGCCGCGGGCGGGTCGCCTTCGACGGAGCCGAAGTTACCCTGGCCTTCGACGAGAATTTCCCGCATTGCCCAGGACTGGGCCATGTGCACGAGGGTCGGGTAAATGACCGCCTCACCGTGCGGGTGATAGTTACCGCTCGTATCACCGCAGATCTTCGCGCACTTATACGGCTTGCGGCCGGGATAGAGCGAGAGCTGCTGCATCGCGTAAAGGATGCGGCGCTGCGAAGGTTTCAGTCCATCGCGCGCATCGGGCAGGGCGCGCGAGATGATGACCGACATCGAGTAATCGAGGAACGACCTCGAGACCTCTTCGGCGACGTTGATGGGCTCTACTTTTTCGTTCGGATTTAACACGGAGATTTTTCGAGATTAACGGGGGGCAATTTGGACAGGATTAACAAGATTTTACAGGATTATGGAGGTCGACTTCCTCGGGATGCGGAGCCGTTAGGCGATGCTTGCGCCGGAATTGCAAACTGGTTGTTCCAAAATTGAAGAGCAGGCCGTAGTCGCGCTTGGTCGCGACCAGATAATTCACCAGCTGAACTTCGTCGGCTTTGGTCAGGCCAGTGGTGGCTTTCAGTTCGCAGATCAAATGATCGTCGATGACAAGGTCAGCGACGAAATCTCCCACGATCACGTCCTCATAACGCACCTTGATATGTTGGGCGATCTCGACGGCAAATCCGGCGCGGCGCAATTCGTAAGCAAAAGCATTCAGGTAAACCGACTCGAGAAATCCAGGCCCAAGAGTCCGATGCACTTTCATGCCACAACCAATGACCTTGTCAGTGAGCACGTGGCTTTCGTCCGTCTTCAATCCTGTAAAATCCTGTTAATCCTGTCTAAAAACTCCACGTCCGATCAAAGAGCCCGACGAGCTTTCATCCCACAACCAATGACCTTGTCAGTAAGCGCGTGACTCTCGACCCTCTTCAATCCTGTAAAATCCTGTTAATCCTGTCCAAAAACTAAACGTCGAGATTGCGGACGTTGAGCGCGTTGTCTTCGATGTATTGCCGGCGCGGCTCGACGATGTCGCCCATCAATTTCGAAAACATGATGTCGGCTTCGACCGCATTGTCGTCGTTCAGGTCGACCTTCAGGAGCTTGCGACGTTCCGGGTCCATCGTCGTGCTGAAGAGTTCCTTGGCGTTCATTTCCCCAAGGCCTTTGAAGCGCTTGATCTGCACCCCGCGCCGGCCGATCTCCATGATCTTCTCGAGAATTTCCGGGATCGAAAAGAGTGGATGAGTCGTAGCCCGATCGCCTTCTCCTTCGATCAATTCGAAGATTGGTTTATCCGCCGCGGCGTAGTGATCGACCTTCAAACCGCGTCGCGAAAGATCGGCGATCAATTTCTGGATCGTGGTCGACTCGTGCAACTCCACAAGCGTGCCGCGCCGGCGGTTCCCGTTCGCCTTAACCGGAGTGCTCGCAAGCGGGAGCAACTCCTGTCCCATCTCCATCTCAAAGAGCCTGAGATCGAGATTCGCCTCGTGAAATTGCCGGACGGAACGTTCGTCGTGGAAGTAGTGGACTGTCTCTTCGTTGCCGTCGCGCACCTTCACGAGATAGCTCGGCAACTTGCCGGTCTTCTCGTCGCGATTGCCGAGAAACTCCTCGAAGTCGCCGCCATGCCGACGGACGGACTCGTTCAACTTCGCCAGCCGCTCGAGCTGGTCGAGAATGTCCTTCAACTGCGCGGTGTTAAGCTCCTTGTTATCCGCCAGGTTCTTCAATCGGACGTCTTCCGCGCCTAACGAGATCAAAATCTTGTTCAGCTGCACATCGTCGTCCACGTATTCTTCGCGCTTCTTGCGCTTGATCTGGTAAAGCGGCGGCTGCGCGATGTAGATCTTGCCGGCGCGCACCAGCTCGGTCATCTGGCGGTAGAAAAAAGTCAGGAGCAGCACGCGGATATGCGAGCCGTCGACGTCGGCGTCCGTCATAATGATGATGCGACCGTAGCGCAGTTTGCTCATGTCGAAGGTCCCCTCTTCCTTGGTCGTCGCCTCCTCCTTCGGCTTGCCAATGCCCGTGCCGATGGCGGTGATCATCGCCTGGATCTCGGTGTTCTTGAGCGCCTGATCGAGTCGCGCTTTCTCGACGTTGATCAGTTTGCCGCGGATCGGCAGGATCGCCTGGTAACGACGATCCCGGCCTTGCTTGGCCGAGCCACCGGCCGAGTCGCCCTCGACGATGTAGAGCTCGGTGAACTCCGGATCCCGCTCGGAACAATCGGCCAGTTTGCCGGGCAGACCGCCGCCCGTCAGCGCGCCTTTGCGAATTGTCTCGCGCGCTTTGCGAGCGGCTTCGCGCGCCCGCGCCGCGGTTAGGACCTTGTCGAAAATTCGCTTCGCCACCGGCGGGTTCTGATCGAAGTAGGTCATCAACCCGTCGTAGACGACCGAGTTGACGATGCCGTCGATCTCGGTGTTTACGAGCTTCACCTTCGTCTGCGATTCAAAGCGCGGGTTCGGCAGCTTGATGCTGAGAACACAGACCAGACCTTCGCGCACGTCGTCGCCGGAGATCGCGGGGTCCTTGTCTTTCAAGAGACTGTTCGAGCGCGCGTATTGGTTGACCGCTTTCGTTAGGGCGGTGCGGAAACCGGTCAGGTGCGTCCCGCCGTCGGGGTTGGGGATGGAGTTCGCGAAAGGCAGAATCTGGTCGTTGTAGCTGTCGTTATACTGCAACACGACATCGACAAACACCTCGTCACGCTGGCGCGAGATCACGACCGGTTTCGGGTGAATGACCGTCTTGTTTTCGCCCAGCTGTTTCACGAACTCTTCAATGCCGTGCTTGTAGAAAAAGGTTTCCTTTTTCGGGACGTCGCCACGCTCGTCTGTCAGGTTGATCTCGAGTCCCGGATTCAGAAACGCCAGCTCACGCAACCGGCTTGCGAGGCGCTCGAATTTAAACTCCGTCGTAATCGTGAAGATTGTCGGGTCGGGCAGGAAGGTGATCAGCGTGCCGGTGATTTTTTTGTTCTTCAGCTCGCCGATCACGCTCAGTTTCTCGGTCGTCCTCCCGCGCTCGAAGGCCATGTGATAAACCTTCGCGTCACGCGAGACCTCGACCTTGAACCAGTCGGAGAGCGCGTTGACGCACTTTGCGCCGACGCCGTGGAGACCGCCGGAGTATTTGTAGGCTCCCTGCCCGAATTTGCCGCCCGCGTGGAGATTCGTCAGGACCAGCTCGACCGCCGGCATCTTGAATTTCGGATGCATGTCGACCGGAATCCCGCGGCCGTTGTCGCGGACCGAGACCGAACCATCGACGTGCACGGAGACGTCGATCCTGCTGCAATAGCCGGCCAGATGTTCGTCGATCGAGTTGTCGAGCACCTCGAAGACGCAGTGATGCAGACCGCGTTCATCCGGGTCGCCGATATACATGCCCGGACGCTTTCGGACGGCCTCGAGACCCTCGAGCTTATCGATCTGGGCGGCGTTATATTTCTGGTCTTCGGAGATGCCTGCGGGGCGTTCGGCAGGTGGATTAGAAACGGCGATTTCGTCTTTGGCTTGGAGCATAGAAACGCGGGCGCGCCGCGAGCCGAAAGATAGGCGAAAAGGCGCCTCCGGACAACTAATTATCTCGTGGCAAAGAGCCGGCTCAACTCGCAAGATTTGGGTCCGCCCGGCCACCCGGCCACATGATGTTGTGGTGGACGGTCTCGCCGGGACGCAACTCGCCTGGCCCTTTGGGTTGCTCGCCTCGCCGCCTCTTCTCCCTAACGGATCAGGGGAACAAACCGCGCGCGTGCTTCGCTTTCACGACCCGCTCGACCCCGATCGCCATCGCGGCGGTCCGGTGCGAGACGTTGTCCCGTTTCGCGCGCTTGATCACCTGCACGAACGAGCTTTCGAGGATGCGGAAAAGTTTGTCGGTCACTTCCGTCTCCGTCCACATGAAGGCCTGCAGGCCCTGCACCCATTCGAAGTAGGAGACGATCACGCCGCCGGCGTTGCAGAGGATGTCGGGAATCACGAACACTTCTTCCCGGCGCTTGTTCAGGAGCAGATCGGCTTCCGGCGTGGTCGGGCCGTTCGCGCCCTCGGCCAGGATGCGGCACTTGATCTGGTTTGCGTTCTTCTCCGTGATCACGCGATCCACTGCACAGGGCGCGAGCACATCGCACTTCATCTCGAGCAGCTCGTTCGGGGCAATCCGATCGGCCTGGTCGAAACTGCGCAGGTTGCCCTTCTTCTGGGCGTGCAGCTCCGCGGCCCGGACGTCGATGCCCTTGGGATTATAAAGCGCGACGGTGTGATCGCTGATCCCGACGATTTTCAACCCGCTCTTCAAGCCGAGTGCGAGCGCCGCGACCGAGCCAACATTGCCGAAGCCCTGGATGATCGCGGTCGATTTCTCCGGGTCCATCTTGAGCATGTCCATCGCGCGCTCGATCAGGTAAACGACGCCGCGGCCGGTCGATTCGCGCCGGCCTTCGGTGCCGCCGACCGAGACCGGTTTTCCGGTCACGATCTCGTTCACGCAATAACCCTGGTAAACCGAGTAAGTGTCCATGAACCAGGCCATCACCTGTTCGTTAGTCCCCATGTCCGGGCCCATGATGTCGGTCTTCGGGCCGACGAACGGGATCATCTCCTGCATGTAGCGGCGCGAGACGGCCTCGAGCTCGTTCCGGGAAAGTTTCGTCGGATCGCAGGCCACACCGCCTTTGGCTCCGCCGTAGGGCAAATTGTTGAGCGCGCACTTCCAGCTCATCCACATCGCGAGCGCGGCCGTCTCGCCCATCGAGAGATCGGGCGAGAAACGCGTGCCGCCCTTCGTCGGTCCGAGCGTGAGATGGTGCTGCACGCGGTAGCCCTGGAAAGTCTTGGTGCTGCCGTCGTCCATGTGCACCGGGAGCGTGACGGCCATCGAGCGCTTCGGATACATCAGCCGATCGCGGTCGTTTTTGTCGATGTTCAGGTAATCGGCGATGACATGGAACTGGTCGCAGGCCATCTGAAAGACTTCGTCGTCGTATATCATAGGAAGCAGGGCCAGCACGGTAGAACGTACCGGCGGTTGGTGCAGTTGGTTTTTCCGATGGGACCCGTTAGCCGTCAAATGTAAATCGCGCCGGTCCTTCTCCGGCAGGAAGAGCAATTGGCAGTTCGCCCGACGTGCTCTAGTCTCGCCGATGGCGAACCTGGAATCGCAATTGCACCCGGAAACGCTCGCCGTCCATGCCGGGCGCGCGATCGATCCCGCGACCGGCGCGGTCGCCGAGCCGATTCATCTCTCCACCACTTTCCAGCGCGCGGAGGACGGGACTTTCCCGAGCGGATTCGATTACACGCGCTCGGGAAATCCGAACCGCGCCGCGCTCGAACAGGCCCTTGCCCTCCTCGAAGGCGGCGGGGTGGCGGCGGCATTTGCCTCCGGCCTGGCCGCGGCCTCGGCCGTCTTCCAAGCGCTCGCGCCTAACGACCACGTGATCGCGCCGCTCGAAGCCTACCACGGCGTCCTCCGGCTTTTGCGCGGGGTTTTCGCCCGCTGGCAGCTGGCGGTCGATTTCGTCGACCTGACCGATCTCGGCGCGATCCAGAAAGCCATCCGGCCCGCGACGAAATTGATCTGGGTCGAGACCCCTTCCAATCCGACTCTGAAATTAACCGACATCGCGCACGTCGCGCAGCTCGCGCACACCAGCGGTGCGCTTCTGGTGTGCGACAACACCTGGTCGCCGCTCATGCAGCAGCCCTGCCTTCTCGGGGCCGATCTCGTGATGCATTCGACCACGAAATATTTTGGCGGCCATAGCGACGTCCTCGGCGGCGCGCTCATCGCGCGGGAGGACGACGAATTTTTCCAGCGGCTGCGCGAAGTGCAGACGGTCGGCGGCGCGGTCCCGGCGCCCTTCGATTGCTGGCTCGTCCATCGCGGGATGCAGACGCTCCCCTGGCGTCTGCGTGCCCATTGCGACAGCGCGCAGCGCGTGGCGGAGTTCCTCGCCACCCATCCGCGCGTCACCCGGGTCCATTATCCGGGGCTCCCGTCGCATCCGCAGCACGAACTGGCGCGGCGGCAGATGAGCTCGTTTGGCGGCATGCTTTCCTTTGAATTGAATAGCGACCGCGCCGCCGCGCTCGCTTTGCCTAACGAAATGAAACTTTTCATCCGCGCGACCAGCCTCGGCGGCGTGGAAAGCCTGATCGAACATCGCCATTCCATCGAAGGCCCGGAAACCAGGACGCCCGAAACCCTCCTCCGCGTCTCCATCGGCCTCGAGCATCCCGAAGACCTCATCGCTGACCTCGAGCAAGCTCTCGCCAAATTTTAGAGCTTGTGGAGGGACGACCGCCGTGTCGTCCGTGGCGCTACCGCTTCAGCTTCCGCCGGACGAGCGTGACCACGTCGTGCACCTCCGCAACCCCGAGGAGGTAGGCCGTTCCAAAAAACGCCATCGCTCCCGTTCCGATGGTCGCCATCATCTCCACCGTCAACTTCCAGAGCGACATCCGCATCGCAGCGCCGATGAATAATCGCTCCGAGAGGAGGCAGATGGCCGCCAGCACCGCACCCGCGAGGGCGACCTTGCCTAACGTTGAGAGCATCGCCCCGGTCTCCAAACGGCCGGTGTGATGGCGCATCATCGCGTAAAGGATGAGGAAGTTGGTCATGGCGACAAGGCTGGTGGAGAGCGCCAGCCCGCGATGCCCGAGACCGAAGCGAAAAGTAAAGAGCCAGTTCAGAGCAAAGTTCACGGCGATGGAAAACAGACTCACGACCATCGGCAGATTCCGCTTGTTGATCGCGTAGAAGGCCGGCGCCAGTACTTTGACCCCGGCGTAACCCGCCAATCCCAGCGCATAGAAACGCAGGGCGCCCGCCGTCTGCGCCGTGCCCTCGGCGGTAAAACGCCCGTGCTGATAGATCAGGCGAATGATCGGTTCGGCCAGAATAATCAGCCCGATCGCGGACGGAATCGTCAGCAGCATGACCAGCCGTATGGCGTGGGCGAGCGCGCCGCGAAACTCGCCTGTTCTTCCGAGTGACGCGCTGCGCGCGACAAGGGGCAGGGCCACGGTCGCGACCGCCACCCCAAAAATGCCAAGCGGCAATTGCATCAAGCGAAACGCGATGTTTAGCCAGCTGACGGGTCCGTCCCCGAGACGCGCCGCGAAGCCGCTGTTGATGAGCACGTTTACCTGCACGGCGCTCGCCGCGATCACGGCCGGGCCCATCAAAACCAGAATCATGCGCACCCCGGCGTCGCGCCATTGGAAATCCGGATTGAACCGGAAGCCGACGCGTCGCAGCGACGGGAACTGGGCCGTTAACTGCCATAAGCCGCCGACGAGCGTTCCGATCGACAGGCCGATCAGGGAACGCTCCCCGAATTGCGGGTCGAACCACCAACCCAACGCCACACCAGCGATGATGGAGCCGAGGTTAAAATAACTCGAGGCCATGGCGGGCGCCCCGAAAACATTTTTGGCGTTCAACATCCCCATCGCCAACGCGGCCAGCGACACGAGCAAAATGAAGGGCCACATGATGCGCGTGAGCAGAATCGTCAGTTCCGTTTTTTCCGCCGACCAACTCCACCACGTCATCACACCGACCAATTGCGGCGCGAAAACAATGCCGAGCAGGGTCACCCCGCTCATGAAGATCGCCGTCAGGGTGGCGACTTTGTTGGCCAGGACCCACGCTGAGTCGTCGTTTTTCGTCGCGATTTTTTGCGAGAAAGTGGTGATGAAAGCGGTCGAGAGCGCGCCTTCGGCAAAAAGATCGCGCAACATGTTGGGCAAACGGAAGGCCATGAGGAAGGCATCGAGGTTTCTTCCGGCGCCAAAGAGCCCGGCGAAGACTTGCTCGCGAATGAGCCCAAGAAAGCGGCTGCAAAGCACGGCCAGCCCGACGATGCTCGTCGCCTTCGTGCTGACCCGTTCGTCTCCCGTCGCGGACATGGGCAAGAAGGAACAGCGCCCCGCGCTTTGTGAAAGGAGAATGTTTTCGCCACGGAGTCTCCTGAAATGCGCAGATGCGATTTGCCAAAGCAGCCGGCGGGAATATCAGCCTCTAGTCGCCGCTCCAATCAACATGCACCGCAAACCGGCTTCTCTGCTCGTCGGCCTCCTCGCCTGGTGTTGCAGCGCCATCTTCGCCGGCGCGGGTGAAGTCACGCTGCCCCAGTTCCTCAACGTCCTCGATCCGGAAGAACGCGGGAAAGCGTTCGAGCATTTGCAGGCCAATTGGAGCTCGGGACTGGCCGCGCCTCTCATCGAGGCTGCTGCCCTCGTTGGCGATCGCGATTTGAACGACAGAATCTTTCGCCTCCTCAAAAAGAAAACAGGCCAGGATCTCGGGGCGTCCCCTAACGAGTGGTATCTTTGGCTCTGGTCGACCGAACCTGCGCCCCTCGCCTGGTATGCCGATTTCAAAGCGACTTGGTACGCCGGAATCGACGAGCGTTTCGCCGAATACTTTCGCGACAGACCGAACACTAGCATTCGGCTCGACGAAATCCGTTGGGGTGGCGTGCGGCGCGACGGCATCCCGCCGCTCGATCATCCGAAAATGCTCAAGGCAGGCGCGGCTGATTATCTCGTCGAAACCGACGTGATCTTCGGCGTGAGCGTCAACGGCGACGCGCGCGCCTACCCGAAACGCATCCTGGCTTGGCATGAAATGGTCCGCGACAAGATCGCGGGCGAAGAATTCAACGGCGTCTACTGCACGCTCTGCGGATCGATGATTCTCTACCGCACCTTGATCGGCGGGAAACATTACGAGCTCGGCACGAGCGGATTTCTCTACCGCTCCAACAAGCTCATGTACGACCGCGAGACCAAATCGCTCTGGTCCACGATCGAGGGTGAACCGGTCGTCGGCCCGCTCGTTGGCCAAGGTTTGAAACTGGAACCTCTTTGGGTCGTCACGACGACTTGGGGCGAATGGCGCCGGCGACATCCGGAGACGAGAGTCCTCTCGCTCGCGACGGGCTACGGACGGGACTACGCCGAAGGCGCGGCCTACCGGGACTACTTCGCGACCGACGATCTCATGTTTAGCGTCCCCGGCTCCGACACGCGATTGCGGAACAAAGCCGAAGTGCTGGCGCTCCGTTTCGGCTCCCTCACCGAGCGCCCGGTCGCGATCGCACAACAGTTTCTCGCGAAACGCCCGGTCTATCAGGGCAAACTTGGTCGTGTCAATTACGTCGTGTTGACCGACCAAACCGGTGCCAACCGGGTTTACGAATCTGGTGGCGAAATCTATGAGCGGCTCACGCACTCTGCTGTCAGAACTAGGGCAGGCGCCGAATGGAAAGTCACGGAAGCAGCCTTGATCGGGCCGGATGGAGAGAAGCGAAATCGTCTGCCGGCGCACCGCGCCTTTTGGTTTGGATGGCACGCTGCCTATCCGGAGACGCAGTTGATTGAAAAATAGCGCTATCTATTTCTTCGGTGCGACCGGCGCGAGGAAACGTTGATAGAGGAACGACGCCGCGATCAGGATCACCGCCACGCCGACGAAGGCGCCGATGCGGTAGAGCTCGCTCAGGTCATTCAGGTCGTGGAAGAAAAGCTTGGCCAGCGTGAGGCCGAGCAGCGCGACACCAGCGTAACGAGCCGCTTTTTGTCTTAATCGCATCCCCGCGAGAATGAGCCCGAGCGCGAAGAGCGCCCACGCGATCGAGTAGGTCATGTCGCGGGCAAAGTTGCCCGAGAAAGAAAAGGTCAGGGTCGGCCCGATCGAGAAGTAATCGGCGATCTCGATGTTGAGGAGAAGGAAAGCGAGG
>JBBSLW010000058.1:0-15008 GCA_038233495.1 Chthoniobacterales bacterium | reverse complement strand
AGTGACTTGGAAGGTCCGAAGAGAGGCACGCCATAGCGGCGGGCGATCTTGGTTTTGGGTCCGGTATATCTGGCCATGTGCTACTTGAAAAAAGGTTGGAGCGTCTCAGACGCGGCGTTGTTTCGGCGGGCGGCAGCCGTTGTGCGGCACCGGGGTGACATCGCGAATGATGGTGAGATCGAGACCGATCGCCTGCAGCGCGCGGACCGCGGATTCCCGGCCAGCGCCAGGTCCCCTAACGAGAACTTCGACCTCCTTGAGGCCGTGCCCCATCGCCTGGCGTGAGGCGTCTTGCGCGACCATCTGGGCCGCGTAGGCCGTGCTTTTGCGCGAGCCTTTGAAGCCGACTTTGCCGGCGCTCGACCATCCGATCACGTTCCCCTGCAGGTCGGTGATAGTGACAATCGTGTTGTTAAAGGTGGAAAGAACGTGCGCGAAACCGGAGTAGATATTCTTGCTCCCCTTCGCCTTGATGATCTTCGGCTTCTCGACGTCGTTCGGGTCGAGCGAAAGATTTTCCTTCACCGGCTCGGCGGCGGGCGCTTCCTTCTTGGCTTTCTTGGCCTTTGGTTTCGCTTCCGCCTTGGCGGGAGCCGCGGCGGCTTCTCCAGCAGCGGGAGCGACTGCCTCGCCAGTGGCGGGAGCGGCAGCACTTTCCGCAGGAGCCGACGGCGGCTCGGCCGGGGCTTCGGCGGCGGCTTTCTCGGCCGGCGCGCTCGCCTCAGTCTGCGGAGTCTCGGAAGCAGGCTCTTCAGCCGGCGTTTGCTTTTCGGAATCTTCTGCCATGTCTTGGGTTCGTTAGGATTTAAACTTTGCCGGCTTTCGCATCCTTGTTCCGGATGACGCCGACGGTCTTGCGCGGGCCTTTGCGGGTGCGCGCGTTGGTCGAGGTGCGCTGGCCGCGCACGGGCAGGCCGCGGCGGTGCCGGATGCCGCGATAACAATTGATCGCCTGCAAACGCTTCAGGTTGCTCTGCACTTCGCGGCGGAGATCGCCCTCGATCGGGAGCTTGTTGTGCGTGATCGCCTGAATGATCTCGTTGATTTGCTGTGGACTAAGGTCCTTGGCGCGCAGGTTCGGATCGATATTCGTCTGCTCGAGGACGCGCCGGGCCGTGCTCGGGCCGACGCCGTAGACGTAGGTCAACGACGCTTCGATACGTTTATCCGCGGGAATTTCTACTCCTAACAATCTTGGCATAACGATCTCCTAACCCTGGCGCTGCTTATGGCGTGGGTTTTTATCGCAGATCACGCGCACCACATTCTTGCGCTTCACGATCTTGCATCCTTCACAAAGTCTTTTCACTGATGGTCGTACTTTCATAATTCACGAGACGAAAAACGCGGAGTCAAATCTCCGCGTTACCGATGGCGAAAAGTGATCCGCCCCTTCGACAAATCGTAAGGGGAAACTTCTAGCATAACTTTGTCACCTGGCAAGATGCGAATGAAGTGCATCCGCATCTTTCCCGAGATGTGGGTGAGGACACGATGGCCATTGGGCAGTTCCACCCGGAACATCGTATTCGGCAGGAGCTCGACCACCGTGCCTTCTACCTCAATTGCGTCTTTGCGCGCCATGTCAGGATCTCGGGTTCGTCTTTGGTGATCAAAACCGTGTGCTCGAAATGGGCCGAGGGCAAACCATCCGAGGTGCAGACCGTCCAGCCGTCCTCGAGCAGCCGGACGCCGGCCCCGCCAAGGTTGATCATCGGCTCGATCGCAATCGTCATGCCGGGCTTGAGGCGCGGGCCGCTCCCGCGTTTGCCATAGTTAGGCACCTGCGGCTCTTCGTGCAGCTTCCGCCCCACCCCGTGCCCGACAAATTCCCTCACTACGCTGAAATGATGCCGGACCGCTTCCTCCTCGATCGCCGCGCAGAGGTCCCCCAGCCGCTCGCCCGCGCCAGCATGGCTGATCGCCAACTGGAGCGCGCTTTGCGTGACGGTAAGCAATTTCTCAACGCGGTCGTCGATCATCCCAACCGGGATGGTGGCGGCAGTATCGCCGACCCAGCCGTCCTGGATGACCCCGATGTCGAGCTTCACGATGTCACCGTATTGAATTCGCCGCTGGCTGCCGATCCCGTGGACGATCTCGTCGTTTAACGAAATACAAATGTTGCCCGGGAAAACCCGATGTCCCAGCCGATAGCCGAGGAAGGCGCTCCGCACCCCGGCCTCGTGCATCAGATCAGCTGCCGCCTGGTCGATTTCCTTGGTTGAAATACCCGGCCGGATGAGTTCGCTGACCCGTTCCAGCACCTCGCTTGCCGTACGGCAAGCGACCCGCATCTTGTCGATCTCCCGCGCCGACTTGATCGGGATCATTGCACGCGGTCTTCGATCAGGGCCGAGATCTCGGCAAAGACAGCTTCCCGATCGCGATTGCCGTCAATCCGGTGGAGGGCGTCGTCTTTTTCGTAGAAGGAAAGGAGCGGTTCGGTCTTGGCCTTGAATTCCGTGAGGCGCGTTTGCAGGACGGAAGCGTCGTCGTCATCGCGCCGGATGAGAGGCCCATCGCAATAGGGACAAATCGGGCGATCGGCAAAGCTCGCGCTCGTTAGGCTGGTGGTAAAACCACAGCGCCGGCACTGGAGCCGGCCGGCAATACGATCCCGCACCGTCTCCTCGGAAACATCGAGCCAGATCGCGAGATCAAGCGCGCTCTCGCGTTTTTGCAAAAGCTCGTTCAGGCGTTCCGCCTGTTTCACCGTGCGCGGGAAACCGTCGAAAACGAAACCTTCCTGGCCATGGAGATTCAGCCAGTCTTCGATGAGGTGGACAATCGTGTCGTCGGGCACGAGCCCGCCCTCTTTGGAAACTTTGTCTGCTTCCACGCCGAGCGGCGTGCCGAGGTCACGTTCGCGACGCAGGATTGCGCCGGGCGAAGTCACAGAGAGCGCGAAATGCCGCGTGATCATCTCCGCCTGCGTCCCTTTGCCAGAGCCCGGAGCACCTAGGAGAACGATGCGACTTTTCACCTAGCGCCCGTAAAGAAAAATTGCCACGCCCCCGATTACCAGAACGGCGATACCGACGTAAAGCCACATTAACGTCCCCTG
This sequence comes from Chthoniobacterales bacterium, assembly GCA_038233495.1. Classification (GTDB taxonomy): domain Bacteria; phylum Verrucomicrobiota; class Verrucomicrobiia; order Chthoniobacterales; family UBA10450; genus Palsa-1392. The sequence goes on along the minus strand of JBBSLW010000058.1, from coordinate 11,941 downwards.
CTGCGCCGCTTCCCCGCGCGCGCCGCCGCGATCGAAGGCCCGTCCGCGCAACCGGCCTTTGCGCAGGAACCCATCGTAGTGCCGCTGAATCAAATGCGTCTCCACCTGCCGCATCGTGTCCAGGATCACGCCCACGATAATGAGCAAACTGGTGCCGCCGAAAAATTGCGCAGTAATCGTCGGGACATGCAGCCCCTGGCTCATCAGACTCGGCAGAATCGCAATCGCAGTCAGGAAAATCGCACCCGCAAAGGTCAGGCGAGTCATCGTGAAGTCGAGGAAATCCGCGGTCGGTTTGCCCGGACGCACGCCCGGGATATAGCCGCCGTATTTTTTCAGATCATCCGCGATCTGCGCCGGCTGGAATTGAGTCGCGACCCAGAAATAACTGAAGAAGAAAATCATCGCGGCGAGGACGACGTAATGCGGCCAGCCGTTGGAAAGCGCGTCCGCGATCATCCGCGCGGTCCGACTGTTTGGGAACGCCATCCCCACGATCGTGGTCGGGAAAAGAAGCAGCGCCCAGGCGAAAATGATCGGCATGACGCCGGCGTAGTTCACCTTCAGCGGCATGTATTGAGTCTGGCCGCCATACATTTTCCGGCCCACGACGCGTTTCGCGTACTGGACGGTAATTTTGCGCACTCCCTGGGTGACCGCGATGACGGCAGCGATCACGATGAAGAGGAAAGCCACCATTAGAACCAGAATTGCCGGGCTGACCTGGCTCTGTCCGGTTGCAGCGGAAGGAACGAAAGTTTTCCAGGCCTGCGCCAAAGCTGCGGGCAGACGGGCCACGATACCGATCGTGATGATGAGAGAAATGCCGTTCCCGATGCCGCGATCGGTGATTTGATCGCCCAGCCACATCAGAAAAAGCGTGCCCGCGGTGAGCGTCAGGACGGTGATGATCCGGAAGGACCAGCCCAGGTTGTCCACCAATGGAATCCCAAGCCGCGCGGTCGTCTCAGTGATGCCGGGGAGCATGGTGTGATAGGACTCGGGGTGCTGGAACGAGACCGCGAGGAGGTAACCCTGGAAGATGCAAAGCACGACCGTCGCGTAACGGGTGTACTGCATGATCTTCTGGCGACCGCCATCTTCACGCGAGAGCCGACTCAACGACGGAATGACCGCGGTCAGGAGCTGCAGCATGATCGACGCGCTGATGTAAGGCATAATGCCTAACGAAAAAATGGCGCAGTTCTCGAGCGCACCGCCGCTGAAAAGATTGAAGAGCGCCGCGACCCCGCCGCCCGCGCTTTGCGAGGAGGTGCGAAACCAATCCTGAAGGACGGCCGGGTTGACGCCCGGGGTGGTGATGGCTGCGCCCAGCCGCACGATCACGATGACCCCGAGGGTGAACAAAATCCGCCGGCGAAGTTCCGGGATTTTGACTGTGTTGAGAAAAGCCGAAACCATCCGCTAAGTCCGCATCACGAAGCCGCGCTTATTCAGCAGACTTCTTTTTTTTCGCCGCGGGTTTCTTCGCTTTCGCTTCCGGAGCCTCTGGCGCCGGAGCTTCCGCTTTCGCTTCGGTCGATTCCGAGCGCTTGCCGGAAGTCTTCGACTGACGCTCCCGCAGAGTCACCGTGCCGCCGGCTTTCTCGATCTTCTCCCGGGCGGACTCGCTCACGCGATCGGCCTCGATCGTGAGACCGTGTTTCAGCTCGCCGCGGCCGAGGATTTTGAGCCCAACGACGTGACCGCGAATGTGTTTCGATTCCCGAAGCATGGCCTCGTTAATCACCGTGCCGGCCTCGAACTGATTGAGGTCGTCCAGATTTATCAGCGCGTAATGCTTTTTGAAAGCCGCGTTGTTGAAGCCGCGCTTAGGCAAACGGCGGATGAGTGGCATTTGGCCACCTTCGAATCCGAGACGAATACTGCCACCGGAGCGGGCCTTCTGACCCTTGTGACCCTTGCCGCTGGTTTTGCCGTGGCCGGAGCTTTCGCCGCAGCCGAGCCGCTTGGTCCGATGCTTCGCGCCGGGGCGCGGCTTGAGATTATGCAACCGAATCATGACTGCGGCTGTGCCTCCTCGCCGTTGCGATGCGGACGAATCCCGCGGGTTTTCAAAATTTCATCGCGCCGGCGCAAGGCGCGGAGCGCTTCGATGGTGGCCTTGACCACGTTGGCGTGATTGCTCGAGCCTAACGACTTCGCGAGCACGTCGCGAATCCCGACGGCTTCCACGACCGCGCGCACACCGCCGCCGGCGATCACGCCGGTGCCGGGCGAAGCCGGGCGCAGCATGACGCGGCCGCCGCCGAACTCCCCGATCACTTCGTGCGGAATGGTGTTATCGCGCAGCGACATTTTCTCCATCGACTTGCGGGCCGCTTCCGATGCCTTGCGGATCGCTTCCGCGACTTCGTTCGCCTTGCCGAATCCGCAGCCCACTTTGCCGTCGTGATCGCCCGCCACGATGAGCGCGCTGAAGCTGAAACGCCGGCCGCCCTTTACGACCTTGGCGCAGCGGTTGATGAACACGACTTTCTCGGTCGTGTCGCCTCTTGCCGGAGGCGTCCGGTCCGTGGTGCGTGAGTCGCTTCGTCTGCCCTGATTGCCTGCGTATGCCATATTAAAGTTTCAATCCGCCTTCGCGCGCCGCGTCGGCCAGCGCTTTTACTTTGCCGTGGTAAAGGAATCCCCCACGATCGAAAACTGCCTTGTCGATGTTCTTCGCGAGCAAGCGCTCGGCGATCAACTTCCCGACTTTTTCGGCCGTCGCGCGATTGGCCGCGTGGCTGCCTTTGCTGAGAGATTTCTCCGTCGTGCCGGCGGAGACCAAGGTCTGGCCCGCTTCGTCATCCACGACCTGTGCGTAGACGTGCTTGCCGGAAAAATAAACGCAGAGACGCGGACGTTCCGCGGTCCCCGTGACCTTGCGCCGAATGCGGTTGTGAATGCGACCGCGAATCGCTTTACGATTGATCGTAGCCATGACTATTGAACGGTTTTGCCTTCCTTGCGGCGAATCTGCTCGCCGGCATAACGAACACCTTTGCCCTTGTAAGGCTCGGGCGGGTAGTAGCGGCGAATGTCCGCCGCGACCTGGCCGACGACTTTCTTGTCCGCGCCGGAGATCGCGATCTTGGTGTTATCGGTCACAGCGATCTTGATGTCGGGCGGGATCGGAAAGAGGACCGGGTGAGAAAAGCCGAGGCTGAGATTGAGGTTACTGCCCTGGACCGCGGCCTTGAAGCCGACGCCTTCGATCTCGAGGTTTTTGGTGAAGCCTTCGCTCACGCCCACAACCATGTTGTTGATCAGGCTGCGGGAAAGACCGTGCAACGCTTTCAGGCTGCGCGTCTCGGCATCACGAGCGAGCGAGACCTGGTTATCGGCCACGTTTGCCTTGATCCCCTTCGGCAGCGTCCAGTCCAGCTTCCCTTTCGGGCCTTCGACCGCGACTTTGCCGCCGCCGTCGATGTTCACTTTTACTTTGGCGGGAATTTCAACCGCCTTGTTTCCAATCCGTGACATAGCTTTTGGGTTACCAGACGAAGGCCAGTAACTCGCCTCCCACTTTTTGCTTCTTGGCCTCGCGACCTGACATCACGCCGCGCGAGGTGGACAAAATTGCGGTGCCCATTCCGCCGAGCACGCGCGGGATCTCATCCGCGGCCACGTAGCGACGCAGACCGGGGCGGCTCACGCGTTTCAGGCCGGTGATGGCGCTGGAACGATTGGCAATCTTGTTCGTGATCTTGATTCGCGGATGGGCCGCGGTCGTATCGAGAGAAAAATCCGTGATGTAACCTTCTTCTTTCAGGATCCGAACGACTTCGTTCTTGATCTTCGAGAATGGGACAAACATCTCCAGCTTCTGAACGCTGTTCGCGTTGCGGACGCGGGTCAGGAGATCGGCGATAGGGTCGGTGACAGTACTCATGCGTGTTAGGCGGCTTGGGCAACAGGCTTCTTCGGCCGGTCGCTGAAGGGCATTCCCAGTTCGCTCAAGAGCGATTTGGCCTCTTCGTTCGTGCGCGCGGTGGTCACAATCGTAACATCAAAACCGATGTTGCGCTTGATTTTGTCGAGCTCGATCTCGGGGAAAATTGACTGGTCGGAAACCCCGAGGGTGTAGTTCCCGTTCCCATCGAAGCCCTTCGGCGAGACGCCGCGAAAATCGCGAATCCGCGGGAGCGAGGCCTTGATCAGGCGCTCCATGAATTCATACATGCGTTCGCCGCGCAACGTAACCTTGGCACCGATCGCCTGCTCTTTGCGCAGCTTGAAATTGGAGATGCTCTTCTTGGCCCGCGTCTCTGCCGGCTTCTGTCCCGTGATCAGTGCGAGCTCGGCCTTGGCATCTTCCAAGGCCTGTTTCACGTCCGACTGCGAACCGACCGAAGTGTTGATCACAACCTTCTCCAGCTTCGGGATCTGATGCCCGTTCTTATAGCCGTGCTGCTCGCGCAGCGCGGGGATGACACGGTCTTTATATTCGCGGTAAAATTCGTTTTCCATGATCTAAGATGTCGACGCCCAGAGGAAGATCTCTGACGAGGGCTTACTCTTCCTTTTTGGTCTTTTTTTCTTTCGTCGCCTTGGTGGTTTTCTTCTTCGTTTCCTTCTCGGCTCGCTCGACCAGCTTCACATTCGAGATGTGAATCGGGCCTTCACGCTCCGCGATCGAACCCTGCGGATTATCCTGCGACTTGCGCAGGTGCTTCTTGATTAGGCGCACGCCCTCGATCAGGACGCGGCTTTTCTTCGGCAGCACTTGCAGGACTTTCCCGGTCGAACCGCGAAAGTTGCCGGCGATGACTTCGACGTTATCGCCTTTTTTTACATGAAACTTGAGCCGGTTCATAAAACTTCGGGAGCAAGCGAAACGATCTTCATGAAATTGCGCTCGCGCAGTTCCCGCGCGACCGGACCAAAAATGCGGGTCCCGCGCGGATTCAAATCCTTGTCGATAATCACGATCGCGTTGTTGTCGAAACGCAGGAGCGAACCATCGTCGCGGCGGATCGGCTTCTTCGTGCGCACGAGGACGGCACGAACGACTTCGCCTTTCTTCACCGTACCGGTCGCGCTCGCTTCTTTCACGTTGGCGCTAATCACGTCACCAATGCCGGCGTACTTCGCGCCACCCTTCCCGATCACGCCGATCATCGTTGCCATCCGCGCGCCGCTGTTGTCGGCCACGTCCAATCTGGATCTCAGGTAAACCATTGGTGCTCCTTATTTCTGCACGACTTCGACGAGGCGCCAGCGTTTCAGCTTGCTCAACGGACGGGTCTCCATTATGCGCACCGTGTCGCCGAGCTTGGCTTTGCTCTCTTCGTCGTGCGCGTAAAATTTCTTCTTCTGTTTCACGATCTTGCCGAAGGTCGCGTGCGGCACGCGAGTCACCGTCCGGACGACAATCGTCTTGTTCATCCCGCTTGAGATCACTTCGCCGACGCGGGTCTTGCGTGTCCCGCGCGTTTCCGCCGCGGCGGGCGTTTCCTGTTTTGTCGCTTCGTCCATGATCAATTATTTCTTGGGCTTCTTCGCCGCGGGTTTTGCGGGCGCCGCCGCCTGCGGTTGGCTGCGCGAGCTGAGCACGGTCTCGACCCGGGCTACTTCTCGACGCAGGAGGCGCAACCGGCTGGGCTGTTCGAGCTGGCCGCTCTGTTGCTGCAAACGCAGGTGGAGGCTTTCCTGGCGCAGGTCGCGCTTTTTGGTCAGGAGCTCATCCGAGCTCATTTCCTGGATTTCTTTAAATTTCATTCTCGTTAGTCGTTAGTGCGCGACGTGGTGACGGGTCAGGAACTTCGTCCGGACGGGCAGCTTGTCGGCCGCGAGGCGAAGGGATTCGCGTGCGATCGACTCCGGTACGCCGTCCAGCTCAAACAAAATGTTGCCGGGCCGAACCGTGGCGACCCATTTCTCCGGCTGGCCTTTGCCCTTACCCATGCGGGTTTCCGGCGGGCGGCCCGTGACCGATTTGTCCGGGAAAATGCGGATCCAAAGTTTGCCTTTGCGCTTCATGTTGCGGGTCAAGGCGACACGAGCGGCTTCGATCTGGGTGTTCGTGATCCAGGCGCGTTCCAGCGTCTGCAATCCGAATTCGCCGAAATCGATCCGGAGATTGCGCGACGCCATGCCCTTGCGGCTTCCCCGCTGGGTCTTGCGATACTTTACGCGTTTGGGCATTAATGGCATGACAGTGTCTCCTTAAAAATTCGTTAGGCTGCGGCCGGCTCGGGCGCGGCGGCAGGGGCCGGGGTGGCCGCTGCGGGGGGCGTTTCTTCCTTCTTACAAATCCAGCATTTGACCCCGATCTTGCCGTAGACCGTGTTGGCCTCGGCGAAACCGTAATCGATCGGCGTGCGCAGTGTATGCAGCGGCACCTTGCCTTCACGATACCATTCCGAACGCGAGATTTCCGCGCCGTTCAGGCGGCCCGAGCTGCGCAGGCGAATGCCCTGTGCGCCGAAGTCCATCGCGATCTGGACCGCTTTTTTCATCGCGCGGCGATAAGCGATCCGGCGCTCGATCTGGAGCGCGACGTTCTCGGCCACGAGCTGGGCGTCGAGTTCTGGAGTTTTGATTTCCTGGATGTCGATCTTGATCTGTTTGCCCTGCGCCATCTTCGAGATTTCCTCGGTCATCTTCTCGATCTCGGCGCCTTTGCGTCCGATCACGATGCCGGGGCGGGCGGTGTGAATGGTCACACGGATGCTGTTCCAGGCGCGCTCGATGATAATCTTCGCGACCGCGGCGAACTGCAGCTTCTTCTTCACGTAGTTGCGGATCTGAAGATCTCCGGCCAAAAACGCGGGCATTTCCTGGGGCGACGCATACCAGCGCGAACGCCAGTCGCGGTTCACCGCGAGACGGAAACCAATTGGATTAACTTTTTGTCCCATGAACTAGCTTTCTGTTTCCTTCGCTTCCGTTGCTTCAACTTCCGCTGTCGGCTCCGTCTTCTTCACTTTTGCGGCCGCCGTCTTTTTCTTTTTCGGGCCGGTCGATTTCTTCGCTTTTTTGTCGCGCGTCTTGATCTCGATCTCGTCGGTCAAAATGATGCGGATATGGCTGCTCCGTTTGCGGATCGTGCTGCCGCTGCCACGGGCGCGCGTCATCATGCGCTTCATGGTCGGGCCTTCGCCGACGGTGGCTTCTTTCACCACCAAGCCGTCGACGCGCAGGTTGGCGTTGTTCTCCGCGTTGGCAATGGCGCTTTTCAACGTCTTGCTGATCATGCCGGCCGCCTTTTTCGGGCTGAACGCAACAAGGTCGAGCGCTGCCGAAACCGGCAGGCCCTGAATGGCGCGAGTGACCTCGCGCGCTTTGAACGCCGAAATCTTCGCGTAACGATATGTCGAGCTAACTTGCATTTACTTTAAACTTACATTTTGGCGGGCATCTACCTGGAGACGATCGCCGACTTTTATTTTCACTTTTTCCGAATCCAATTCTTGAATCACCGCTCCGCTGATTTTCTCCCGGACATCAACCACCCGGAGAGTCGCGACCGTTTTCCCGGCCCGCACCACGCGCAGCGGCATCCCGAGTTTTACCCCCTGCTGGGCGCCGAGGTTGCCCACGACTAACGACCACTCTTCCTTCACGCTGATCACTTTCCCGTCCATCAGGCCGGGTGCCTCGTCCTCGTCCGGGCCGTTCTTCGCGGCCACCAACTGGTTGGTCGCGCGCAATTGAGTTTCCACTCCCATTCGGGCGTCCGGGTCGGCCGTTTCGCTGCTCTTCACATAACGGAGCACCGTCTCGGTCAACTTCAGCAGCTGCTCACGATAAGCTTCCTTCTCCTTCTGCAGGAGTTGCAGGTCACTGACCGCTTTCAACAAACGCTGCTCGAGCTTCGCCCGGTCTTTGCTGACCGACTCCACCCCCAGCGCGTCCATTCGCAACTGCAGCTCGGAATATTTCCGACGAAACAACTCCGCCTCCGCGCTCGAGACGACGAGACTATCGGTCAACGTCTTCTGCGTTTCGCGGTCGAGCGAGAGTTGTTTGCGCAAAAGATCATTCTGCGAAAGTAACGTCTCTGACGTCACTTTCGCCTCTGCGGTTTCAAGATTTGATTCTGACAAAGAACTATCGCTCTGCGCTGCCAGCCTTCCGGCTGTCAGGAGCAGAGCAGTTAAGAGCATAAGGTTGAGAGTGGAGAGTCGCGTAAACGGCCCTCGTCTCTCAACCTTCAACTCTTAACCCTCAACTATTTTGTCACCTTCGCGGTGTGCGACCCGTGCTTCTTAAAGATTCGGGTAGGTGAAAACTCGCCGAGTTTGTGGCCGACCATATTTTCGGTCACAAACACGGATTGAAAAATTTTGCCGTTATGGACGAGGAAGGTGTGTCCCACAAAATCCGGGGTCACCATCGAGCGGCGCGACCAGGTCTTGACTGGTTTCTTGATGCCTGAGGCATTCATCTTGTCGATCTTCTCGAGAAGATGCGGCTCTACGAAAGGTCCTTTTTTTAGCGATCTGCCCATAACAAATTAGTTCTTCTTCTTACGATTAACGCGTCGGTCCTGCATGATGAAGCGATCGCTCGGCTTTTTCTTGGAACGCGTCTTGAAGCCCTTCGCCAATTGTCCCCACGGACTGGTCAAATGCTGGCGTCCGCCGCCGCCCTTCGATTTGCCCTGGCCGCCGCCATTGGGGTGATCGATCGGGTTCATGACCATGCCGCGCACGGTCGGCCGGATGCCCTTCCAGCGTGACCGGCCGGCTTTGGCACTGACCACGTTCATGTGATCGACGTTGCCGACCTGGCCCATCGTGGCGCAACAGGTGTCGTGAATGCGGCGGATCTCGCCCGAGGGCAACTTGACCAGCGCATAGCCGGCTTCCCGGTTGCTCAGTGTCGCCTGCTGGCCGGCGCTCCGAGCAATCTGTCCGCCGCGACCGGGAGCGATCTCGATATTATGGATGCCAGCGCCGAGCGGGATCGCGCTCAAAGGCAGCGAATTTCCCACCCCAGGAGGCGCGGTCGGGCCCGACATCACGCTCGCGCCAGGCGCAAGACCATCGGGCGCGAGGATGTAGCTCATCTCGCCGTCGGCATACTTGATTAAGGCGATCCGCGCGGTGCGATTCGGGTCGTATTCGATCCCGATGACCTCGGCGGCGACGCCATGCTTGCGGCGCTTGAAGTCGACCTTGCGATATTTCTGTTTATGCCCGCCGCCGATGTGACGCGAAGTGAGACGGCCTTTGTTGTTCCGGCCGCCACTGCGCTTTTTCACTTCGGTCAAAGACTTGTGCGGCTTCGATTTGGTGATTTCCTCAAACGTCGAGAGCGTCTTGAAACGCTGGGTCGGCGTGAGTGGGCGATAATCTCTAATGGCCATAACTAATTAAACGAGATCGATTTTCTCGCCTTCCTTCAGCGTGACGATGGCTTTTTTCCAGTGCGCCTTGCGGCCGAAATCAGCGCGCCGTTCGCGCTTCTTTTTGCCGGCGTAATTGCAGGTGTTTACGTCGAGGACCTTCTTTTTGAAGAGCATCTCGATCGCCTGCTTGATCTGAATTTTGTTCGCGCGCGGGTTCACTCGGAAGACATACTTGTTCAGCTTCTCGCTCAGAAGCGAGGCCTTCTCGGTCAACTGCACCGTCTGGATTAAATCGTAGGGTTCGTTCATGAGCGGGTCGTCCTTTCGGCCAAATGCTCGAGCGCTTTTGGAGTGACGATGATCTTGTCGAAAGCGAGGAGCTGCTCCGTGTTCACGTCGGCCGCGGTCGCGAGCAGGACGGGTTTCACGTTTCGCGCCGAGCGATAGAAAGTCTCTTCAAACGCGTCGGAAATGAGCAGCACTTTCTTCGCGTCGGTGTGGCCTTTGACCAAGCTAACGAATGCCTTGGTCTTCGGCTCCTTCACGCTGAACGCGTCCACCGTCAGCACATCGCCGGCGTTGATGCGCTCGGTCAGGGCTTTTTGAAAAGCGAGACGGCGCACCGTCTTGGAAACTTTCTTCGTGTAATCGCGTGGCTTCGGACCGAAGACGACGCCACCGCCACGCCAGATGGGCGACGATTTGTAGCCGGCCCGGGCGCGGCCCGTGCCTTTTTGCCGCCACGGCTTGGCGCCGGAGAGGTTGACTTCGGCTTTGGTCTTCGTGTTGGCCGAGCCGGAACGACGCGCGGCGCGCATCGCGACGACCGTGTCATGCAGAGCCTGGGTGCCGCGGCCTCCCTCGATCAGAACAATTTTCGCCTCTTTCGCGGCAGCGGCGGTTAAAACTTTTGCGCTCATTTACTGGCCTCGGCTGCGGCGACGGGTTTTTTCAAGGCCGGACGAACAACCACATAGCTGCCGTTCGCGCCCGGGACGGCGCCGCTGATTAAAATGAGCTTGTCCGCTTCGCGCACCTGCAGGACCTGCAGGTTCTGGACGGTCACGCGCTCGTCACCCATGTGACCCGGCATGCCCATGTTCTTAAAAATGCGTCCCGGCGTGGAACGATTGCCGACCGCGCCGTTGCGCCGATGGGTCTTCGAACCGTGCGCCGCGCCCTGGCCATGGAAATTGTGCTTCTTCATCACGCCCTGGAAGCCTTTGCCCTTCGACTTGCCCACGACGTCGACCCAGTCGCCCGCCTGAAATTGCGTGACCGCGAGGTCGATCTCGCCTTCCGGCGCGTCTTCCTCCAGGCGGAATTCCCTGACCAGTTTCTTCGGCTCCGAGTTGGCTTTGCCGAATCCGCCAAGCAACGCCTTCGTGACGCGCGATTCCTTCTGCCTATCGAAACCGACCTGAATGGCAGAATAACCGTCGTTCTCCGTCGTCAGGCGACGAAGGAGCGTGTTATCCCCGGCCGCGATCACGGTGACCGGACGCAGCCTGCCATTCGCATCGTAGATGCTGGTCATGCCGATTTTTTGTCCTAAAAGTCCGATGCTCATGGGATGATGAAATTTGAATTAGGAAAGCAGGGAAGCAGGAAAAAGAGTCATGATACTTTGCCGCTTCCAAATGATTTCCTGTTTTCCTGTTTCCTGATTCGTTAGTCTTAAATCTTGATCGTGATATCCACGCCCGCCGGCAGGTTGAGCTTCTTCAGCTCGTCCACCGTCTTGGCGGTCGGCTCGATAATGTCGAGCAGGCGCTTGTGGGTACGGATCTCAAATTGGTCCATCGACTTTTTGTCGACGTGCGGGGAGCGGTTGACCGTGAATTTCTCGATCAAAGTCGGAAGCGGGATCGGTCCCGCGACCCGGGCGCCGGTGCGCTTGGCGGTCTCGACAATGTCGACCGCGGATTGATCGAGCATCCTATGATCGAATGCCTTCAGGCGAATGCGAATGCGTTGTGCGTCGGCCACGTTACTTGGTCTCCTTCTGGTCGAGCACGGCCGCGACGAGTTGCGACGGGACCTGTTCGAAATGTGACGGCTCCATCGAGTAGCTCGAACGGCCTTTGGAAAGTGAGCGGATGGCGGTCGCGTAACCGAAGATCTCCGCGAGCGGAACTTCGGCCTGCACCATCGTGAGGTTGCCCTTTACTTCGATGCTCGCGATTTTCCCGCGGCGGCGATTCAAGTCGCCCATGATGTCGCCCTGGTATTCTTCCGGGGTCGCGTTTTCCACCTTCATGATCGGCTCGAGCAGGATCGGCTTGGCCTTCTTGAAAGCGTCTTTGACTGCAAAAATCGCAGCGAGCTTGAACGCCATTTCGTTCGAATCAACGTCGTGATAGGAGCCGTCGATGATGTCGACGTTCGCGTCGATCACCTGGTAGCCGCCGATGACGCCGTTGATCATCGCTTCTTCGATGCCCTTCTTGCAGGCCGGGATGTATTCCTTCGGAATGTTGCCGCCCACAACCTTGTTCTCGATCGTGATGCCTTTGCCGCGCTCGTTCGGTTGCACCTTGACGATGACGTGGCCGTATTGACCGCGACCACCGGACTGCTTGATCAGTTTGCCTTCGCCGTCAGCCGGCGAGGTGATCGTTTCCCGGTAGGCGATCT
>JBBSLW010000057.1:0-15153 GCA_038233495.1 Chthoniobacterales bacterium | reverse complement strand
GCCGGTTGAACCTTGTCCTGCCATGCGAGTAATTTCGCCGCCCCGGCGGGGAGCGCAACCCGGGGAAAGAAAATCCCGCGGCCTAAAAGAAATGTGCGCCCGTGAAGATTCGAACTTCAAACCTTCTGATCCGTAGTCAGATGCTCTATCCAGTTGAGCTACGGGCGCGAGGGAGCCTAATTAAGAGAGGCCCGCGAAGGCGTCAACCTCCCACTTTCTCGTGCTCCGGCTCGTCGGCGGGCTGGTGATTGAAAACTCGTTCGTCCCGCTCGATTCCGAACGCGATCACGAGTAGGAGCACGAGGCAATGCGTGCGACTACGGTTTTTCTCGGCTGCGGATTTGCCGCGAAATATCGGGAGGGCGGCGGCAACTTCTCTGTCCCGCTGCAGTGGATGCTCGGTCTGCGCCGGCTCGGGCTGGATGCGATCTGGCTGGAGCTCCTGCCCCCGACGAGCGACCGCGCCGCGGATGCGGCCTGCATCGCGAATTTTCAGCGGCAACTCCAGGCCCACGGGCTGGCCGGACGTTACTGCCTGCTTTACCAGGATTCGCCTAACGACGCGCACGAGCTCGCGGCGCTGCGCTGCTTCGGCCTCACGCAGCGCGAGCTGCGGGCGCGCCTCGCCGGGCCGAATGTTTTGCTCAATCTCTCCTATTCCATTCACCCGCCCTTTCTCCTCGAGTTCGAGCGCCGCATCTTTTGCGATCTCGACCCGGGCGAGATTTTTTATTGGATGACGAAGATGGAGCTGGGGCAAAGCCAGCATCATGAGTTTTGGACGATCGGGCTCAACGTGCACGGGGCGGACTGCCGCCTGCCGCAGTCGCCGCTTCCGTGGCGCACTTTTTTCCCGCTCGTCGATACTGCTCTGCTCCAGGCCCAGCCGCGCCCGCGCCGGCCGAAGTTCGCGACCATCGGGCAATGGTATTGGGGCGGAAGCGTGGAGGTGGATGGGGAATTCCCCGACCTCTCGAAAAAGGAGATGTTCGCTCCCTACCTCGACCTGCCGTCGCGGGTCCGAGAGGTGCCTTGGGAGCTGGCGATGAACATTCAGGCCGACGATCCCGAAACGAGGCGCCTGACCGGGCTCGGCTGGCGGCTGGCCGATCCGCACCATGTCGCGCGGACGCCGGCGCGTTATCGGCGTTATCTCGCCACCGCGACGGCGGAGTTCACCGTGATCAAGGGGGTCGATGTGCGCTGGCGGACGGGCTGGGTGAGCGATCGGGCGGCGGCGTTCCTCGCGCTCGGGCGGCCCGTGATTACGGAAGAGACGGGCGCGGCGCGCTATCTTCCGGGGAAAAGCGGGATGCTGTTCGTCGAGAACGCGACGGAAGCGGCAGCGGCGGCGCGCCGGGTTTTGCAGGATTGGGAAACGCTTTCCCGGGAGGCGCGGGAATGCGCGATGGAGTTTTTCGATTCCCCAAAAAATCTGCGCAAAATCCTCGAGCTCTAAGCAGTCGAAGTCGCGGGCGCGCCTGGGCGAAAATACCGGTGGGATTCCCCGTTGCAAAAGCAAAACGGGATGCTACTCGTGTTGCCGTCATGGCCGACCTCATCAAAGCGGACGAACTGAAAAACCGTCTGAAAAAGATTCCCGAATGGGAGCTCGAGAAGAAACACATCGAGCGGACGTTCGAGTTCGACGAGTTCTCGGAGGCGATCGATTTCGTGAACAGCGTCGCCGAGGTGGCCGAGGACGAGGAACATCATCCCGATATCGACATTCGTTTCAACAAGGTGCGGCTGATCCTTTCGACGCATAGCAAGGGCGGGTTGACCGATCTCGATTTCAGCCTCGCCGAGCGGATCGATACTCTCTCGGAGTAACGGTGATGGCGCAGGCAGACGGTGCCGCTGCGCCACCGACGCGAGCCCGACTGATTATTGCCGCCATCGTTGTCGTGCTGGTCGTGGTGGCGGTTTGGGCGGTGATCGAATACCGGCAGAAGCCACCGCCGCCGCCGAACAAGGTGGGCGAACGCGTCCGGTAGCGCTCCGCCTCGCGGGGTATCGTCATCCCGAGCCGGCGCAGCGCGGGGAGGGATCTCCCAGTTGCAATCCAAGCGTTCCGTCGGGAGGACACTTCGATTTCCAGTTGTGAGATCCCTCTCCGTCCTGCGGCGGTTCGGGATGACAGAAAAGAGAGCGGCGCGCGCGGACGCGTGCGCGCGCTCACGCTTCACGATTCAACGGCCGCCCCTCGTCCACATCAATGAACTGGAACATCGTCTCGATATCGGCGCGGTCCTGCAGGCCGCTTTCTTTTTTGCGGCGCTCGAGGGTGGGCGTGATCGAGTCGTTCCAGCCGCATTTGCGCAAGAATTCGTTCCAATTCTCGATGTCTTCGGCGGAGGGTTTGCGCCCGTGCTCCATCGCCCAGCGAAAAATTTCCTCGTCCGTCCCGCCTTCCTTCACCCGCGCGACGACGTCTTCGTATTGCAACCCGAGGAAGCGGCAGCAGCGGCCGTCGAAGCCGTCCCCGAGTTTCTCCACATACTCCGGCGGCAGTTCGCCTTTGGCGTGCGTCCGGATCTTGTCCAGCATGCGACCGAAATAAACCAGTCCGCCAACTTTCTCGGCCGGGCTGCGAGCGGGAAAAGGCTTCATCCGCAAAACTGCGCCGCGCTTTGTGCCTTGTCCATCGCGCGCCGGTATCGGATGCTCGTCGGCGATGGATCGGATCGCAGGGATCGAGACCGAGTATGGCTGCCTGGTGAGCGGCGAGGCCGCGCATCCCAATGGCGACACCTGGCCGGTGCGGGTGAAGAATCATCTCTTCCGCCGGATGCGGGCGGGCGCGATCGACCTGCATTATCGCGATTACGAGGAGCCGCCGGGGAACGGCGGTTTTCTCCTCAACGGCGGCCGGATTTATCTCGATATGGGCCATCTCGAGTATGCCTCGCCCGAGTGCCGGCAACTGCGCGACATGGTCGCCTACGATCTCGCCGGCGACCAGCTCATCCAGTCGGCTGTCGAGTCGTTAGGCGTGGCCGACTCTGTCTCCTTCATCAAGAACAACATCGACCATCACACCGGCGCCACTTTCGGTTGCCATGAGAATTACCTGATGCGGCGGGAGGCGCAGTTCACCCCCGGGGCGCTCGGCGCGCTCCTCGCTTTTCTCGCCACCCGGCAGATTTTTACCGGTGCCGGCCGGGTCGGGCAGGCCAATCCCCTCGCCTTCGATTTCGAGGTGCCGGCGACGGAAGAGACGATCGATTTCCAGCTCAGCCAGCGGGCCGATCACATTGTGAACGACATTTACCAGTGGGTGCAGTTCAACCGCGCCATCATCAACGCGCGCGACGAACCGCTGGCAGATTACCGAAAATATCGCCGGCTCCATCTCCTGATCGGCGACTCGAATATGAGCCCGTTTGCGAACGCGCTCAAAGTCGGGACCACCGCCTGCATCCTCACGCTGCTCGAGGCGGGACTTTTGCCTAACGACCTGACCCTGCTCGACGCCGTCCAGGCGACCCGCGACGTCTCGCGCGACCCGGCCCGGCGCTGGATCGTGGAGCTGGAAAATGGGGAGACGATCGGTGCGCTCGACGTGCAATGGAAATTGCACGCGCTCGCCACCCATCATCTCGCGGGACGGGACCCGGAAACGGACTGGCTGCTCGAGAGCTGGAGCTACACGCTCGATGCCTTGCCTAACAAACCAGAGGCGCTGATCGGCGGGGTCGATTGGATCAGCAAAAAATGGCTCTTCGAAACCTTCATGGCGGAGGAAAATCTTTCCTGGCAGGATCCGTGGCTGCAGAGCCTCGACCTCGAGTATCACAACATCAATCCAGAGCGCGGCCTCTTCTTCGGGCTCACCCCCGCGAAGCGAATCGGCGAATGGAACAACCTCGTCCGCCAGCAGGACGCGGCTCTTACCCCACCGGCCGACACCCGGGCGAGCGGCCGGTCCCGGGCCGTCGCCATCCTGCGCAAGGAGAAGCGACCCTACGTGATCAACTGGGATTCGATCGCCTGCGAGAGCCACGATTTTCTCGTCATGGACGACCCGTTCAAGACCTACGTCTCCGAGGTCGAGCGCTTCGTTAGGCAAAAAGAGTGGTCGGCGGAAGAAGCCGAGCCGCTCGATTAAAAGACCGCGCAAGGCGGTGCCGGGCGGGGAGAAATCAGTTGCCGCCCGGGAGTGAAACCCTAAGTTCCTCCCTCCCAATCGCTCCAAAAATTTATGATCACCGTCATGCGCAAACACCACAAGGTCCTGATGATTGTCATCACGGCCTTGGTCTGTATTTCCTTCTCCTGGTATTGGAACAAAACCGACTTCGCCCAACTGAGCGAGAGCAACGTCGGCAAGATCTACGATCGCAATGTCACCCAGGTCGAGTTCCAGCGAAACATGCGCCTCCTCCGGCTGGCCAGCCAGCTCGGGATGCGCGACCTCGTCCAGGAACTGACCGTCGGCGCGCAGAGCGAGGATCAGGCCTACGAGAACTTTTCCTGGAACCTGCTCGTGCTCCGGCATGAAGCCGATCAGCTCGGGATCAAACCGACCACCTCCGAGATCGCGCAGGGCGTGAAATCGCTGCCGGCCTTCGGCGGCGAAAAGGGGTTCGAGTACGCACGCTACACCGAGTTTGCCGATCGCGCGCTCGGCTCAATGGGTTTCAGCGAAGCGCAAATCGAGGAGCTGGTCGCGGACCAGATCGCACTTGGCCGGGTGAAGAAAATCCTGAGCGCGGGCGTGGCTGTGCCGGAGGCGGAAATGCGGAGCAGCTTCGAGCAGGCCTACGCGAAAATGGATGTGAGCGTGGTGCACTTCAATCCGGAGGATTTCGCGAAGGACGTGCAGTTGAGCGACGACAAGATCTCGAAGTACTACGAGTCGCACAAAGAACAGCTGAAAACGGATGAGAAACGCAAAGTGAAGTTCGTTGAATTCGCGCTGACCGAGGAGCAGAAAAAGCTGACCGGGAAAGAGCGGATCGACGTCCTGCAAAAACTGGCCGACCAAGCGGACGATTTCACGGAAGCGCTCCAGGTGAAGGATGCCGATTTCGACCAGGTGGTGGCGAAGTTCCAGCTCACGCCTAAGGTGACCGGCAATTTTTCCCGGCTCGCGCCCGACCCGCAGCTGGCCGGTGTGCCGACGCTTGTCCAGGCGGCTTTTGGCCTAACGAAGGAATCGCCCAACAGCGACGCGGTGCAGACCCCGGATGGTTTCGACGTGGCGCATCTCTTGAATATCGAGCCGGCCCGGCTTCTCACGCTGGAGGAAGCGCGGCCCAAGATCGTCGAGGTCCTGACGAAACAGGAAGGCCAGAAGATGGCTGCGATGAAAGCGATCGAGACCGCGCAGAAGTTGCGCGAAGCGCTCAAGAACGGCAAAACCGTGGAGGCTGCCGCCACTGAGATGGGAATGAAATCGGAAAAACTGCCCGCTTTTGCGCTGGTTGATAACCTGCCCGGCGCGACGCCCGCCCCCAGCCCGGAGCCGAAAGCGGAGCGCCCGGACATGGGGCAAATCAAACAGGCGGCGAGCAGCCTGAGCCCGGGCGAGGTAAGCAACTACGTGAGCACGCCGAACGGCGGCCTTATCGTGGTGCTGGAAAAACGCGAGACCCTCGGCCCGGCCGTGTTCGACAAATCGCGCAGCGTCCTCGAGGAACGCGCGCTGACGAACAAGGCGCAGGTGGTTTTCTACGAATGGATGCGCGAACGGCGCCAGGCCGCGGGCGTGGCCGAAACCAAGACGGTCACCGCGCCGGCGCCCGGTTAGGCGACGGGTTGGCCGGGGAAGCCGCCATGGAATCGGTCGAGGAAATTTTTGACGACGCCAACGGCGACCTCGCGATCGGTGAGCTGGAGAGCGCGGTCGAGAAATATCGGCGCTGCGTCGAACTCGACCCGCAGTTTTTCGATGGCTGGCACGCGCTCGGGATGGCGCTGATGAAGCTCGGGCGTTTCCCGGAGGCGATCGAGGCGGGCAAGAAAACGGTCGCGCTCCAGCCTAACGACCAGATCGGCTGGACCAGCCTCTCGCTTTTCTACAATCGGAACGGCGACATCAAGGAAGCCGAAGCCGCCGGGACGAAGGCGAAGATCCTCTCCTGGGGCGGGAAGATCGCGCCCCAGTGACGCGCGCGTGCGCTAGCGGGGCAGGGGCGCGGAGCCGCCCATTCTTGTCATCCCGATCCGGCGAAGCGCGGAGAGGGATCTCTCCCATGGAATGAAGAGCTTCCTTAGTGATAAGGCGCGGATTGCATAGGTGAGATCCCTCGCCGTCTCCGCGGCTCGGGATGACAACCGGAGAAAGCGCGCAGAGTATCCTGTGCCGGCCACCTTTTAGCCGTCGGTGCGCATTCGCGCGCTTTGTTCGTTCGCGCGCCGGCTACTTCCCGGCCCAGCGGTAGAAGCTCTGGTAGTGCCCGATGCCGCTGCGGTAGTTCACGTAGGTGGCGAGGGCGAGGAGCGGGAAATTCTGGCGATACATGTCGTACTTCAGATAGAAGACGCGCGGAAAACCGGTCCCGGTGATTTCGAGTTCGTCCCAGGCGCCGTCGTCACGTTGCGTGGCGAGGAGATAACGCAGCCCGCGTTGCACGCTCGAGCGATCGAGATCGCCGCACGCGCAAAGGCCCATCAAAGCCCAGGAGGTTTGTGAGGCGGTGCTCGCGCCTTTGCCTTTCAGATCCGGGTTCTCGTAGGAAGCGCAGGTCTCGCCCCAGCCGCCGTCGTCGTTCTGGCAGCTCTCGATCCAGTCGCGCCCGCGCAGGATCCAATCCTCGGTCATGTCCTCGCCGATCGCGCGCAAGCCGCGCAACACCTGCCAGGTTCCATAAATGTAGTTCACGCCCCAGCGGCCGTACCAGGACCCGTCGTCCTCCTGCGTCTCGCGCAGATAACGAACCGCCTTGCGGACGAGCGGCCGACCCGGGTTGTAGCCGATGTAGCCCAGCAATTCCAAAGTCCGGGCCGTGAGATCGCTGCAGGTAGGATCGAGGATCGCGTTGTGATCGGCAAAGGGCATGTCTTCCAGCCAGTGCCGGGTCACATCCTTGTCGAACGCCGCCCAGCCGCCGTCGTGACATTGGAAACTGAGCTGCCAGTCGAGTGCGCGCCGAAAAATTGCGGCCAGCTCCGCCTGCTCGTTGGGCCGGACGAGACGCAGCGCCATCAGGACCATGGCGGTGTCGTCGGTGTCGGGATAATAAATGTTGTTGTACTCGAAGGCCCAGCCGCTCGCTTCCGGATGCGAATTGCTCACCGTCCAGTCGCAACGGGCCCGCACTTCCTTGTCGACCAGCCACTGCGCGGCCCGCTGCAGGGCGGGATGCTGCGCGGGGAAACCGGACTCGGCCAGCGCGATGATGTTGATCGCGGTGTCCCAGACCGGCGAGAGGCAGGGCTGGATGCGAAAATCCTCCGCGTCATCCACGAAGAGGCCGGAGAAATCCTTCAGCGCTTTTTGGTAAAGCGGGTGGTCCTTCGGATAGTCGAGGGCGCGCAGAGCGATGATCGAGTTGAGCATCGCGGGGAAAACCGCGGCCAGCCCGTCACTCCCCTCCCCGATGCGCTCGACCATCCAGCGTTCCGCTTCCTCGAGCGCGCGCTCCCGGAGCGGCCGGCTATGCCAGCGTTCGACGACCTTGAGCACGCGATCCGCCCGGAGGAAAAAGTTGCGCCAGGTGAGGAGGCGCTGATCCCGCGCCAGGCTGAAATCGTTATGCTCGGTCCCGACCGGGTAGAGCTCGTGCAGTTGCTTGTCCTCGGGCAGCTCGCGGGTCGGCTTGAAATGATTGATGATGGCGAGCGGGATGAGCATGGCCCGGCTCCAGGACGACATTTTGTAGATGTTGAAAAAGGACCAGCTCGGGAGGAGCACCATCTCGACCGGGATGGCGGGCAGATATTTCCAGGGGAATTGCCCTAACAATGCCAGGTAAAGCTTGCTGTAGGTGTTCATCCGCGGGATGCCGCCGAGCCGGAGGATGTTGGCGCGGGCTTCCTGCATGAAGGGCGCGTCCGGGCTGTGCCCGGCCAGCTTGAGCGCGAAGTAAGCCTTGATGCAGGCGTTGATCTCGCTCGGTCCGCCGTAGAAAATATTCCAGCCGCCATCGGGGAGCTGGCGTTTCAGGATGTGCTTGGTACAGCGGCGCTGCAGCGTCTCGTCGACCTCGCCGAGCCAGTGCATGAAAAGCACGTAGTCGGAGCAAAGCGTGCTATCGACCATTAGCTCGCCGACCCAATGGCCGTCGGGCTTTTGCTGGCGCAGGAGGTTGCCCTGGGCGAGACCGATCGCCTCGGCCAGCTCCTCGCTCGTCGTTAGGGGTGGAGCCGCTTCCTTCGCGATCCGCCGCAGCGGGATGATGTTGGCCGAGAGATTACCCATGTCTGGCGATCACGACGCCTGCGCGGTCGGCTCGGCTTTTTTGCCGGTGAGATGACCGTTGCCGGAAGTCACCCCGTTGTATGCCGTGATCTCGTTGCCCTTGCCGGTTGGCTGCGGCTTCGACCCAAAGTTGAAGCGCACGGTTTTCCAGGTGTCCCCGCGCTGGGCGTTGATCCCGAGGCTCGCGGTCGGCTCGTAGCCGCAATGCACCATGCAATTCTCGCAACGGCTGTCTTTCACGACGCCGTTCTCGACGCCGTATTTCTCCCACTCCACCTGGTCGAGCAATTCCTGATAACTGGAATAATGGGCGTCCGTCATCAGATAGCACGGGCCTTTCCAGCCGCGAATATTGCGGGTCGGGATGGCCCAGGCCGAGCACGTCAGGTCGCGTTTGCCGGCCAGGAATTCGAAATAGATCGGCGTGCCGAAGAGGGTGTAATCCTTCATCCACTGCTCGATCTTCTTGAACTTCTCGATCGTCATCTGGCGGGTCAGAAAGAAATTCTCCGGCTTCAGATTCAAGCGAGTGATCATATCCTTCTTCGCGGCGTCGTATTCGTAGCCGGGCGAGATGGTGTGACCGTCGACCCCGAGATCGCTCAAGTAATCGAACATCTGCTCGATCTCCTCCATGTCGGTTTCCTTGTAGATCGTGGTGTTGGTCGCGACCTGATAGCCGAGCTCCTTCGCCATCTTGATCGCGAGGATGCATTCCTTGAAGACGCCTTCGCGCTCCACGATCAAGTCATGCGTCCGCTCCAACCCGTCGAGGTGGACATTCCAATACATCCACCGGCTCGGTCCGATAGCGGGCTTGGCCGGGTCCTTCGGTCCCTGTTGGATCGCGGTAGCGTCTTTCTCCGTCAGCAAACCAGCCGCCATCAACGCGGTGATCTTTTCTTCGACAAAGGTGGCGCGTTTCGGATATTCCGCGGCCATCCATTCGCGCATCTTTTTGCGCATGAACATGGCGTTGGTGCAGATGTAAATGATCCGGCCCTGCTCGTGCAAACCTTTCACCAGCGCCTCGATCTGCGGGTAGATGAGCGGTTCGCCGCCGCAGACGGAAACCATCGGGGCGTTGCACTCCTCCGCGGCCTGCAGGCAATCCTCCAGCGGGAGCAAATCCTTCAGGTTGGTGGAATATTCACGAATCCGACCGCAACCGGTGCACGTAAGATTACAGGTGTGCAGCGGCTCGAGCTGCAGGACGGTGGCGAACTTTTTCGTCCCGCTCAATCTCTTACCAACAATGTAAGCGGCGATCTTCGTCGTGAGCGCCAGAGGAAATCTCATAAGTGCGGGATAGTAACAAGCGTGTTACGACTGTCAATGGAACCGCCCGTTAGCCGCTTTTGAAGCAACGGGACAATCAATCGGGCAAAATCCTGACACCATGGCTTTAATACCTGAAGAGAAAAGATCCGTCGCCGTGCTCGGCGCCTCTCCGAAACCGGACCGTTATTCCAACCAGGCGGTGCGCCTTCTCGCCAGCTTCGATTACCGCCCGATCCCGGTGAACCCGGGCTTCGAAGAGATCGAGGGGATGCCCTGCTACCCGAGCCTGGCCGCCCTTCCGGAGCCGGTCCACACCGTCACCCTCTACCTCGGCGCGGCGCGTTCCACGCCCTTGATCGACGAAATCCTGGCCGCCAAACCGCAACGGATCATCATGAATCCCGGCGCGGAAAACGACGATCTCGCCGCCGCCGCCAGCAGTGCCGGAATCGAAGTTGTGGAAGGCTGCACCCTCGTGATGCTGCGGACCGGGTTGTTCTAAAACTCGGAAGAGTGTAGCCGGGGACGCTGTCCCCGGGCCTGGTTGAAGCCGACCGGTTGCCAGCATAATGAGAGTCTGGAGAGAGCGCGAGTCGCCGGCGTAGCGGTCGTCGACAGCGCGCGGAGGAGCTTTGCAGACCAAAGGGACCACGCGCCGGACACGCCCAATTCAAAAAAAGCCTGTTTCGGTGAGACGCCGAAACCTCTCGCCTCAGGACGAGTCCGTCCGAATGGCGGACACGCGAGACGCGCGCTACCCAGAGCAGAATCGTGCGGCATCGCTGCAGGTGGCGCACACAACCCGAAGACTGAAAGGGTCGCGCGAGCTTTCAGCTTGCGCGAACAATCCACGCAGGCTGGAAGCCCGCGCTACCCTGAGTCGGATTGTAGCCGGGGACGCTGTCCCCGGTCTTGGCAGAAGCCGACGGGTTGCCAGCATAATGAGAGTCTGGAGAGCGCGAGTCGCCGGCGTAGCGGTCGTCGACAGCGCGCGAGGAGCTTTCCAGACCAAAGGGACCACGCGCCGGACTCGCCCACTTCAAAAAAGCCTGTTTCGGTGAACGCCGAAACCAGCTCGCCTCAGCGACGAGTCCGTCCGAATGGCGGACACGCGAGACGGGCGCGCTACCCAGAGCAGAATCGTGCGGCATCGCAGCGCACAATCTGGATGGGAATTCCGTCAACGGCGATGCACGCAACTCCGTGTGTTGTCGAACCGAAGGCTGAAAACGCTCCAACGGCAAAAACTTCGCAGTCAGCTACACCGGCGGCACCGGCAACGACCTGACCCTGACGGTCCTTCCCTAACGAACTCCCTACCGCCCGAGCCAGCCGCGCCGGATTAGGCTGACTGCGATTGCGGCGAGGAGGAGCGAGACGAGTTTGGAAACGCCGTTGATTCCCTGTTTGCCCATCAGCTTCGTCAGGCGATCCGCGTAACGGAAAACCACCGCCACGATGATCAGGTTCACGATCAACGAGAGCAGCGTGTAGCCCGTTCCCACCGAGTCGATCAAGACGAGGAGCGCGGTGAGCAAAGCCGGGCCGGCGATCAGCGGCATCCCGAGCGGGACGATCCCGAACGCTTCAGTCGTCGGTCGTCTCTCGCCCCCGACCTCGAGCAGGTCGCGCACGGCGAACGCGAGCAGAATGAGCCCGCCCGCCACCTGAAAATCCGCCACCGTGATCCCGAGCGCGGAGAAAATCAGTTTCCCGAGAAACATGAACCCGACCGAGATGGCGAGCGCGGTCCCAATCCCGAGGAGCGCCTCCTGCTGGCGGCGTTTCGTATCCACGTTCGCGCCCAGGCCGATGAAAATCGCCACCATCCCGACCGCGTCGATCGCGACGAAAATGGGAATGAAAGCGATGAGGAATTTTCCCAGAAAATCTTGCATGGCGAGGACGATGGGCGGTGCTGCTCGCGGGCCTTTCCGCTTTACCGCCTCCCGCATCTACACAATGTTGAGCGCGCCATCAACCATCCTATGAAACACTTCTTGCTCGTTAGTCTGTTCGCTGCCCTGGCCATTTCCGGCCGGGCCGATGATGTCAAAAGTCTCTCCGATTTCCAAACCGCGGCGGATAAGGCCAAGGCCGTCCTGACCATTCCGGACTGGCCGAAGACGCCAGTGGAAGTGCAGGGGGAAGTCAACACCGCGATCGCCAAGGCCGACGCCGCGCTCAGCATCATCGGGAAACAGGATCTGAGCAAAGTCACCTTCGCGAGCACGCTTGGCGCGCTCGATAACATCCAGAACGAAGCGCAGATCGCAGCCAGCAAAACCGTCGTCATTCAGCAGACCAATCAGGAAGCCGCGATGCGCGAAGCGGCCGAAAAAGCGATCAAGGTTTTTCAGGATTGGGCAGTCGGGGTCGATTATCGCGAGGACGTTTACAAGGCGGTGAAAGCGTTCGCCGATACGAAGCCGAAACTTGAAGGCGAAGATGCGCTCCTGCTCGAATACGCGCTCCGCGATTATCGCCGGGCCGGCCTCGCGCTCCCGCCGGAGAAGCGGGCCGAAGTGGAGAAGCTGCGCAAGGAACTGGCCAAGCTGGAGACGGATTTTCAGGCCAACATCGTGGCCGTAAAAGCGCCGGTCGTTTTCACGAAAGCCGAGCTGGAAGGCGTGCCCGAAAGCATTCTCGATTCCCCGGGCGTGAAGACGGGCGACGATTCCTACACCGTCCTCGCCAACGTCACTTTCCACTACAACACGGTCGAGGAATCAGCCAAGAAAGAGGAAACGCGCAAGCATCTTTACCAGGTCCGTTTCAATCTTGCGCGCGAGAAAAACGTGCCGGTGCTCAACGATATGCTGGCCCACCGCAACCAGATCGCGCTCAAGCTCGACTACAAATCGTGGGACGATTTCCAGACCGAAATCAAAATGGCGAAGAGCGGCGCGGCGGCCAAGACCTTCATCAACGATCTCGTGGCCGGGATCCAACCGAAGTTCGACGCGGAAGTGGCGGAGCTGCGCAAGCTCAAGGTTGCGGAAACGAAGGACCCGAACGCGCAGATCAACATGTGGGATTGGCGTTATTTCCAGAATCAGCTCAAGAAGGAGAAATACACGGTCGATACCGAGGCGCTGCGGGTTTACTTCCCCTTCCAGCGCACGCTCGATGGCATGTTCAACATCTATCAGAGCATCTTCGGCCTGAAGTTTACCAAGATCCTCGCGCCCGAAAAATGGGTCGACGATCTCCAGCTCTACATGGTGACAGACGCGGCCAGCGGCGATCCGCTCGGGATGTTCTATCTCGACATGTTCCCGCGCGACGGGAAGTTCAATCACTTCGCGCAGTTCCCGATTATCCCCGGGAAACTATTGCCGGACGGAAAATATCAGCGCCCGACCGTCGCGCTCATCTGCAACTTTCCGCCGCCGGCGAAGGACAAGCCTTCGCTCCTCAATCACCAGGACGTTGAGACGCTCTTCCACGAATTTGGGCACGCCCTCCACACCATCGTGACGAACGCGAAATTTGTCCGCTTCTCCGGCACGAGTGTGCCGGCGGATTTCGTCGAGGCGCCTTCGCAGATGCTGCAAAACTGGGTTTGGAACAAGAAGGTGCTCGATACTTTCGCGGCCGATTATCGCGATCCCTCGAAGAAAATCCCGGCGGAGATGATCGAGAAAATGAAGGAAGCGAAGCTTGCTACCGTCGGCGTTTATTATCTCCGGCAATTTTCGTTCGCCGACATCGATCTCACCCTGCACGACGTCCATCCCGCCGAAGCGCCCTACGACAGCGTCGCGATGTCGAATCCGGTCTTCGTGAAAGATTTTCTCCCGATCGATCCCGACACGGCTTTTGTCGCCTACTTCGGTCATCTCGCCGGCTACGACGCAGGCTATTACGGCTACGCCTGGGCGGACGCGATCGCGGCCGACATGGCGACGGTTTTCGAGAAAGCGCCCGACGGATTCCTCGACAAGACGGTCGGGATGAAGCTGCGCAAAGAAATCTACGCGCCGGGCGGCTCGCGCGACATCGACGTTTCGATCCACAATTTCCTGGGCCGCGACCGTTCCATCCAGCCCTACTTGAAAACGCTCGGGATCGGCGACGAAGGCAAAGCGAAAGGCGGCCCGTCGAAAGAGAGCGACACCGGCGCCGCGCCCCCGAAACCGCCGCAATCCTGAGTGCGCACCGCGCGGCAAGTTTCCCCTCTGGGGAGCACGGGCTGTCAGCCCGTTGGCGAAGGCATCCTGCCTTCGCGAACTTTTACTGCGGACCGTTCGCGGCACCTCTTAGCTAGGCGCCGCTTCATAAAGTCCGTCGGTGCAGGCTGCACCGGCCAACGGGCTGGCAGCCCGTGCTCCCCGGAATTCTTTTTGCGCGCATTCCTCGTCTGTGCGCTCATCTTCCTAACGAGCTGCCATCGCCCCGAGACCAACGTCGAGAAAGGCAATCGCGAACAAATCCTCCACAAAGGCAACGGCCAGGAAGTGCAGGATCTCGACCCGCAACTCGTCAACGGCGTCGGCGAATACAACGTCATCTCCGCCCTCCTCGAGGGCCTCGTCTCGGAAGATCCGCACGATCTCCATCCCGTCCCCGGCGTGGCCGAACGCTGGGACATTTCTCCCGACGGCAAAACCTACACCTTCCATCTCCGGGCCAACGCGAAGTGGTCGAATGGCGACCCGGTCACGGCGCGCGATTTCGTCGAGAGCTACCATCGCATCCTCTCCCCCGGCCTCGGCTCCGACGGCGCCTACATGCTCTACGCGGTGCGCAACGCCGAGGCCTTTAACAAGGGCCAGTTGACCGATTTCGCGCAGGTCGGTTTCCGCGCGCTCGACGACCGCACCCTGGAAATCTCCCTCACGAACCCGACGCCCTACTTCCTTTCCCTCCTCAACTACGACGCCTGGTTCCCGGTCCACATCCCGACCGTGAAAAAATACGGCCCGCTCTACGAACGCGGCAGCTACTGGACCAAGCCCGGCCGCTTCGTCGGCAACGGTCCGTTCACACTCGAAGAGTGGCGCCTCAACCAGGACATCAAGGTGAAAAAAAGCGCCACCTACTGGGACGCCGCCCGCGTCCGGCTCAACGGCATCGTCTTTCACACCATCGACAGCAACAACGTCGAGGAACGCGCCTTTCGCTCCGGCCAGTTGCACATCACCGACACCGTTCCGATCAACCGGATCGATCGCTACCGGCGCGAGCAACCGGAGCTTTTGCGCATCGACCCGTATCTCGGTACCTATTTTTTTCGGGTCAACGTGACGAAACCAATCTTGGATTCGCGGCTCGTTAGGCGCGCGCTTGGCCTCGCGATCGATCGGCAGAGCATCGTCGATCACGTCACTCGCGGCGCCCAGCTTCCAGCTTTCGCTTTCACCCCGCCCGACACCGCCGGCTATACCTGCGCGACGGTCTTTCCCTATGATCCCGAAGCGGCGCGGCGCGCTCTCGCCGAGGCCGGCTTCCCCGAGGGCCGCAGCATTCCGCCGATTGAGATTCTCTTTAACACCTCCGAG
>JBBSLW010000056.1:0-15254 GCA_038233495.1 Chthoniobacterales bacterium | reverse complement strand
TCGTTAGGCGTGCGCACCGTGTCGGTCGCGACGGCGAGATGGGGCGTCGCGAAATGCTTTTCGCTGGCCACGGTTTCCCAGCCGTCGCGGTCGCGCACGAGGTTGCTCTTTTGCACGCGGGGAAGTTATGGATGGCGTCGCGAAAAGCGAATCGTCACTGCGCCACGCGACTCACCCGCGCGGCCACGAAGCGCGTTTCGGGCAGGATGAATTTCCGGAGCTCCAAATCCACTCGGCTGAGGGCAAAGGTGCGCAAAAGATGGGTCGCCATCTCATGCGCCAGGGTCTCGATCAACTTGTCGCGCCGGCCGGAGACGAAGCGTTTCAGTTCCTCGCAAACCCGCGCGTAATCGATCGTCCGCCCGAGGTCGTCGCCGAGCTCCGCGAAAGAAGCCTGCGGCTGGAGGGTGAGACTAACGACGAGTCGCTGGGGCTGGGCGCGCTCCTCGTCGGGCACGCCCACCCGGGCCATCAGTTCCAGTTCTTCAATGCGAATTTCGTCTTCAGACACGGGTTTCGGCAGGTTGCCTTTGCCGAACCTACCTCGCGTCCCCGATTGTGGGCGAAGAAAAATCGGATTCGCCGCTGCTCTTTAGTCAGGAGCGTTCTTTGCTCTCTTCTTCCGCGAGGAGATCGGACATCGGCGCGGCGGCGTCGAGGGTTTCCTGGACGCTGGCGTTGCCTTCCTGCACCCGGCGCAGGGACTGGATCTTGCGCCCGAGCGAACGGGAGGAGGCTCGCATCCCGACAGTATCGGCGACGTAGGTCGCGGCGTTGGCCGCCGCGATGTTCATCTGCGCCGCGGTCGCGATCGCATCCTGGTTCGCACCGAGGAACAGAAACGTCCACCGATACTGCTCGGTCTGCTCTTTGATGACACGGGCGATTTCGCGCCACGTGTAGGTTTGGGAGGAATTCTCTGCGCCATCGGTCAGGATCGCGACGATCACCTGGCTCGGGCGATCCCGTTCTGGCAAGGCCGCGAGCCGCGCACCGAGCTCGGCTACGGTGCGCCCGATCGCGTCGAGCAGGGCGGTGCTGCCGCGCGGCACGTAGCTGTCGTCATTGAGCGGCAGGATTTCCGCGACCGGCAGCGCGTTGATCGGGAGCAAGTATTCGTCGTCGAATAGGACGAGCGTGAGCTTGGCCAGGCCGGTGACTTTCTGTTGCTCGGCGAGGAAGGAGTTGAACCCGGCGAGGGCCGCGTCGCGGCAGCTTTCCATCGAGCCGGAGCGGTCGAGAACAAAGGCGATTTCGGAATAATTGTTTTTCATTCCCGCATCCTACAGGAGCGGGTCGGACATCCGTGGTCCGGGAGGGAAAAATTATTTCGTCCCGTAATCGACCACGAACTTGCGCCCGACCTCGGCCAGGCGCTGGCGCAACTTGACCGGCGCGAGCACTTCGGCCTGGTCGCCCCAGCTTAGGATCCAGCGCTCGATCTCTTCCAGGCTGCCGAGTTGCAATTCCAGCTCGAGCCCGCCATCGCGCAGTTCCTTGATCTGCTGAGAATGGTGCCACATCCGCTCGCGCACGAGCTGCGCGGCGAAAGGCTGGAAACGCACCCGCACCAGGGTGCGCCCGCTACCCTGGAAAATCCCGAAGCTCGAATCGAGGAATTTTCCGATCGAGAAGTTCGCCGGCCGCCGGAAACGCGGCCCGGTTCGGCGCGGCTCGCGGATCCGCGGCAGGGCAAAAGTGCGCAGTTGTTTCCGCTCCAGATCGAAGCCGAAAAGGTACCACTGGTTATCGACGCAACCGAGATGATAAGGCCGCACCCGCCGCGTCTCGACCGCGCTCCCGCGTAATTTTTTATAGCGAAATTCGAGCTCGGCCGATTCGAGGACGGCGTGGCTTAGCACCTCGAAGACTTCGAGATCAGCCAGGCTTTGCCCGGCGCTGCGGAACGAGATGGCGGCATCGAGGTCGCTCCAGCTGAAGGTGATTCGGTCTTTCAGGCCGTGGCCGATCTTGCGAAAAGCCGCGCGCAACGGCTCCTCGAACGGTGTCCCGCGATATTGTTGCAGCGCCTTCTGCGCGACAAAGAGCGCCACGATTTCTCCCTCGGAAACCTGGATGCTCGGGAAACTGGTGACCGGCTCGGTGTAGACGAAACCGAAATGCAGCTGGTCGTACTCGATCGGCAGCCCGAGCCGGTCGCGCATGAACTCGATGTCGCGCTGGATCGTCTTGGCCGAGACTTCCAGCTCGCTCGCCAGCTTCCGGCAGTTCGGAAATTTGCGCGCCTGGAGCTGGGCGTGCAGTTGCATCATGCGCGCGAGCGGCGGCCGCGAAAATTGCTCCGCGGCCACCCGCTTGATTTTCCGGGCCGGCTTCTCTTCCAAGACGATTGGACGTACCATGTCCGACAGATAACGACGGGAAGAGCCGCGGCTCAAGTGCAATCCGCCTAACGTCGCGAAAAAGTGTTTTTGTGGGACACCCTTTGTCCGACGTGTTGTGATATGGTCCCGGACGTGATCGAAAAGGCGGGCCTTCATCTCCACACCAGCAATCGTCTCGAGCAGCTCGCCGATGCCCTCGCGCTCCTCCTGCGCCATCCCTTGCAGGACCCGTTTGCGGCCGAGGCGGTGGTAGTGCCGAGCCTCGGCCTGGAACGCTGGCTGACTCAGCAGCTCGCCAGCCGCCACGGGATTTGCGCCAACATCTCGTTCCTCTTCCCACAAAAATTCGTCGCCGGCCTGATGGACGCGGCCCTCCCCGGCCGGGTGGCCGCCCGCTTCTATGCGCGCGAAAATCTCACCTGGCGGATCATGCACCTGCTCCCGGCGCTGGCCGGCCGGCGCGAGTTTGCGGAGCTGCAGCGTTATCTCGAGAAAGCGCGGCCCGAGCTCCGCCTTTTCCAGCTCGCGGGCAAGATCGCCGGCTCGTTCGATCAGTATCTCGCCTTCCGGCCGCGCCTCGTTCTCGATTGGGAACGCGGCGCCGGGAAACACTGGCAGGCCATCCTCTGGCGGGAACTGGTCGGCTCCGCGCCCGGGCTCCATCCGCCGGCGCTGGCCCTGGAGTTTAGCTCCTCGTTAGGCCGGGGGGCGGCGCCGTTGCCGGAACGGGTCTCGCTCTTCGCCATCTCCACTCTGCCGTCGTTCTATCTTCAATTCCTCCAGGAACTGGCGGGCGCGACCGCGGTTCATCTCTTCGCCATGCGGCCGACCCCGGAATGGTGGAGCGATATCCGCTCCGCCCGCGAGGAATCGCGCGCCCGGCGCAAGGCGCCCGCGAGCGCGCAGCTCGATCTCCAGTTCACGCGCGGGAATCCGCTCCTCGCTTCCCTCGGCAAACTCGGCCGGCAATTTCTCGAGAACGTGACCGAGCTGAATCCAACGAAGGAACACGAAGACTTCGCCGCGCCGCCTAACGACAGCGTCCTCGGGCAAATTCAGCGCGATATTTTCGAGCTGCACGATCCCACGGGCACGCCGCAGCGCGGGGTTGCGCCTGACGATCATTCACTGCAGTTTCATTCCTGCCACAGCCCGATGCGCGAGATGGACGTGCTGCACGATCAATTGCTCGCGCTCTTCGCCGAACGGCCGGATCTCAAGCCGCACGACGTCGTGGTGATGGCGCCGGACATAAGCGTTTATGCGCCTTTCATCGAGGCCGTCTTCGCGACCGCGCCGGAGCCGCGGCGGATTCCCTTCAGCATCGCCGATCGCGGGGTGCGCGCGGAGAACGGCGTCATCGACACGTTCCTGCGCATCGTCGAGAGCGCCGGGAGCCGGTTCACCGCCAGCAGCGTGGTTGGGATTCTCGAATCGGCCGCGCTCCAGCGGCGTTTCGAGCTGGCCGATTCCGATCTCGAAATTATCCGCACCTGGATCGAGCAAACCGGCATTTGCTGGGGCATCGATGCGGAGCAACGCGCCGCGCTCGGGCTGCCCGCCTTTGGCGAGAACAGTTGGCGCGCGGGGCTCGATCGTTTACTGCTCGGCTACGCCGCGCCGGCCCGCGGGGAGCGTCTCTTCGCAGGCATTCTCGCCTACGACCAGATCGAGGGCAGCCTCGCGGAAACGCTCGGGCGTTTCGTCGAGTTTAGTGAAGCGCTCTTCGCCACCGCCAGCGAGCTCGCACGGCCACGTCCGCTCCGTGAATGGCAGGAGACGCTTCGCCAGGTTGCCGCCCGTTTCTTCAACGCCGAGGAGGAGCGCGAGCCGGAGCTGCATCAACTGCGCCGCGTTCTCGACTCGTTAGGCGAGACTGCCGCGCTCTCCGGATTCGACGATTCGGTCCCGCTCGACGTTCTCCTCGCGCACCTCGCGCAGGTGCTCGCCGGCAACGAGAGCGGCTCGGGGTTCCTTGTGGGCAGGGTCACGTTTTGCGCGCTCAAGCCGATGCGGACGGTCCCGTTTCGCGTCGTCTGCCTCGTCGGGATGAACGACACCGCCTACCCGCGCCACACCCGTGCGCCCGGGTTCGATTTGATCGCGCAACATCCGCGCCCCGGCGATCGCTCGACCCGCGATGACGACCGCTATCTTTTTCTCGAAGCGCTGCTCTCGGCCCGCGAGGTCCTCTACGTCAGCTACGTCGGTCAATCGATCCGCGATAACAGCCCGATCCCGCCGAGTGTGCTCGTGAGCGAGCTGCTCGATTACTTGCAGGGAAGTTTCACGCTCCCGGAGGCGGCCGCACTCGTTAGGCAACATCGTCTTCAGCCCTTCAACGCCGATTATTTCCGGCCGGCGAGCGGACTTTTTAGTTACTCGCAGGAGAACTGCGTGGCGAGTGCCGTGGCCGCGGGCGAGCGCGTCAGTCCGTCACCTTTCCTGACCGAACCGCTGAGCGAACCGGAAGGGGAATGGCGCGAGCTCGACGCGGCAACGCTGATCAATTTTTTTAGCAATCCCGCCAAGTTTCTCGTCGAGCAACGGCTCGGGCTGCGGTTGCCGCGGGTGCGCGGAATCCTCGAAGACTTCGAGCCGGTCGAGATCGATTCGCTCGCGAAATACAAACTGCGCCAGGACCTGCTCACGCGCGCTTTGCGCGGTGAAGCGCTCGCGCCGCTCCTCCCCGTGTTGCGCGCGAGCGGCGAGTTGCCGCCCGGTCACGCGGGCGACGCCCGTGTGCGGCAATTGATTGATTCCGCTGAGGACTTCAGCGAGTTCGTTAGGCAACATCTCGGGGCCGGTTCGGCGGAGCCGCGTGACGTTCGGCTGGAAGTCGACGATTTCCGCCTGAGCGCCCGGCTCGATCAACTGCACGATGGCCACCTCGTTCATTACCGCTTAACGATCCGGAAACCGAAGGATCTCCTGACGGCGTGGATCTATCACTTGATCGCGAACTCAGAGCAGGAGACCGATTCGGTCCTCCTCACAGCGGATAAGGAAGGTGGCTCGGTCCTCAACTCCTTTGCGAAGGTAGACTCGGAAAAAGCGCGGGAGCACCTGCGCACGTTGCTCCAGCTCTACGCGCGCGGACTGCGCGAGGCGCTACCGTTTTTTCCGCGCAGCGCGCTCGCGTATGTCGAGCAGACCCTGCATCCAAAAGGCAGACCGTCGCCGCTCAAGAAAGCGCAGGCGAAATGGCGCCGTTCGCCCGACCGCTGGGAGCCCGACAGGGGTGAAAAACCGGAAGCGGACGATCAACATTTTCGCCTCGTTTTCCGCAACGTGGCCGAACCGCTCACGCCCGAATTTGAGGAGCTCGCCCGCGCCATCTTCATCCCGATTTTGAAAGGCATGAGCTGATGCCACGCCGGGAGCCATTTGATTTGCCGAGCACTAAAATCGGCGCGGGCACAATGCTGATCGAGGCCAGCGCCGGCACCGGTAAGACCTTCACGATTTCCGGCCTTGTCGTGCGCCTGCTCCTCGAACGACCGGAGCTGACGATCGATCGGATCCTCGTCACGACTTTTACCGAGCTCGCGACCGCGGAATTGCGCGGGCGCATCCGCAAATTGTTACGGGACGCGGTCGCCGCGTTTCGTGACGGCCCGTTGGAAGGAGAAGACAAGTTGCTCGCGGCCCTGCTCGAAGAACACGGCCGCGATCACGGCGCGGTCGCGCGGCTCGAAGCCGCGCTCGTGAATTTCGACGAGGCGCCGATCTTCACCATCCACGGCTTTTGTCAGCGTGTGCTTGCGGAGCGCGCGTTCGAGAGCGGGACGCTCTTCGACGCGGAACTGGTGACCAACCAGTCGGAGCTGCTGCGCGAAATCGTCCACGATTTCTGGCGCATTCATTTCTATCAGGGTGAGCGTTTCGCCGCGCTCCTCGCGCTCAAGAACAAGGTCACGCCCGAGAAGTTATCCGAGCAGCTAGAAGAGCTGACGCGCAATCCGAACCTGCGGGTGCTCCCGGAAACGACGCGTTCTTTAGGCGAAATCGCGGCGGAATTGCAGAATCTCATCAAGCAGTTGCGCGCCGCCTGGAAAAAAGAAGAGAAGAGCGTGCGGCAATTTTTCGCCGAGAACGCCTGGGCCAAGCGCAACCGCGTCCACGCCGACGCGGAGCGCATGAGCCGATTGCTCGATGATTTTGCCGCCTGCCTGAGCGCGGAGGGCGGCGCGGCCGAGCAGCTGAGCTGCTTCGAAAAATTGGCGCGGCGCTCGGTGCACGAGGCCATCCTCGTGCGCTACGAGAAACCCGAACGCCGCATCTTCGACCTTTCCGAAGCACTGCTCGAACTCGACGTCGAATTCGCGGTCGCGCTCCAGGCGGAGTTTTTCGCCTACGCCCGCGCGCAACTGCTCGAGCGGAAGCTGCAACAAAATGTTCTTTCCTTCGACGACCTGCTCACGCGGCTCGACGAAGCGCTCGCCGCGCCCGGTGGCGCCGAACTCGCGCGCTCGATCCGCGAGAAATATCAGGCCGCGTTGATCGACGAATTTCAGGATACCGATCCGGTGCAATACGCGATTTTCTCGCGGATTTACGCAGGCAGCAGCGCGCCGGTTGCTTTCATCGGCGATCCGAAGCAGGCGATCTACGCTTTCCGCGGCGCCGACGTTTTCACCTACATGAAAGCAGCGACCGAGACGGAGCGGAAATTCACCCTAACGAAGAATTGGCGTTCGGAGAGCCGCCTCGTTGAGGCAGTAAACACCCTCTTCGATCGGCCGCAGCCGTTCCTCCTCGACGCGATCGAATTCGATCGCGTCTCTCCGAGCGGGAAGGCGGACGAGAAGCTTCTGCGGGCCGGTGGAAAAAAGGAGCCGCCTTTCCAGCTTTGGACCGCGAAACAGGGCGACGACCTGCCGGCGATCGTCGCTTCCGAGATCGTCAGGCTGCTCGAGAGCGACGTGACCATCGGCGACGCGACACTCGAGCCGCGCCATCTCGCCGTGCTCACGAGCACGAACAGCGCGGCGGCGCAGGTGCAGACCGCGCTTCGCGAGCGGCGCGTGCCGAGCGTGCTCTACAACAGCGCGAATGTTTTCGCCACGCACGAAGCGGGCGAGCTGCGCGACATTCTCTCTGCGGTGGCGCAGCCCGGGTATGAGAAATTCATTCGGGCCGCCCTTTGCACCGACGCGCTCGGGCAGACCGGGAACGACCTCGAGCGCTTTACCCGCGATGAGCAGGCCTGGGAAACGGAGACGCTGCGGTTTCAAACGCATCACCAGATCTGGCGCGACAAGGGTTTCACCCAAATGCTGCGGCAACTCGCCGCGGTGCACGGAGTCCGGCGACGTCTGCTCCGCCTCCCCGACGGCGAGCGGCGCCTAACGAACTTCCTTCATCTCGCGGAGTTGCTCCATGCCGCCTGCGTCGAGCAGCAGCTCGGGATGAATGGTCTCCTGAAGTGGCTCGCCCTGCAGATGGAGGGCAAAAGTTTTGCCGAGCGCGAGGAGCACGAGCTCCGGCTCGAAAGCGACGAGAAAGCGGTCCGCATCCTCACCGTGCACAAGAGCAAAGGGCTCGAGTTCGACGTTGTTTTTTGTCCCTTTGTTTCGTGGACGGGGAGACTGCGGCCGACCTTTCACGACCCCGCGGCCGAAGATCGACTCACCCTTGATCTGGCTGATCGCGACGCGCACAAGGAGCGCCGGGAAGAAGAAGCGCTCGCGGAGTATTTGCGGCAGTTCTACGTCGCGCTGACACGCGCGAAACATCGTTGTACGATAATCCGACAGCCGAAGGAGAAGGATGATAAATCGGCGCCGGCGTATCTCCTCGGCAACGGCGCAGAGCTGCCCGCGGAGGTTGCGGCCAGTGCCGCCATCGCGGCGGCGCCGGTGCCACAGTCGACCGAGCGAAAGTGGCAGCCGCCAGACGAAACGACGGCGGCAGCCCTGAAGGCGCGCCAGTTCAACGGAGCGATCGACCGCACCTGGGGTGTCGCCAGTTTCACCCGGCTGGTGAGCGGCCGCGAAACGGACCCGCTCGACGAAGGTCCGCTGGTCGAGCCGGCGGTGGAAGAAGTGGCGGAGGTGAAGGGAATCCACGCTTTCCGGCGGGGGACGCAGGCCGGCACCTGCCTGCACGAGATCCTCGAGCGGGTGAATTTCGCCGACCTCACCGGAGCCCCGGAAATCATTGAGCGCCGCCTGCGCCCTTACTCGATCGAGGGGTTCGACGAGGTCGTGCTCGAGCAGATCCGCAAGCTCGTCGCGCTCCCGCTGGCGGCCGGGACGGACCGCTTCCAGCTGCGCGATGTGCCTAACGAGTCCCGAATCGCGGAACTGGAATTTTCCTTCCCGCTCCACGGCCTGACGATCGCGAAGCTGGCGGAAGCCTTCCAGCTCGCGGCCACGCCGCTGCCGCTCGAGCGCCTCCAGTTCCAGCTCGTGAATGGTTTCATGATCGGCTTCATCGACCTCATCTTCGAACACGGCGGGCGTTTTTATATCGTCGATTGGAAGTCGAACTGGCTCGGACCGACAACCGCTTCCTACCGCCCCGCCGCCGTCGCGGCGGAGATGCAGCGGAATTTCTACACCCTGCAGCTATGCATCTATAGCGTGGCTCTTCATCGCTACCTGCGGCTGCGCCTGGCCGATTACGATTTCGACCGGCATTTCGGCGGCGCGTTTTACATTTTCCTGCGCGGACTCGAACCCGCGCGGCCGGAAAACGGCGTCCACTTCGAGCGACCGAGCCGCGAGTTTGTGGAAAAGCTGAGCGACATTTTCGCGGCATGAACGAGGAACCAAAATTCAGCGCGCTCGACCGGCAGTTCGGGGATTTTCTGCAACGGCTCGCAGGCGGGGCGACCGCGGAAGCGCGCCTCGTCGCGATGTGCGCCAGCCGCGCGCGGGCGCACGGTCACGTTTGCATCACCCTGGGCGAAATCGCCAGTGCCACCACAGCGCGGAGCGTGGCCAGCCTGCGGAAAAAATTGCGCGCCAGCAGCGTCGTCGGAGAGCCGGGCGATTTCACGCCGCTCATCCTCGACCAGAAGGACCGGCTCTATCTGCGCCGCTATTGGGAATACGAGCAGCAACTGGCCGCGGCCATCCTTCAACGCACGGAGGCGGCCCAAGCCAGTTCGTTAGGCGAAGAATCCGACCCGCAGGAGGCCGCCGCCGCCCGCGCGGTGACGAACAGGTTCACCGTCATTACGGGCGGTCCCGGGACGGGCAAGACCTGGACGGTGATGAAGATCCTCACCCGTTTGCTCGCGCAACCGGATGGCGCCGGCCTGCGCATCGCGCTCGCCGCGCCCACCGGGAAAGCAGCCGCTCGCCTCACGGAATCGGTCCGCGCCGTGCGGCAGAATCTCGAGGCGACCACGATCCATCGATTGCTTGGTTATCTCCCCGGCTCCCCCTCTTTCCGCTTCGATGCGGAGCACCCGCTGACCACCGACGTGGTCATTGTCGACGAAGCGTCGATGGTCGATCTCGCGCTCATGGCGAAACTCGTCGCGGCGGTCCGGCCCGACGCGCGCTTGATCCTCCTCGGTGACCGCGACCAGCTTGCTTCCGTGGAAGCCGGCAGCGTCCTCGCCGACGTTTGCGCCGCCGCGGAAAACGCCGCCCCAGGCGAGCCGCTCTACGGGGCGGTGGTGGAGTTGCGACAAAACTACCGTTTCGCTGAATCCGGCGGGATTTTTCGCGTTAGCAACGCGGTCAACGCGGGCGATGCGGATGCGACCATCGCCGCGCTGCAGGACGAGGCCGCTCTTGAAACGCAATGGCGCTCGCTCCCGTCCGCGACCAAACTAGCAGGGGCCCTGCGCGAAAAGGTGATTGCGGCGTTCCGTCCCTGTCTCGAAACCAACGACCCGCTCGAAGCTCTCAACCGGTTGCAGCATTTTCGCATCCTCTGCGCGGTGCGACATGGGCCCTTCGGCGTCGAGAACCTGAATGAGGTGGTGGAACAAATTCTCGCCGGTGCCGGGCTGATTTCCCCACAGCACGCCTTTTATCGGGGTCGGCCGCTCACCGTTACGCAAAACGACTACAATCTCGGGCTCTTCAATGGCGACAGCGGCATCATCCTACCCGATCCCCAAGGCGGCGGTGAGCTGCGCGCATTTTTCCTCTCCGCGGACGGGCGACTGCGCCGCTTTCTCCCCTCGCGCCTGCCCCAGCACGAGACCGCTTTCGCAATGACGGTACACAAAAGCCAGGGCTCGGAGTTCAGCGAAATCCTGCTCCTGCTCCCTGAATCCGATAGCCCGCTTCTGACCCGTGAGCTTCTTTACACCGCGCTCACTCGCGCCCGGGATCAAGTCGAAGTTTGGGCCACTGAGCTAGTCTTAAGGGCGGCCATCACCCGTCGGGTGACCCGCGTCTCCGGTCTGCGCGACGCGCTTCGCGCGGAGTCTGTCGGGAGCCGGCAATCGGGTTCGAACCGATGACCTGCTGATTACAAATCAGCTGCTCTACCAACTGAGCTATGCCGGCCTTGCTGACGAATTGTTTCTTAGCGTCTATTTCGCCGCTGTCCAGACCATCGCGGCCCGTCGCTTCTGGCCTGCGACCCGGACCGCGAGCTTGCGGCCCTTGAATTGGATGCCGTTCAGTTTCTTCAGGACCAGCTCGACTCGCGGTTCGGCGACGTCGACTAGCGTCTTGGTCGCCTGGAGATGGATCGCGCCGATTTCTCCTTTCGGGATGGCGGTCACGCCGGCGATCACCCCGACGAAATCGCCCGGCTGCACGGCATGCGCGCGCCCGACATTGAAGGCGAGCCGGACCATGCCCGCTTCGTGTGAGACGGTGCCGGCCTCCTCCTGCGGACCGCGCGGTTCAAAAGGCCGGGACCGAGGCGCGCGCTGCGGCCGTTCGTAGTCGTCGCGGCTGCGCTCGCGCCGCTCCCGCGCGCCGGGATCGGGCCGATGCGGTCCGGCGCCGTGGCGATCTTCCGGGATCGCCTGCCCGGTGCGCGTTTTCTCTTCGCCTAACAAGTGGATGAGCGCCGAGGCGATGTCGGTAGGCGAATAATCCTGCCCGAGGAGCCGATCGAGCATCTCGTCGTGGCGTTTGTATTCTCCCTTCGCCAGTGTCTCGCGCAACGCTTCGGCAAAAGCGCTCGCGCGTTTCCCTTCCACCTCTTCGGCCGACGGAATCTTCTCGCGCCGGATCCGGCTTTTCGTGAAGCGCTGGATGTTTTCCAGCCGATAAATTTCGCGCCCGGCGACGAATGTGACCGCTTTGCCGCCTTTCCCGGCGCGCCCGGTGCGGCCGATCCGATGCACGTAATCTTCGCCGTCGTGCGGCAGGTCGTAATTGAAGACGACCTCGATATCGTCCACGTCGAGCCCGCGCGCCGCCACGTCGGTCGCGACCAAGATCTCGATCGCGCGCTTGCGAAACCGCCCCATGACGCGTTCGCGCATCGCCTGCGTCATGTCGCCATGCAGCTTGTCGGCGCTGTAGCCGCGCGCGATGAGATGCTCGGTCAGGTCGTCGACCATCATTTTGGTCGCGCAAAAAATAATTGCGAGCTTCACGTCCTCGAGGTCGATCAGGCGACAGAGCACCTCCAGCTTCGAGCGCCGATCGACTTCGTAGTAAATCTGCTCGATCGCAGGCACGGTCAGGGCCTGCGTTTCCATCCGCACGTTGACCGGGTTACGGGTGAATCTTTTGATCAACTCCTGGATCGGGCGCGGGATCGTAGCGGAAAAAAAGACAGTCTGCCGTTCGTGAGGCGTCTCGCGCAAGATGACCTTGATGTCGTCGACAAAGCCCATGTCGAGCATGCGGTCGGCTTCATCGAGGATCACCATTTTGATCTGATCGAGTTTCAGACTTTTGCGCTCGATGTGATCCATCACCCGGCCGGGAGTGCCGATGATGATCTGCGCGCCGGCGCTGAGCCCGCGAAACTGCCGCTCGTAGGATTGGCCGCCGTAGATCGGCAGCTCGCGCACGCCGCGTTTGAAAAAGGCGAGCTTCGCGATCTCCTCGGCCACCTGCACCGCCAGTTCCCGGGTAGGGCAAAGGATCAACACCTGGGGCGCGCGCAGACCTGGGTCCACGGCCTGAATCGCGGGAATCCCGAACGCCGCCGTCTTCCCCGAGCCGGTTTGCGATTGCCCGACGACGTCTCCCCCTTCCAGCAAAATCGGAATCGCTGCGGACTGGATGGGCGAGGCCTCCTCGAAGCCCATGCGCTCGATCGCCTTCAAGATTTCGGGCGCGAGCCCCAGTTCCGCGAACAACTTCTTCTGCATGAAATCACTAGACCACGTCCGGGCGCGCCTGCCGCGAACAATGCGCGGAGTCGCGAAGGCCGCGCGCGTTCGTCAGACCGAGGAACTCGAGTAAGCGGAGAGCGGATCGGCCGTCTCGAGATTCTTAATGACCGTGCTCAGGTATACCGATTCCGGATAGAAGGCGCGATACTTCGTGATCTCGGCCCGGTTCATGACCCGGAAGCCGTAACGCTCGAACATCTTCTCCCCGCGCCGGCTTTCGAAGGTCACGATTTGCCCGTAAACGCGCTTCTCCCCGCACCGATAGAGGTAGCCGAGGTAGGCGCTCATCAGCGCGCGGGTCGTGGAGATTTTGCGCGCTTCGGGCATGAGGTTGATGTGGAAATGCGGGGTCCGGCTCGGGGCGGCGGGCACTTCGCGCCAGCCGTTCATCATCATCCAGCGGATGAAGCGTTTCGAAGGGGCGTTATAGCGCGGATAACGCAGGAGCGAGCGCAAAAAAAGCACGATGTTTTGCTGGAAAGAATAGAGCTGGTTGAGGAGCGGCTTGCGGCAGCCGAGCAGGTAGCCTTTCAGCTCCCCGCCTACCTCGAGGACAAACGACGACTCCGGCTCATGGTCCGTGTAATAAGTGGTCAGGAAATCGGCAAAGAGTTCGCGGTCTTCGTAAACCTTATCGATCGGCGTGCCGAGGAAACCGGTCTGGCAACAGAGACGGCGCACCGCTTCGCGATCCGAGGCGCGGAGAGCGCGAATGGTGTAAGCCCGTTCAGGTTTCATCTGCTCGGAGGTTAATGTGCTAACGGGTTCCCGCAAGGCAACAGGACGAGCAGGCGCCGCTTTTCGCTTCAGCCCGAATGAAATCCGGCGCGCACGTCATCGTAAAGACGAAACAATTTTTCGAAAACCACCGGCCAGGCGTAGTGCGCGTTCACCTCCTGCGCCGCGGCCAAAACCACGCTCCGGTTCCCGTCGCCGGCCGCCGACGCGATCGCGTCGGCCAGCGCCGCCGCGGAATTTGCCGAGGCCCAATGTTGTTGGCCGCCAAAAATGATCCGGTCCATGTAGCTGCCGCGAATCCCGATGACGGGCGTCCCGCAGGCCTGGCTCTCGAGCGCAGTCAGGCCAAACGTTTCCTGCACGCCGGGATGGACGAGCAAATCCGCCGCGCGATAAAGCTGCGCCAGCTCCGCGGAGTCGGTGCAGTAATGCCGCCAGGTCACGGCTCCGGCGCGCTCCTGCAGCTCGCGCAATTCCCCGCGCTGCAGGCCGTCGCCCACCACCAGGAGATGATAACGCGCCGGTTCGCGCCTAACGAGCTCGGCAAAGGCGGCAAAGAGCGTCCGCGTATTTTTTTCCTGGGCCAGACGGCCGACGTAAAGGAGCAGGCAGCGGCCGGCCGGGATGCCTAACGACTCGCGGGTCGTCGCCGCGTCGTCTGGCGCCGGCCGGAAAATCTCCGTGTCCACCCCGAGATCGACTGGATGGACATTGTCCACGCCCCAGTCGCTCAGGAGCTGACCGAGCCGGGCGGAGGGCACGAGGGTGGCTTCGAATTCGTTGTAGAGCCGGCTGACGTAACGCCTCGCCATGTCCATCACGAACTCCGTCGCGGTCTGCCC
This sequence comes from Chthoniobacterales bacterium, assembly GCA_038233495.1. GTDB lineage: Bacteria > Verrucomicrobiota > Verrucomicrobiia > Chthoniobacterales > UBA10450 > Palsa-1392. The sequence goes on along the minus strand of JBBSLW010000056.1, from coordinate 1,053 downwards.
GAGGAAACGGGAAGTGGTCCGCAGATAGGCCTCCGGGAAATGCGAATGATAAAAGCCGACGACCGGAATCCGGAGCGCCGCTCCGGAGGCGATCGCTTTCCAGGCCACCTGGTACGGGTCGCCCGACTCGATCAGGTCCGGTTTCTCGCGCTCCAGGATTTCCTCGATCGCGCGCAGGTTGAGGAGCGCGCGATAACGCGAGGTGCGCGAGAGCAGCGGCGAAGAGATCGCGTAAATCCGCGAGCGTTCCGCCTCAATCCGCTCCGTCCGCGCGCCGGGAATAACAAGCACGTGCTCATCGCTCGTCGCTCCCTGGATGTAGCGAATCTTCTCATGCACGTAACGCTTCACCCCGCCGCTCAGCGGCGAGTAAAACTGCGTGAGATCGCAAAGCTTCAAAGAATTGCCGGTCGCCGGCCGCTCAAGGGCTAAGCGGAGTGACCGCTCAAATATTTCTCGGCTTCGATCGCCGCGGCGCAGCCCGAGCCGGCAGCGGTGATGGCTTGGCGATAAACGCGGTCAGCCACGTCGCCCGCGATGAAAACACCGGGATGTTTGCTCTCGGCTAGGTGCCTGACGATCAGGTAGCCGTCCGGGTCCGTTTCCAGTTTGCCCGCAAACGCTTTCGTGTTCGGATCGTGCCCAATCGCGACGAAGACGCAGGCGATCGGTAAAATTGTTTCCTCCTTCGTCTCGAGGTTGCGCAACTGGACCGCGGTCATCTCGCCTTTCTCGTCCGGAATATATTTCGTGATCACGGTGTTCCAGATCGGCTCGATTTTGTCGCAGGCCAGGACGCGGTCGGCCATGATCTTGGAGGCGCGCAACTGATCGCGCCGATGGATCAGGTAAACTTTCGAGGCGAACCGGGTCAGGAAAAGCGCTTCCTCGGCCGCGGAGTCGCCCCCGCCGATCACGCAGACCGGGACGTCGTCTGCCGCGTACTCGGAGAGCTTGCGCACGACCTGGGCGTCGACGCCGTTGCGGCGCAGCACCGCCGCGGTGCCCGACGTGGCCAGGACGGTGAAGCCCAGGTCGGCCAGCCGCTTGACC
>JBBSLW010000055.1:0-15356 GCA_038233495.1 Chthoniobacterales bacterium | reverse complement strand
TACGAAACCGCCTACCTCTCGCTCACGCGCGGCGATGGCGGGCAAAACCTGATCGGGCCCGAGTTGCGCGATCAGCTCGGCGTCATCCGCACGCAGGAGCTGCTCGCGGCGCGCCGGATCGATCATGGCCAGCAGTTTTTTACCCGCGCGAACGATTTCGGGTTCTCCAAGTCGCCCGAGGAAACATTGCGCATCTGGGATCGGGACAAGGTTCTCGCCGACGCTGTCTGGGTGATTCGAAAATTCCGGCCGGACATTGTCGTGACGCGTTTCCCGACCGACGACAAGGAGACGCACGGCCACCACACCGCGTCCGCCATCCTGACCGCGGAAGCTTTCCGCGCGGCCGCCGATCCGAAGCGTTTTCCGGAGCAGTTGAAGTTCGTTCAGCCGTGGCAACCGAAGCGTTTGCTCTGGAATTCATGGGCGGCCTTTCGGGCCCAGTCGCGCAACGAAGCGATCGACGTGACCGGCCTCATCCCTCTTGAAGCTGGCGGTTATCAGCCGCTCCTTGGCATGTCCTATCCCGAGATCGCCGCGGCCAGCCGCAGCATGCACAAAAGCCAAGGCTTCGGGGTCGAGATCGAGCGCGGCGAGCGGAAGGAATATTTTAGGTTCCTCGATGGCGAACCGATCGAGGGGAACGGCGACATTTTCGAAGGCGTCGACACGACCTGGGCACGCGTCCCGCAGGCGGCCGATCTCGGTGGGAAAATTCAGCAAATCCTCAAGAATTACGACGCGACCCAGCCTTCCGCTTCCGTGCCCGCGTTACTCGAGGTGCGCAAAAGCCTGCGCTCGCTCGGTGATGGTTCGTGGGCCGTCGAAAAGTTGACTGAAGTCGACGCCGTCATCGCGGCCTGTATCGGTTTGCACCTCGAAGCGGTCAGCGAAAAACGGTCCGCGCAGCCGGGCGAAAACCTGACGCTTGAGATCGAGGCGATCAATCGCTCGCCGGTAACGGTGATATTCGACTCCCTCCGCATCCTCGCGAACGGCGCGGCGAAAGCGATCGGCAAAGCTCTTCCGCCTAACGAGCTCGTGACCGAGAAGATAACGGTCTCGCTGCCGCAGGATTTGCCTTTCTCGCAACTGTATTGGCTGCGACAGCCGGGCACGATCGGCACCTACGCGGTGGCCGACCAGACGCTCATCGGCCGGCCGGAGAATCCGCCGCCTTTCCCGGTCGAGGTGACCCTCCAGATCGGCGACGCGAAAATCAGTTACACGCTCGAGCCGCGTTTTCGCAAAGTGGATCGCGTCGCGGGCGAGGTGAGCGCGCCGCTCGTGATTGCGCCGGCTGCGGTCGTCGCCCTGCCGCAACCGGTCTTCATCTTCGGCAAGACCGAAGCGAAAACGATCGACCTCCGCGTCATCGCGGCCGCGGAAAAGTTTAGCGGCCAGGTGGCGCTCGAAGTCCCGGCCGGTTGGAAAGTGGAGCCCGAGTCCATCCCGGTAAAACTGGAGGGCGCGGAAAGCGAGGTGAGCTGCGCCTTCAAGCTGACACCGCCGGCCACGGTCGGGGAGGGGACGTTGCGGGCGGTCTTCGTCTCTGACGCCGGAGAACGCTCGCCCGCGTTTAGTCGCCAGCGCATCGAATATCCGCACATCGAACCGCAAACCCTCATCTCGCCGGCCGAGTCGAAACTCGTTAGGGCGAAAATCGCAAACCAGGCGCCGCTGGTTGGCTACATTCCGGGCGCAGGCGACGCCATTCCGGAAAGCCTGCGCGAAATCGGGTCCGAGGTGAAAATCCTGGCCGACCAGGAAATCAAGGCGGCCAATCTCGCCCGCTTCGATGCCGTTGTGCTGGGGGTGCGCGCCTACAACGTCCATCCGGAACGCATCGGCACCTGGTATCCGGAGCTGCTCGCCTACGCCAAACAAGGCGGCGTCGTCATCGTCCAGTACAACACCTCGCCCGGGCCCAAGCCGGAAGAGTTGCCGCACCCGCTCAAGGTCTCGCGCGATCGCGTGACGAATGAAAATGTCGCGGTCCGCTTCCTTGCGCCGGACCATCCGCTTTTGAATTTCCCGAACAAGATTAGCGCGCAGGATTTTGCCGGCTGGGTGCAGGAGCGCGGCCTCTATTTCCCTAACGAGTGGGACACCGCCTGGACGCCAATTCTTTCCAGCAACGATCCGGGCGAGCCGCCGCGCGACGGCGGCCTGCTCGCGACCCGGGTCGAGAAAGGCTGGTTCCTCTATACCGGCTACTCCTGGTTCCGCGAGCTGCCCGCCGGCGTCCCCGGCGCCTACCGGATTTTTGCCAATATGATTTCGTTAGGCCATTCCGGGAAATGAGATCCTGGCCGACGACCTGCTTTTCCGGGGAGCGCGTGCGCCTCGCGCGCTGGCGACTGGCGCCCTCGCCATCGCGAACTTTCTCTTGAACTCACGATTCATGGTCCGCCCGCAAAGTCCGTTGGGGCGAGGCGCGGCAACCAGCGTGCGAGGCGCACGCGCTCCCCGAGCCTTTGCATCGCCCGGGCGCGATGCGCGACGAGTCATCGGTGGACAGCGAGCGAACACCTGTGAGGATATTGTCCATGAGGAAACCGGTGAGCAAAAACGCCTGCCCTGTTTCCGACGCGGTTCGCAGTTTGTTCGCTTCGTCCAAGGCTGCTCCGGAGAGTGCGGAACGAGATTTGCGAAGAACCACGCCGTTGCGCACGAACGGATTGCCCGTTTTTTCTGTTCTTCGCAACACCCCATTCATTCCGAGCAATCGCGCCCGAGAACTCCTCTGAAGAGAGGGCCAGAGGCTGATTCTTATATCGGCGACGACCGCTAACGTGAAAGAACCGTCCGAAAATTCACCTGCCGAAAACGTTCGGGTCCCGCTCTTCGGGACCTGGCGCAAAGCTTACATCGCCGTCGCGATCGCTTTCGTCGCCGAGGTCTCGCTCTTCTATTTCGTGAGCCGCTTTTTCTCGTGAGCGGGCTCGACTACGCGGTCCTCTTCAGCACGCTCCTCGCGATTGCGCTTTACGGCTGGTGGAAGACCCGTGCCGATCACGATCTCGGGCATTATCTACAGGGCGATTCGAGCATTCGCTGGGGCACGATCGGGCTTTCCGTGATGGCGACGCAGGCCAGCGCAATCACGTTTCTTTCCACGCCCGGGCAGGCCTACGAAAGCGGGATGGGGTTCGTGCAGAATTATTTCGGGCTGCCTTTCGCGCTCATCGTGGTTTGCGCGGTTTTCATTCCGATTTATCACCGACTCAAGGTCGTTACCGCCTACGAATACCTGGGCCAGCGCTTTGACCAAAAGACGCGGCTGCTCGGCGCCTTTCTTTTCCTCGTGCAACGCGGGCTGGCCGCCGGGATCACGATCTACGCGCCTGCCATCATTCTCTCCGCGCTCCTCGGCTGGAACCTTTGCCTAACGATCCTTCTGGCCGGGCTGTTCGTCGTTCTCTACACCACGCTCGGCGGGACGACCGCCGTCTCGCACACCCAGAAATGGCAGATGGCCGTCATCCTTGCCGGGATGGGCGTCGCGTTTGGCATGATCCTTTATCGCCTGCCGTCCGATCTTTCCTTCCTCCAGGCCGTCTCCGTCGCCGGGAAAATGGGCAAGCTGAATGCGGTCGATTTCTCGTTCGATTTCCAGAAGCGCTATACTTTTTGGTCCGGCCTGCTCGGCGGATTTTTCCTCGCCCTCTCCTATTTCGGGACCGACCAATCGCAGGTCCAGCGTTACCTCGCCGGCGGCTCGATCGTGGGCAGTCGCTTCGGCCTGCTCTTCAACGCCGTCCTCAAGCTGCCGATGCAGTTTTTCATCCTCTTCATCGGCGTGATGGTCTTCATCTTTTTCCAGTTCGAAAAGCCGCCGCTCTTTTTCAATCAGCCCGCCTACGAAAAGGCCTCGCAGACCGAGCAGGGCGGGAAACTGGCCGCCCTCCAGACGCGCTACGACCAGGTCTTCGCCGAAAAGCAGTCCGGAGTTCGTGCCCTAACGACCGCGATGGAGACGCGCTCCGAGCCGGCGATCGCGGCCGCGACGAGCGAACTCCGGCGCCAGCAAGGCGAGCTGGATACGATCCGCGGTGAAACGAAACAGACCCTCAAGGCGGTCGATCCCAAGCTCGAGACCGGCGATGCCGATTACGTCTTCATCAGCTTCGTTTTGAATTACCTGCCGCATGGCATCATCGGGCTGCTCATCGCGGTGATTTTCTGCGCGGCGATGTCCTCCAGCGCCTCGGAGTTGAACGCACTCGGCTCGACCACGGTGGTCGATTTTTACCGGCCGCTTTTGCATCCGAACGCGAGCGACCAGCATTACCTGATTGCCTCGAAATTGTTGACCGCGCTTTGGGGCGGGGTCGCCATTTCCTTCGCGCTCTTCGCCAACCTGGTCGAGAACCTGATCCAGGCGATCAACATCCTCGGCTCCATCTTTTACGGGAGCATTCTCGGCATTTTCCTGGTCGCGTTCTTTCTCCGTTTCGTGCGCGGGTCGGCGGTTTTCACGGCGGCGATCACCTCGCAAGCGCTCGTCCTGGTGCTCTTTTATACCACAAAAATCGGCTACCTTTGGTATAACGTGCTTGGCTGCGTGGTGGTCCTTTCCCTCTCCGCTTTGTTTGAGAAAACGATCTTCCGCGCCCGCGCCCGTGCCTGACGAAATGGCCGACCCGATCATCTGTTTTGGCCAGCAACCGTGCGGCATTTTCCCGCGCCGTTTTCTCTACTCAAAAATCCAGACCGCCCGCCGGCTGCAACGCGAGCTGGGAGGCGAGATCGTCTTCTTTTATCACGACAGCGATCACGATCCGCGGGAGACGATGACGATTTTGCGTGACCTGCGCAGTGAGAAGGAGACGCGGATCAATTTCCAATTTGCGAACAAACTGCAGAAACAATTTTCCCCGCTCTTCGCCAAACGCGTCCTGCCGGAATGGAAGGAGAAGGTCGCGCGCCAGTTGCCGAACCTGGTGCCGGAACCGCTGGTCGAGAGCTTCAGGAAAGTCGAGGCGGATAACGTGGCCGCCTTTTGCCTCGAGATGTATCGTCAGCTCGGGCTGCTCGAAGGAATGCAGGTCGCGCGTTCAGGCGATGCGGATTTCCGCCGCAAGGCCGTCGCGGTCGACGACTACTTCGTCGATGTGAAATACAAGGGCGAGCTGGTGCGCGCGCGGCGCGACTCCGAGACGCTGCTCCTCCACAAGGGCGGCGATTCCTACATCAAATTTCCGCTCGAGGAACACGACGCGGCGCAGATCAGCCCGACGCGCGACACGCGGCTGCGCTGGATGCAGTCGGTCGTGCATTGCACGCATTACGTGGCCGGCGCGAGCGAGGTGAAATATCTGAACACGGCGGAAGCGCCCGGCGTCCAATTCGTCACGCGCGACGAAATCTCCGAGTCCGACCGCGCCTACCTTCCCGATGCCTAACGACAGATTTCGTATTCTCGCCGTCGGCGCGCACCCTGACGACATCGAGTTTGGCTGCGGCGGCGTTCTGCTGGTGGAAGCGGGACGCGAAAGCGAAATCGCGCTTTGCGTTTGCTCGCGCGGGGAGGCGGGAACGAACGGCACGCCGGACGAGCGGGAAACGGAAGCCCGTGCCGCGGCGGAGATGGTGGGCGCGACGCTCGAGTTCCTCGAGCTGGGCGGCGATTGTCATCTCGTAATTTCGCCGGTCAACCAAGTGGCTATTGCGCATCAGATTCGCCTCACTCGTCCCGACGTGCTGCTCAGCCCAACAGCCGCGCCCGCGCAACATCCGGATCATGTCGTGGTCAGCCAACTCGCGCGCAACGCCGCCCGACTGGCACGCTTCGGAGGCCTGGCCGGGTTGGCCGACCTGCCGCCGCATGCGATCCGGCATCATCTGGAATATGCGATCACGCCCGGCGTCGAGCCTAACGACCGGGCGAAAGTGCGGGTCGATATCAGTGAACATTTCGCCCGCTGGGTCGAGGTGATGCAGTGTCATCAGACGCAGCTCCGCACCCGCCGCTACCTCGATTTGCAGACCGCCCGCGCCCGGCTCCTCGGTCTCGAAGCAGGCGTTGAATACGCACAGGCGCTTTACCCGGCGGATGATTTCCTGATCAATGGCCTGCACGACTTGCCGGCGTCCGTTCGCCTCTTCTGAGATGGCAAAACCGGGCCCGCTCAAGATTGGCATCACCTGTTACCCGTTAATCGGAGGGAGCGGGATCCTCGCAACCGCGCTCGGTTCCGAACTGGCGCAACGCGGGCACGAGGTCCATTTCTTTAGCTCAGCGCAACCGGTCCGGCTCGATCTGAAGCAGCGGGGAATCTCATTTCACGAAGTGGTGGTGAACGAGTACAGCCTCTTTACCTACCCCGATTACACCCTCCCGCTGGCGGTGAAGATGGCGCAGATCGCGCGCGAAGCGGCGCTCGATATTTTTCATGTCCACTACGCCGTGCCGCATGCGACCGCGGCTTATCTCGCGGTACAAATGCTCGGCGGCGCGGTCGCGCGGGCGCCGAAGATCGTGACCACCTTGCACGGAACGGACACGACGCTGCTCGGCCAGGATCCGAGTTATCGGCCAGCGATCGAGCACGCGCTTTCGCACTCCGACGCGATCACCACGGTCTCGGAAAGTCTGCGCCAGGAAACGGTCGCCACTTTTCAGCTCGAGCAACCGGTCGAGGTGATCCGGAACTTTTTTGTGCCCTCCGGCCGGATGCGGTCGCGAGAGGAAATCCGGCGGGAACTCGGCCTAACGAATGACGAGTTTCTCGTTGTCCATATTTCCAATGTGCGGCCGTTGAAGCGGATCGACCTGCTCCTGCAGAGTTTTGCGGCCGCCCGGAGCGCGCGGCCCCTGCGGCTCCTGGTTTTGGCGGGCGGCTCTTTCGCGCCCTACGAAACGATGCTCGACCAGCTCGGCCTGCGCGACCGGGTGACGGTGAAGGAGCAGGTGCGCGAGGTGGAGGAATATCTCAACGCTGCCGATGCCGGCCTTTACAGCTCGGAGAGCGAGAGCTTCGGGCTGAGTATTCTCGAGACACTTTTCCATGGGAAACCGGTGGTGGCGTTTCGAGTCGGCGGCATTTCGGAGGTCATGGTCGACGGCGAGAATGGGTTCCTCCATCCCTTCGGAGACGTCGCGGCGATGGCGCGTTCGATCGGGTCGCTGGCCGATTCACCCGGGGACGCGGGCCGCATGGGGGCGGCCGGGCGGGAACGGGCCGAAGCGCTTTTCACAGCGGATCAGATCGTGCCGCAGTACGAAGCGCTCTATCGTCGGATCGGGGATTCCGGGTAACGCGCGCGTCCCGGAGTTATGGCGCAGCGCTCAGCGTGATTTTGGGCGCTGGCTGCCGGTTCCCTTGATCAGGTAGGTCGTCTTGCCGACCGTCGTTAGGCTAAGGGTTTGGCGCCAGGTGTTCTCGCCGAGGTCGCGCTCGGCGTGCAGCTCTGCTGGTTTTTCCGCGGGTGCGGCTTTCGCTCCGCGCAGGGCTTCGATCAGGACGCGGCCGTCCATCGGGTGCGGCGATTGCAGTCCCAGAAGCCAGAGAATGGTGGGCGCGACGTCGACGTTGCCGCTCGAAGGTTTGGTTCTTCCAACCGGTCCGAAAATCCGGGCCGGTTGCGACGAGGAGGTTGTTCATGTCGTGCGGGCTGAGGCTGCTGTGGCTGCCCTGGCCGGCGCTTTTGCCGAGGTCGGAAATGAATTCACCGGGGACGCCGAACTCGTTAGGGCGATCGTTCCAGCGGTTGGAAATGAGAACGTCGGGCGCGTTCGGGGCATCGAGGTGCGCCTCGGCGAGGGTAAAAGTGCCGGGGTGCGGCGCGCGAGTCAGGATGACGGCGGCGAACTCGGAACGCTGCAGGAAATCGATCAGTTTGCTCGTCACGGCCGGATCGTGATCGGGCAGATAAAACTCGACGCTGCCGCCGAGGCTGATGACGAGAATCTGGCCGGGCCGCGGCGGGAGCGGAAGCTCGCGGGCGGCGTCGAAGCCGGTCTCGCGGAGGCGCGCGGCGACGTCGATGGCGGCGCCGATGGTCGAGAAGCCGTGATCGGAGACGATGAAAAGATCGGTGCTGGCGAGGATGCCTTTCGCTTTCAGGGTAGCGAGGACTTTGGCCAGATTGTCGTCGCTGCTCTTGAGCGCGGCCCGGGCAGTGGGCGAGCCAGGGGCGGTCTCGTGCTGCGAAAGGTCCGGTTCGCTCAGCCAGAGGAGCGAAAATTTCGGCACGTCGTCTTTCCAGAAAATGTCGGTTAGCGCGCGTGTCGTCCAGGCGTCCTCCTCGTCGTTAGGGAAGTTTTTCCGTTTCGGGAAGGGCCCGATCGCTGCGGTGATTTCCCGGAGCGCACTCGCCGGGATCGCTTTGCCGCGGTAGAGGACGGGCGAGTGGCGGGCCGCCTCGGTCGCCCGGGCGCGGGTGCGATCGACCAGTTGCGCGACCGGTTTCGATCCGGCGATGGCGGTGCGGAAGCCGGCTTTCTGCACGATCTCGGCGACGGTCGGGACGGCGATGAATTTCGCGCTGATCTGGGCGTCGATCGCCTCGAGCGCGGGAAAATCCGAGGTGCGAAGGGACCGCGCGGATCGATCTCGGCGCGATATTCATGATTCGAAATGATGCCGTTATGCGCGGGATGGTCGCCGGTCGCGAGGACGGCGCCGTTGACGTTGGTCGAGCTGGGATAGGCGGGGTGGTTGTTCTGGAAAAGCACGCCGGAAGCAACGAGCGCCGCGAGCGTGGGCGTGATTTTCGCGTCGATCAGATCGGGCCGCATCCCGTCCCAAACCACCACGACAATGTGCTCGGCCTGGCCGCGGTCGGCCGCGCTGGCAGCGAGCACAAGCGCAAGCAGCGAGGCGACGAAGGCGAAAAGGCGGCGATGCATGGCGGGAAAAATGGCATGGCGCCAGCGGGAATTCGAGAGGGGATTCGTGACATTTCGATGACGCAGTCTGGATTGCCGCTCGTCGACGGGTGCCCGGCGCGTGCTAGTATCGCGGCGCGATGACCGGCGCCGGCGATCCACTTCCACTTCGATTCCCGGCCGCCCGCCGCTTGAAGCTGAGCCGGGAATTTGCCCGGGTGCGGGAGAAAGGGCGGACGACGCGGGGCGGGCTGTTTTTGATCGGGGTCTTGGCGGTGGAGGAGGAGAAGCGATTTCGCGTCGGGCTGGTCACGTCGCGGCGGGTGGGCGGAGCGGTGGTGCGCAACCGGGTCCGGCGGCGGCTGCGCGAAATCGTGCGACGCCATCAGTTTGCACTGGCAGACGGATTTTGGTTTGTGATCGTGGCCCGGCCGGCGGCGGGCGGCGCGAGCGCGGCGGCGCTGGAGGCGGAGTGGTTGAAGCTGGGGCGGCGCGCCGGGTTGCTGCCGGACGCGCGAGCCTGATTTTCGCGGTGGAAGATGAACATTTGCGCCCTGCGCGGCGCGCTTCTATTCTACGCCCCTGACGATGGTTTTGCTCGTTCGTTTCCTCATCCGCGCCTACCAATGGACGGTTTCGCCGCTGCTTTCGTGGCTCGGCGGACCCTCCACGGGTTGCCGCTTTCATCCGACCTGCTCGGCCTATTTTCTCGAGGCCGTGGAGCGCCATGGGGCATTACGCGGGAGCTGGCTCGGGGTGAAACGCCTGGCGCGCTGCCAGCCATGGGGCGGGCAGGGGGAAGACCCGGTGCCGGAGAGCAAAGATCATCCGCAGGCCCGCGTTTTGGCCTGTGAATAATCCTGCAGTTTATGGATCGACAAGCCTGGATTGCCATTACCCTTTGCGTCCTCGGGCTCATCGGCTGGCAGGTTTACATGGTGAAACACCCGGCGCCGACGCCGGCGAAAGTCCTGGCTTCGCCAACCCCGGGCGCGATCGCAGCGGCCTCGGTGGCTCCTTCGCAAGCACCCGCTGCGCCGGCCTCGATGGAGTCGGCCGGGAGCGTTCCGCCTAACGGCGCGACGCCGACACCGGCTCCGTTCGCGGAGCAGACGACGACGCTGAAAAACGCCGATCTCAAGCTGCTCCTGACGAATCGCGGCGCCGGCATCGCCGAGGCCGTCCTGCCGAAACACAAGGCTGAGAACGGTCGCCCGGTGCAGCTGAACGCGCGCCAGCGGTTGCCGATCGGCGCGCTTGTCGAACAGCCGGCAAAACCGAACCTGGAAGAGTTTTCCATCGTGCCGGGGGAGGGGAGCGTGCAGTTCGAGCGGGTCCTGCCGAACAACGTGCGAATGCGCAAGCGATTCAGCCTGCCCGCTCCACCTAACGAGAAGGACAACTACGTCGCGCAGATGGAAATTGATTTCCAGAACGGGGGCGCGGCGGCCTACACCAAGCCGGGCTACTACATCGCGCTTGGCTCGGCCGCGCCGATTCATCGCAACGATCTCCCGAATTACACCCGGGTGACCTGGAACATCGAGGGGAAGGCGAAGACGACCGACGTGAGCTGGTTCGCGGCCCAGACCTATCCGTTCATCGGCAAGGAGAAGCGGGCGGCGATGGAATTTTTCGACGAGAAGATCCCCGGGGCGGAATGGCTCGCGGTGAGCAATCAATTTTTCGTCTCGCTCGTCGCGCCGCTCGGGATGAAGTCGAACTCGGTCTGGGCGACGCGTTTCGAGGCGGGCAAGAAAGACGACGGCACGCCCGAGTACGGGATCGAGGGCGCGATGGGCATGCCCGGGTTCACCGTCCAGCCGGGGCAGACGGCGAAGATGCAATTCCAGCTCTATCTCGGGCCGAAGCTTTACCATCGCCTCGCGCAGTTGACTCACGACGAAGCCGAGATCATGGATTTCGGCCTCTGGAAATTGGTCAGCCAGGCGCTGCTCAACATGATGAACCTGCTCCACCGGTTCGTCGGGAACTACGCGGTCGCGATTCTCATCCTGACCGCGATCATCAAGCTCATCCTCTGGCCGCTCCAGACGAAGGCGAACAAGTCGATGCGCCGGATGGCCGCGCTCTCGCCCAAGATGCAGGAGCTGAAGGAAAAGTACAAGGACGACCCGACGAAGATGAACGCCGAAGTGATGAGACTTTACAAGGATTACGGCGTGAATCCGGTCAGCGGTTGTCTCCCGATGCTGATCCAGATCCCGATTTTCTTTGGTCTCTTCACCATGCTGCGGCAGGCCGTCGAGCTGCGGAATGCGAACTTTCTTTGGGTCCACGATCTCTCGCAGCCGGACACCATCGCGCATATCCCGGGGCTCGGTTGGCCGATCAATATCCTGCCCCTGATCATGGCCGGGACGAGTTTCTGGATGACTCACGTGACTCCGAAGAGCGGAGACGCTACCCAGCAGCGGGTGATGATGTTCATGCCGCTGATCTTCGTCGTTTTCTGTTACAATTTTGCAGCCGCGCTCGCTTTGTATTATACAACTCAGAACCTGTTCACCATTCTGCAGTTGTATCAGAACAGGAACCTGCCGCTGCCGACGCTGGAGAAAGTGAACCAGCCGGCAAAACGAAAAGGAAAAGCACGCTGATGAGCACCGATGTCGAACCGCCCGCGAATGCGAAGGAGCTGCTCGACACGATGCTCGGTTACCTTGGTTTCGTGGTGGAAATCGAGGAGACACGCGGCGAAGGCGGCAACCCGACGCTCCAGATTTACACCGAGGAAGCGGACCGGCTGATCGGCCGCGACGGCGAGACCCTCGATGCGGTGCAGTTCCTTCTCAATCGCGTCCTCCAGGCGAAGGATGCCGAGGCGCCGAAATGGATTGTCGATTGCGAGATGTATCGTTCGATGCGGCAGGACAAGATCGTGCACCACGTGCGCCAGCTCGCGGAACGGGTGCGCCTCTCCGGCCGGCCGCTCCAGCTCGAGCCGATGAATTCCTACGAGCGCCGGATCGTGCACGAAGCGTTCAAGGACGATCCTGAAGTCGCGACCTGGAGCCCGTCGGACTCGGCGCGGATCAAGCAGATCACGTTGCTGAAGCGCCCCGCGAAAAAAGAATCGGCCGAGACCGAAAGCGCGTAGGCTTTCTTGCCTGGGGAGCACGGACTGTCAGCCCGTTCGCATCCGGCGAGCCTCGCCGGATGCAGTTTGCGCGCAGCGCAACTTCCGCGCGGCAATCATCGGGGGTTCTGCGCCGCCCCTCCGCGCGCTTTGCGGGAGACTCCCGCAAAGGACGGGCTGGCAGCCCGTGCTCCCCGGAGCTCTGGCGGACGGCTCATTCTGCCTAACGAGCCCGGTCCGGAGGCGTGGCCATTGTGGCCGAAAATACAAAGGGCGCGCAGCCGAAGCCGCGCGCCCAAATGCACCTACTCGGACTAAATTACTTCAGGTCGGGCGGCATCAACACGGTGTCGACGACGTGGATCACGCCGTTCGTCGCCATGATGTCGGTCTTCACGACCTTCGCGTCGTTTACCATCACTTTGCCGTCGTCGACTTTGACGTTGAGCTTCGAGCCTTCCGCGCTCTCCGCTTCCATCGTCTTGACGTCGGCGGCCATCACTTTGCCCTTCACCACGTGGTAGGCGAGGATCTTGCCGAGCTTCTCTTTGTTCTCGGGCTTCAGGAGATCTTCGACCGTGCCTTCAGGAAGTTTCTTGAATGCGTCGTCAGTCGGCGCAAAAACCGTGAACGGGCCTTTGTCCTCTTCGAGCATTTCTTTTTTGCCGCCGGCTTTGAGAGCCGCAGTTAGCGTGCTGAACATCTCGGTGCTCGCAGCGGTGTCGTAGATGTTCTTTTCGTGGCCCATTTTCTTATGGTCCATCTTGTCGCCGGCGTAACTGGTCAATGTAAATGCACTGATCACTGCCAATGCGATTGCTAATTTTTTCATTTGTATCTTTCTGTGTTTGTTTTTCTAAGGCAACCCACGCCTGCAGGGGTGACAGGACACGGTGTCGCTGTTGAGTGATCCGGCCCAGGCGCCACCGCGGATGCATTTAAGGTCCGGTCTCGCACGCGGTTCGCCTTGGAACCGGGCGATCCGGTGAGCGTTTTGAGCTCGGAACGGAACCTGCTTTTTATGGCGGCAAAGGAATTTGTTGCCGCTACGGGCCATATGTTCCATAATCCCGCTTGATGTTCGCCCGGTCGAAATCCATCGCTGCGCTGCTCGCCCTCCTCGCTCTTCTCACCACCGCCGGCTTTGCCGCCTCGGATTGGGAGATCGTGAAGATCCGCGGTCGCGAATATCTGACGGTCGATAACGTGGCCGAATTCTACGGCCTCCCGACGGGCGTGGCGCCGATCGAGAAACGCATCCGGCTCGATAACGAGAAAGGCTCGCTCGAAGTCCAGCTCGGGAGCCGCGACATGATGATCAACGGCGTGCGCAACTGGCTCTGCTTCCCAATCGAGGAAAAGGATGGCCAGTATCTCATCTCGCGGGTCGATCTCGCGAAAACCCTGGAGCCGCAGCTCCGCCCGCAGATGATCTTGAATCTCGGGAAGTTCAAGACCGTCGTGCTCGATGCCGGCCACGGCGGCCACGATAAAGGCGCGATCAGCAGCTACGGCTACGAGAAGGATTTTGCGCTCGACGTCGCGCGCAGTATCAAGCCGCTCCTGGAGGCGCAAGGTCTCACCGTTAAAATGACCCGTGACCGCGATGTCTTCGTTCCGCTGGAACTTCGCGCACGGATCGCCAATGCGAGCAAGGACGCCATTTTCGTCAGCATTCATTTCAATGCGACCAACTCGAACCCGACCGCCCAGGGCTTTGAAATTTTCTCACTTACACCGCGCGGCGCGCCGTCGACCGATGACGACGCGCTCGCGCTACGGTTTATGAACATGCAGGCAGGCAGCCCGGTCGATGCCCCGAGCCTTGCGCTCTCGATGAGCGTCTTCCACTCGGTCGTTGGGCATTTCTCCGAGTTCGACCGCGGGATCAAGCGCGCCCGCTTCGCCGTCCTGCGCCTGACGAAGATTCCCGCCATCCTCGTGGAGGGCGGCTTCCTGACTGAGCGCGGCGAGAGCCGGATGATCGCGCAGGGCGCGTGGCGCCAGAAGCTCGCGCAGTCGATCGCGACCGGAATCATGAGTTACAAGGGCCTCGTCGATAACAAGACCCGGCCTCAGCTGGTGGCGGATTATCGCCGCGAGTTCGACGGCCAGCTCGTTCTGAAAGACGCGACCGCGCCGACCAAGCCGGAAGCTTCGGTCGCGCCGGTCGTCATCCCGGCGAGCAACTAGCGCTTTCGCGTTCGCGCTTTTTCCCATCGCCCGTTAGGGAGGGGAATGAGATTTTACCGCTCGCTCTGGGCGACTTCGCTGGCCGCCCTGCTCTTGCGGAGCGCCGCCGCCCAGGAAGCGGAGGCGGATCGGGTTCTCGTCCAGGCGGATCGTCTGCCGAGCGCGGAATCGAGCGCGCCTTTTGCCGCCGTTGCGCTCGATGAAGAGAGACTGCGGAGCGCGCCGCAACTGCGCCTCGACGATCTCCTGCGCGCGGAGATTCCGGGCTTCAGTCTTTTCCGGCGGAACGGCAGCCGCGCCGCCAATCCGACGACGCAGGGTGTGACGCTGCGCAACTTCGGGCCTAACGGCGCCGGCCGCACCCTGGTTCTGCTCGACGGCATTCCGCTGAACGACCCCTTTGCCGGTTACGTGCTCTGGAGTCAGGTGCCGCCCGCGTCCCTTGGTTCTGTTCTCGTCATGCCGGGTGGCGGCGCCGGACTCTTCGGCAACGCCGCCCTCGCCGGCACCATCTTCCTCGTTACCCCACCGATCGCCGGGAACGCGGCGGCTGCGGAGTTGTCGTTAGGCAACGAGAACACCTCCGATGCCAGCGTGGCCGGCGCCTTCGTCCACGGTGCGGTGGCGACGGCTGTTTTTGCCGAGCGTTTCGCGACCAGCGGCTACCCGGTGCTCAAGCCCGGGCGACGCGGTCCGGTTGATAACGATGCGAGTTCAGATTCCGCTCTCGTCGTCCTCCGGACCGAATGGCAGCTCGAGCACGACAGCTCCCTGCGTCTGGTCGGGCGTGGCTTCGAGGAGGAGCGGGGTAACGGCACGACCCTCACGCATAACGACACCCGTGGCGTCGACTTGAGCGCGGTCTGGACCTCGCAATTCCCGGCGAAAGCCGCCGAGTTGCAGGTCAGCGCCTATGGGCAGCACCGCCGATTCCGCAGCACTTTCAGCTCGATCAACGCGACTCGCGATGTCGAAACGCCGGCGCTCGATCAATTCAATGTGCCGGCGGATGCGGCGGGCGGCAGCGTGGTCTGGACTTGGGCGGGCACGGTCGGCCATCGGGTCACGCTCGGCCAGGATGTCCGCTGGGTGGAAGGCGAGACGAATGAAGCGTTTCTCTGGAATGGCACCCAGTTCACGCGGGAACGGCAGGCCGGTGGCCGACAACTTTTCACCGGGATCTTTGCCGAAGACGCGTGGGTGTTCTCCGATCGCCTAACGATGGTG
>JBBSLW010000054.1:0-15704 GCA_038233495.1 Chthoniobacterales bacterium | reverse complement strand
TTTCCTGCCCGTTTCCGCTTTTCCAGGATAGCCGGCCGATGCCATGACCACGGTGACCGCGGCGCGTTCGTCCATTTCGATTTTTAAACCGGAGATCGTCCCATCAATCGTGGCCTCTAAGAGCGGCAAGAGGTCGCTCTTCAAGCGGGGCAGGATGACCTGCGTCTCGGGATCGCCGAAGCGGCAGTTGAATTCCAGGACCCGCGGCACGCCATCGCTGATCATGAGCCCGGGGAAGAGCAGGCCGGAGAAATGAATCTTGTCATCGCGCAATCCGCGCAGGAGCGAGCGCATGATTTTTGCCTCAAACTTTTTTTCGAGGGCGGCATCCCAGGCCAGCGCCGGGCTGAAGGCGCCCATCCCGCCGGTGTTCGGCCCCCGGTTTCCATCCTGCAATCGCTTGTGATCGCAGGCCGTGCCTAACAACTGAAAATCTTCGCCCGAAACGAGCGCGTGGAGGGAACATTCCCAGCCTTCGAGAAATTCCTCGATCAGGACCCGCGCGCCGGCCTCTCCGAAGCGGCCGCGATCGATCATGTCGGTGATCGCTTCCATTGCCTGGGCGGCGTCCGCGGCAATGACCACGCCCTTCCCGGCCGCCAGCCCATCCGCCTTGATCACCACCGGGTAATCCAGTTTCTCCGCGAACCGGCAGGCCTTCCGGCTGTCCTCGAAGACTCCCGCCATCGCCGTCGGCACCCCGGTACTGCGCATGATCTGTTTCGCAAAAACCTTCGAAGCCTCGAGCCGGGCGGCGGATTTGTTCGGACCAAAAATGCGCAGCTTGGCCGCTTGGAAATCATCGACCAACCCCGCGGCCAGCGGGACATCCGGGCCGACCACGGTCAGCCCGATCTGGTTCGTCCGCGCAAACTCGACCAGGCCGCGCGAGTCGTTAGGCGAGAGCGCCACGTTGCTGCCCAAAGCCTCCGTGCCCGCGTTTCCCGGCGCGCAAAAAACCGCCTCAACCTGCGGGGATTGCTTCAATTTCCAAGCCAGCGCGTGCTCGCGGCCTCCACCACCGACAATTAGAATTTTCACCGCGCTGCTCTCAATCGTTCTGGATCCATACTGATGGCGTCCACAAACTCAGCCGATCGAAAATCCAGCGACAGGCTACTGATTTGCGAGGGAAAGGGGAGCGCTCACGAACGAGAATGCCCGTATCTTCCGTCTTTTCCAAGAAAAAAAGCACGCCCCTTCCAGGCCCCGCCCCGGCACCCGCCCGGAAAGTCCGAACCCCGCTGCTGGTTCGGTCACTCTCCGATTGCGCGTCTCGCCGGATTCCATTAGGAAATCGCATGCCCAGCCGCGCCAAAGCCGCCTCGGTCATGAACGCGCATTGCCTCTCCCGGGTCGTGCTCAGCCGGATTGCCGACAAATGGACGGCGCTCATCATCCACGTGCTCGCGACCGGCACGCGACGCTACGCGGAATTACAGCGCGAGATCGGCGGCATCTCGCAAAAGATGCTCACCCAAACGTTGCGCAGCCTTGAGCGCGACGGCCTCGTTAGCCGCAAAGTCCATCCTGTCGTCCCGCCCAAGGTCGAGTACACACTCACCCCGCTCGGCCGCACCCTGATCGAGCCGTTGAACGCCATCTGCAACTGGTCGGAGAAACACCTGCCGCAGCTGGAAGCGAACCGGGCGCGGGCGCGCGAGAGCTTCGAGCTAAGCAAAGGGCGACTCCCAGGCCCCAAAGAATGAGGCCGACTTTCGGTGCCGTTTTTGTCATGGGTATTTTCTTGCCAAAGGCCTCAGAGGAGGAGCAAACCATTGATCATGAAAAACACACTCCTCAGAGTAGCAGCCGGTTCCGCGGCAGTTTTGTCAGGTGCAGTCATCATCTCGTGCGTCTGTCATGCACCCTCCCCCGGCGGGAAAGACCAGATCGTCTTTAAGGAAACCTCCATCTTCATCCCGGGAAATAAAATTTCCTCGGCTGATCTGAGTGAGATGAACAAGATCCTGGCCGAATACGATAAGTCTCTCTACCGGATACATACCTACAAGTGCGGCGGAATCATCAACAAAGCGGGATCGCTCAGCCGAAGAATTCTGCCCTTGGCTGTCGTCGAAAAGATCTTCCAAAACGCACACTCACAGCAGCTCACGGGCGCCGCGATTCAAGCGGGACGCGGCCCGGGAGGTAATTCATTTCATAAACCGGCGTCGCTCGCGCAACCAGAAGAGGCCGGGATAGGTGCAGGCGGTAACCGCTTCCAGAGCCCGTCGCCTCATCCTGGAATGGAGAGCGACAGGGTTTCGAGGACGACGGGAAATCAATACCACTTCAATGACCGGGAACTGGTCGAAAAGCTGCGCCCGATCTTGGAGAATTACAACAACGGGTAGCCGGTCGCCGAACGGAGGTGCAAAGATGACCGCACGGCGACGGCGGATTTATCTGGGCTGCTTTGCTCTCCACTTCCTTCTCATTTTTGTCTCCGCTTCCCAGGATTTTACTTTGATGCTGTCGGCGGGCGGCAACATCTTCCCGTCCACTCTCAGGCGTGTGGGCGCGGGCGGAATCCATGCTCTCGCTCATCCTGGGCGCTCGCCTCTCCGACAACAATCCCGCCCGCTGGTTTATGACAACTTACCTGCACGGAGCCGGCATCGAATCGGGCTACCGATTTTTCGCGCCGAACGTGCCCAACAGTTACAAGCTGGTTTTCCAAATCAGATATCTCGACGGCCATGTGGAGTATCAACTCCCGCAGGTGGCTGGGCACGCCGCCGGCCTGCGCCTGGTAGGCTTGCTCGATAATGTCGGGAACATGCGCTACGAACTCTTGCGCCGAACCGTGCTTAAAATGCTGGCCTTTTCCGTTTGGCGGGAACATCCGGAGGCGACCACGATTCGCGCTGTGCTGGGAAGCGTGAAGCTGCCGCCGATTGCGAAGTCGTCCCAGGGCGAACGAGAAATTTACGAAGTTCTCTGCGCCTACGATTTCACTTTTCCAGCCGCGCCTGACTCCACCAAGTGAAAGATCGACCAGGAACGAGGCTCGAGACGTTCCTCTTCCCTCTTAGCACAGACCATTGGCTTGCCACCCTCAGAATTGGCCTCGGAATCCAGGTCGTCTGTTACTGCGTTGCCCTCCGCCCTGACTGGATGGCTATCTTTGCCGGCGATGGTGCGGGGCTGGTGAGCCGGGATCTGGCGGAAGCAATTTTGGATCTAAAGAGCCCGCTTATTCCGCGACTAGGCTGGTTGATCTCGTTGGGCGCCGCTCTGCATCTCGAGGAAGCGACAGTTCTTTCTCTGGTCTGGAGTTGTTTGCTCGGCGCAAGTATCTGTCTGCTGCTCGGTTTTCTTTGTCGTCCGGCCGCGGTTGTGACCTGGGGCCTTTATCTGGCAGTGGCCAAAAGTGGCAACCTCTTCTCTTACGGAGTCGATAACTTTACGCTGATTGGGCTGTTCTACCTGATGATCGCTCCTCTTCCGGATCGATGGTCGCTCGATTGGAGATGGCAGCGGCGTTCCGTCACCGACCCTGCCAGGCTCGGCTTTCATCTTCGCGTCCTGCAGATTCATCTTTGCCTGATCTACTTCTTCGGAGGCATCACCAAAGCGGTTGGTCCGGGATGGTGGAATGGTGCCAGCCTATGGCTCGCCCTGAGTGATCCTCCCTTCGATCTCGTTCCTCTCTCTTTTCTTCTCCGGTTGCGTGCTCTTCTGCCGGCCATGGGGATTCTCGTCTGTGCGCTCGAGACCGGATACCCAGTCTTCATCTGGTGGCGGAAGACCCGGACGCCCTGTCTTGCTGCTGTGCTGGGAATGCACCTGATGATCGGCCTAACGATGGGGCTTTACCTTTTCTCTTTGGTCATGATCATCCTAAACCTCGCCGCCTTTGGTGCCGCGCTTCCCTGGCCGAGACGAGAGGGAGGGCCACGGTCGGCCGATCGCGCGATGGCGAAAGGCAGCGCAATTTTGATCGACCACCCTGCCGACCCTCGGCATAGTAACGTCGCGCGTTGAGGCGCCGGCGGGATGGCTGCGGCAACCAACAAAGAAACTCACCTCGAAATCGCTCACATTCTGTTTGTCGATACGGTGGGCTACTCCCAATTGTCGACCAGCGAACAGCACGACCTCCTCGAAACCTTGAACCTGACCGTGCGCGCGACCGCTCGATTTCGGGCCGCGGAGGCTGCCGACCAACTCATTCGCCTGCCCACCGGCGACGGCATGGCGTTGGTCTTTTGCGACGACCCTGAATCGCCAATCCAGTGCGCCCTCGAAATTTTCGCCGGACTCCGCGATCATCCGGAGCTGCGTCTGCGCATGGGGATCCACAGCGGGCCGGTCAGCCGGGTCGTCGATGTGAATGATCACTGCAATGTCGCCGGGGCGGGGGTAAATATGGCTGAACGAGTCATGACTTGCGGCAATGCCGGCCACCTCTTGCTCTCGAAACGGGCTGCGAACGACCTGGCGGAGTTCTCGGCCTGGCGTCCCCATTTGTATCCGTTGGGCCAATGCCAGGGCAAACATGGTGCCGTCTTGGAAATCGTTAATTTCTTTAACGGAGAATTCGGTAATCCCGAGCCGCCCGAAATCTTCCAGCGTGAGACGCAGCCACCGGGAAAATTCGTTGCGAGGGCCTTTAAGTCTCGCTGGGCGCTTCTGGCTGGTGGGATTGCGCTGCTCGCCGTCCTGGGAGTCTCTCTCTATTTCATCCTCGGCAGTCCCCGCCCCAGGCGGCCGAGCAATCTGCCTCCTCCCTCGCCGACCGGCGCGCCCTACGAATTCCCCGAGAAAAGCATCGCCGTTCTCCCGTTCGAAAATCTCAGTGATGAAAAGGAGAACGAGTATTTTGCCGACGGCGTTCAGGACGAGATTCGCAATGACCTGGCGAAAGTAGCCGACCTGAAAGTGATCAGCCGGACCTCGGTCTTACAGTATAAAACTGGGGTCAAACGCGAGCTGCGCGACATTGCCCGCAGCCTTGGTGTGGCACATGTCCTGGAGGGAAGTGTGCAGCGGGTGGGAGAAAAAATCCGCGTGAGCGCCCGTCTGGTCGACGCGCGGGCGGACAGAAATCTTTGGGCTCAACACTACGACCGCAACCTGACTGACGTTTTTGCGATCCAGAGTGAAATCGCCAAAGAGATTGTGGGTCAGCTGCAGGCGAGGCTTTCACCAGGTGAGAAGGCCGCCATCGAGGAAGTTCCGACGACAAACCACGCCGCCTATAATCTGTATGTGAAGGCCAAGGCCCTTGGCGCCGCCCTTACTTTTTCGTCGCGCAGCAGGGAACTTCACTTCGAAGCGGTCTCCCTTCTCGAACAAGCGGTGGAGCTCGACCATGACTTTTTCCGCGCCTACTGCCAGCTCGCGCGCACCCACGACCAGATTTACCTCCTCGGATTAGACCGCACTCCGGAGCGTCTCGCCCAGGCCTATTCAGCAGTCCAAACGGTCCTTCGCCTGCGTCCCGATTCAGGAGCGGCTCACCTCGCCGCCGCCTATCATTTCTATGCTGGATTGCTCGACTACGACCGTGCTCGGATCGAGTTAGCCATCGCTCACAAAGCTCTCCCTAACGAGCCCCTGATTTTCGAGATTGAAGGCTACGTCGCTCGTCGACAGGGCCGTTTTACCGAATCGATCGCCGCCATGCGGCGGGCCTTGGAGTTGGACCCTCGTAACCTCGTCCTCCTTCAACAGATCTCGTTCAGCCTCGGAGATCTGCGTCGCTATCCGGAGATGGCGGAGCTCCTCGACCGAGCTTTGGCCATTGATCCCCAGGATGCCGCCGTCCGGGTCGCCCGTGCTTTGATTGAACTTCAAGCGCACGCCGACCCCAAGCCTGCGCGAGAGACGATTAACACGATCCTCTCCGAGGACCCTGCCGCCGCCAGCGATCTCGCGAGAGGTTGGTTCTATCTCGCCCTCTGCGAACGGGTTTCGGATTCGATTCGTCGCTCTCTCGCCGCTCTCCCCCCCCGGCGGATGTCGAGAACAGGCATTCCCGTTCCCCGACGCGTGGTGCCAGGGCCTCGCGGCCAAGGTGAGCGGCGATGCCGAACAAAGTCGACTCGCCTGGCGAACCGCCCGTGCCCAAGTGGAGAAGATGGTTGCGAAGTATCCCGATTACCCGGAAGCCCTCTGTGTTCTCGGAGTCATCGACGCTGCCTTGGGCCTCAAAGAGCAGGCCATCAGCGAGGGGAGACGTGCGGCTTTCCTGTTGCCCGTGAGCAAAGATGCGATCAACGGCGAACTGCTCCTCGAATACCTGGCCGCGATCTACGCTTGGAACGGAGAGAAAGATCTGGCCGTGGAGCAATTGAAAACCGCGGCACGTTTGCCCGGGCAGATATCCTATGGAGAACTCCGTCTTCATCCTTACTGGGATCCATTGCGCGGCCATCCTGAATTTGAAAAACTCGTCTCCTCCCTCGCAGCCGGAACTCCCCTCTCGCCGCCCCGGCCGAGATAATCGTTAGGCGGGGCTGCCGCCTTCCAGCGCACTGACGTGATTGCTTGTCAAATATCCCCGCGGTCGCTATCACTGGGGGAATCCTATGGCACCTGCCGAGATTTCGCATTCCCGCCGCTCGTTTGGTCAAACGATGCGGGCGGACGTCTGGTGGGCGCAGCCGCTCGTCGTTTTTCTCGGGCTCGGCGCGTTTGTCGTTTACTCGACCTGGGCGGCCTTTCAGGGGCGGAATTACTTCTTCGGTCCGTATCTCTCCCCGTTTTATTCGCCCGAGCTTTTTGGCGCGTCACCGCATAGTTGGTTCGGACCCAAACCCGGTTGGTGGCCGGCCTGGCTGCTTTTTTCCCCTGCGCTCCTCGTGCTTTGGGCGCCGGGCGGTTTTCGGCTGACCTGTTACTATTATCGCGGCGCCTATTACAAGGCCTTCTGGGCCGATCCGCCCGCCTGCACCGTCGGTGAGCCGCGCACAACTTATCTCGGCGAGCGCTCCTTCCCGCTCATCCTGCAGAATGTGCATCGCTATTTTCTCTACCTCGCACTGCTCTTCATCCTCGTCCTTTTGTCTGACGTGTGGAAAGCGCTCTGGTTCACCGATCCCGCGACCGGCCGAACCTCCTTCGGCATGGGCGTTGGCACTCTCGTGCTGGCGATGAATGTCGTCCTGCTCGGCGGCTACACGTTTGGCTGCCATTCCCTCCGCCATCTCGTGGGCGGGTTTCTGGATCAATTTTCCAAATCACCCACTTCCTTCCGCGCTTACGCCTGTGTTGGCTGTCTGAATCGGCGGCACATGCTTTGGGCTTGGATGAGTCTTTGCTGGGTCGCGTTTTCCGATATTTACGTCCGCCTCTGCGCGACGGGCGTCTGGCACGACCTCCGATTTTTCTAGCGTCACTTCTCATGTCCGACTTCGAAACCTTCACCCACGATGTTCTGGTCATCGGCGCGGGCGGTGCGGGCCTGCGCGCCGCGATCGAGGCCTCGGCCGCCGGGGTGAAGGTCGGGATGGTCTGCAAGTCATTGTTAGGCAAAGCGCATACCGTGATGGCGGAGGGCGGGATCGCGGCCGCGCTCGCCAACGTCGACGATCGCGACAACTGGCAGGTCCATTTCTCCGACACCATGCGGGGCGGACAATACGTCAACAACTGGCGGATGGCCGAACTGCACGCGAAGGAAGCGCCCGATCGGGTGCGCGAACTCGAGGCCTGGGGCGCGGTCTTCGATCGGACGAAGGACGGGCGCATTTTGCAGAGAAATTTTGGCGGGCACAAATACCCGCGGCTTGCGCATGTCGGCGATCGCACCGGCCTGGAAATGATCCGCACCCTGCAGGATCACGGCGTGCACCAGGGCATCGACGTCCACATGGAGCACACGGTCCTGACTTTGCTGAAGCGCGACGGGCGGGTAGTCGGCGCCTTTG
Source organism: Chthoniobacterales bacterium (assembly GCA_038233495.1). Lineage (GTDB taxonomy): Bacteria > Verrucomicrobiota > Verrucomicrobiia > Chthoniobacterales > UBA10450 > Palsa-1392. Next base: position 7,824 of record JBBSLW010000054.1, on the reverse strand, counting down.
GTTACGATCGCGAGCGCGGCCGCTTCAAAGTCTTTCGGGCCAAAGCGATCGTGCTCGCAACCGGCGGGATCGGGCGCGCCTTCCAGATTACGAGCAACAGCTGGGAATACACCGGCGATGGTCACTCGTTAGGCTATAACGCCGGGGCGGAGCTGATCGACATGGAGTTCATCCAGTTTCATCCCACCGGGATGGTCTGGCCGCCGAGCGTGCGCGGAATTCTCGTGACCGAAGGCGTGCGCGGCGAAGGCGGCATCCTGACGAACAAAGAAGGCCGCCGCTTCATGTTTGACGACATCCCGGAGAACTATAAAGCGCAGACCGCCGACAGCGAAGAGGAAGGCTGGCATTATTGCCAGGGCGACAAGAACGCAAGGCGTCCGCCGGAGCTGCTGACGCGCGATCACGTTGCGCGCTGCATCGTAAGGGAAATCAAGGCGGGACGCGGCAGTCCTCATGGCGGGGTCTTCCTCGATATCGCGTGGATCAAGACGAAGCTTTCCAACGCCGAGGAGCACATCAAAAAGAAGCTCCCAAGCATGTATCACCAGTTTAAACAACTGGCCGACATCGACATCACGAAGGAGCCGATGGAGGTCGGCCCGACGACGCATTACGTGATGGGCGGGATCCGGGTCGACTCCGACACCCAGATGTCGCGCGTGCCCGGTCTGTTCGCAGCAGGCGAATGCGCGGCCGGGATCAACGGCGCTAATCGACTCGGGGGCAACTCGCTTTCCGATTTGCTCGTTTTCGGCAAACGCGCGGGCGAATTCGCGGCGAAGTTCGTACTCGAGAATTCGTTAGGCGAAACCGCGGCGGAACAGATTGACGCGACCGCGCGCCTGGCGCTGGCGCCGTTCGAGCGCGAGTTCCACCAAGCCAATGGCGCCTACCAGGTGCAAAAGGATTTGCAGGAAATGATGCAAAGCAATGTCGGAATCGTCAGGCGCGAGGACGAAATGCGGGCCGCGCTCGAAGGGATTGCGGCGCTTTGGGAACGCGCCGCGAAAGTCGGCGTCGATGGCAACCGCGAGTTCAACCCTGGCTGGCACACCGCGCTCGATCTTGCTAATCTGCTGACCGTTTCCGAAGCGGTGACTCGCTCCGCGCTCGAGCGCAAGGAAAGCCGCGGCGCACAATTCCGCGAAGATTACCCGGAGAAAAGCGCGGAGTTCGCGAAGGTGAACACGATCGTCTGGAAAGGCGAGGAGGGCGCGATGCAGATTCGGCGCGATGGCATTCCCGAGATGCGAGAGGATTTGGCCAAGGTGATCGAGGAGATGGGATGAGGGCACCGTGAGTCGAGATTCGAGAATCGTGAATCGGGGGACGACGTTCGAGGACTTGGAGGTCTACCAGCGGGCTCGAGAATTTCGGAGAGAAATGTACGGCGTGGCCAAGGGCCTGCCGGAGATAGAAAAATTCGGTCTGGCCAGCCAAATGCGGCGGGCGGCGGTTTCCCTAACGAATAACATCGCGGAAGGACACGGCCGCTATCATTTCCTCGATCAGATCAAATTCATGCTTCAGGCGCGGGGTTCCCTGGAGGAGTTGATCGATGATCTCAATGTCTGTGCAGACGAGGATTACCTTGCGCCCGAAAGATGCTCCGATCTTAAACAAGTCGGCTGGCGGGTGCGACAACTGATCGACGGCTACATCCGCTATCTGCGATCGCAAAAAAAGTCAGCTACGACGTCGGTGCAAGAGGAAGCGGCGGAAGATGGTGAGGACGAAGAAATCGAGCCGATCCACGAATCTCGATTCAACGAATCACGATGAAAACAGCCGTTTTCAGAATCTGGCGGGGCGATGCGAGCGGCGGTGAGTTTCGCGATTACACGAGCGAGGTGTCCGAAGGCATGGTCGTGCTCGACGCGGTCCACGACATCCAGGCGACGCAAGCGAACGACCTCGCCTGTCGCTGGAATTGCAAGGCCGGCAAATGCGGTTCCTGTTCGGCCGAGGTGAACGGCATGCCGAAACTGATGTGCATGACGCGCCTGAACGATCTCCCGCTCGAGCGCCCCGTCACGATCGAGCCAATGAAAGCTTTTCCGCGCCTGAAAGATTTGATCTGTGATGTCTCCTGGAATTTCGCGGTCAAAAAACGGATCAAGAAATTCAAGCCGCGTCCGCCCGATGCGCCCGACGGCACCTGGCGGATGCAGCAGCAGGACATCGATCGCGTCCAGGAATTCCGGAAATGCATCGAGTGTTTCCTTTGCCAGGATGTCTGCCACGTCCTGCGCGATCATCACAAGCACGAACAGTTTATCGGCCCGCGTTACCTCGTTTACACCGCCGCTCTCGAGATGCATCCGCTCGACACCGAGGACCGCATCACCGAATTGCGCGAGGCGCAGGGGATCGGTTTTTGCAACATCACGAAGTGCTGCACGAAAGTCTGCCCGGAAGACATTCACATCACCGATAACGCGATCATTCCGTTGAAGGAACGCGTGGTGGATGATTATTATGATCCGCTGGGCTGGCTCTGGAAAAAAATCCGGAAACGCAATGAGCGCGCGCCGGAAGAACCGCATCCCTAACGAATATGTCTGAGCTGAAATCTCTTTCCCGGGAAGCGATCCCGGCCGCCTTGGAAAAAGCCGAGCGTTACCGTCTCCTGAACGAACCGGGTGAAGCGGAAAGCATTTGCCTCGATATCCTCGCGACCGACCCGGAAAATCAGCCGGCGCTCATTACGCTCCTGCTCGCGATGACCGACCGTTTCAGCAAGGGCTACGGGGTCAGCGACACGCAGGCGAATCAACTGCTCGCGCAGATCAAAGGCGAATACGAGCGCGCCTATTACGCGGGCATCCTGGCGGAGCGACGGGCCAAGGCAAAGCTGGCGCAGGGCAGCCCGGGCGCCGGACATTACGCCTACGATGAGTTGTGCGAAGCGATGCGGCAGTTTGAAAAAGCGGAAGCGGTCCGGCCGCGCGGAAACGACGACGCGCTCCTGCGCTGGAATACCTGCGCGCGTATGATCGCGAAAAACAAGCTGATTGCGCGCGAAGAAGACCGGAGCGAGCCGGTGCTGGAATAGCGGACGGGGAGGGCGTTTTGGAAGCGCCACGACGGTGGCAAACCGCCGCTCCTTGTTCTGGCAAATTGACGGCAGTCACCACCCGCCGCTACAGAAGCGACATGCAGAGCCGTTCTACCGCCGTGGATCGCGATCCGAGTGCGGTCCACGCGATGTTTCAGCGCATCGCCGGCCGTTACGATTTGGCGAATCATCTGCTCAGCGGCGGCCTCGATTTCTATTGGCGCGCGCGCGCTTCCGAGATCGTCCGGCAATGGAACCCGCCGCGTCTCCTCGACCTCGCGACGGGGAGCGGCGATCTCGCCCTAACGATCGCGAAAAAACTTGCGCCGACTGAGATCACCGGCGTGGATTTCTGCGCGGAAATGCTGGAGGTGGCGCGGGGCAAAGGCCTCGCCCGGACGATGGTGGCCGATGCGCTCGCGCTCCCGTTTGCGGAGGCCAGCTTCGAGGCAGTCACGGTCGCCTTCGGTTTGCGCAACATGGCGGATTGGCCCGCCGCCTTGCGCGAAATGGCACGCGTGCTCACGCCGGGAGGACACTTGCTCGTCTTGGATTTTTCGCTGCCGCTCGGAATCCTGCGCCCGGTCTATCGCGCTTATCTGCATCACGTCCTACCGTGGGTCGCCGGGGCGTTGACGGGCGAGAAGCAGGCCTACAATTATCTCGGCGCCTCGATTGAAAAATTCCCGCGAGGCGCGGCGATGTGCGGGCTGCTGCAGGAGACTGGTTTTCACGCCGCCGCGGCCGAGCCGCTGAGCGGCGGGATCGTTACGATCTATTGCGCTACCAAGCCTATGGAGTCGCCGCGGGCGAACTCGAGGCGGCGGGGCTGGAGCTAACAGCCGGCGCCGCCGGGGCGACGCTCGGCGACGGCGAAAGCGCGGCCTCTTTCGCGAGCGGCAACTTGAGCGCAGTGTAATCCGGATTGCTGATCACGAAGGTGCCGTCGCGCCCGTCGACTTTGGCGAACCACATCGCGTCCTCGGTCCGGTTCCCGATCGTTAGTTTGTGCAATGCCTTGTCGTCGGCTGAAGTGGTGAACGTGAGCACGAGCTGCGGTTTTTCGAAGCCCTGCGCCGCGGTCGTCGCCCCTGCCCAGCGGACGGCGCGCAAGGATGCGAGCGTGTTGAGGAGCGATTGCAGGTCGTTCGTGTCGATCGCGCCTTCGCCGAGCGCGCGTTTCCAGCCCTGCGCGCCATCGCGCACGACCGATTCCTCGCTCTCGATCACGCGGGAGAGGCGATGGATGTCGTTAGGCTTGAACTTGAAAATGGCGAGTTCCTGCCAGCGCAACGGATCGATCCAGACCCGGCTGAGCAAGTCCTGTTGCAGCGCGACGATGAAGGGCTCTTCGCCGACCCGGGCGTAGACTTCGCCGTTTTCGCTTTTCCCAAACGAGAAGGTGAGAAAGGGATGCTCGCCGGCGCCCGACTCCGCCGTATTTTCCGAGGCAAAAGAGCTAAAGGTGAGGCGCAGCGACGGCTGGTCGAGGCCGTACTTCGGCAGCTCCGACGCGGTATCGGCGACGAAACGTGTCACCTGCTGATCGTTCAACGTCGCGATCAGGCGGCGCACTTCGTCGCCGTTAGCCGGCTGGTTGTTGCTGCTCGCGAGCGTCCAAGCCTGGTCTTTGCGGGCGAGCACGATCTTGGGCTGGCCGGCCGCCTCGAGATTGATCCGGTCGAGGTTGTTGCTGTCGATCCGGACGAGATGCCGGTCGCGCAGATCGTTCGGCCGCACGGTCAAAAGCTCCTCCGTCTTTTTCGTTAGGGCATAAACCGCGTTGCGCGGGAGGGAGCGGACGTAGACCGCGTCCTTGATCTTCTCGGCGGGCGCGCCGATTTGCAGCGTCCGCCCATCCTTGTCGTCCGCGCCATAGATCGTGATCGCGCCGCGCGGCTCGGAAAGCCCGTAGGCGTGCAGATCGCCACGATCATCGGCCACGAATTCCTGGATGCGCGCGTTCGTGACCTGGGCGAGAAGGTCGCCGATTTTCTGGTCGTCGCCGCGGGCCTGGAGCGGCTTCACGATTTCCCAGTGCTCGTTCTTTTTCGCGAGCTCGATCTCGCCGGCCGGGCTTTTCAGGACCGCGCGGGTGACCTGCGCAGTGGTGATATCGGTTAGTTTGCGATCGCGAAAATCATCCGGCTTTTTCGAGATATCGACGCGCACGTTTTGCGGCGCGATGATGACTTCCTTCGAATCCGCGAGGCGGACATACATCTTCGCCTCGAGCGCGGCATCGTTCCCGAAAAGAATCTCGGGCGGCGCGCCCGGCCCGATCAAGCGCAGGCGCAGCTTCGGCTGGAAAAGCCCATACTCCTTCAGACGCCCTTTGTCGGCGGTCACCTCTTCCGCGGGGATGACAGCTTCCCGGCGCCAGCCGTCGATGTCGCTGATCAGGTTGTCGATCGCGGCGCCGTCCGCCTGGTCCTTGACCGGCGCGGTCAGGCGCCACTTGCCCTCCTGGCGGCGGAGCTCGATCCGGTCGTCGCCGTTCTGGATCGCGATCCCTTCGAGCATCTCGCGATCGAAGTTGACCACGTTACCGGCCTGGCGCCGGGCTTCGACCGTGTTCGGTTTCTTGCTTTCGAAATACTTGATCCAAACCCCGAGGCCGACGGCGAGGAGGAGGAGCAGAATGGTGGTCCGGAGCTTCATCCCGAGCAGTCGTTAGGCGCGGCGGCGCCACCAGACGAGGAGGCCGAGGATTCCCGGGACCAGCGGCATGAGGACGAGAATGATCCAGCGCATCTTGCGGAGCGCGTTTTCATCGAGGGTGAAGGTGAGCGTCTGCGGAATCTTCGGCGCGATCCCGATCATCTGCTCCCGGCTGAGGAGCCAGTTGAGGCTGGCGGAAATGAAATCCAAACCCTGCTGGTCCTGGGTGAGCGCGTTGTCCTGGATGAAGGTGGAATTCGTTACCACCACGAGGCGCGCGGAACTGATCTCGACCCGGGCATCGGCGCTCCCGCCTTTCTCGACCGAGGCCGCAATCGTGAGCGGATCGCCCTTGTCCTTCGTGGGATCGAACTGGAGCATCGTCTCGTCATCGGAAAAATAATCGGTCTCGCCCCAGTAGCCTTTCTCGGCCTGCGCGAGCGGCGCGAGATGGATGTTGGCGGCGGCGACGCGTTCCGCTTCCAGTGTTAACGAACTGGTCGAACCAAAAAATGGGGCGCGCACATCAGCGAGACGTTTCGTGACCGGGTTATCGGGCAGGAAATGCGCGACCACATCGCGAACCCGCGCCACTTCCTGGATGCCGGTCTTGACCATCGCCATGAGCCGATCGTCATCCACTTTCACCCCGAGCTCGGCCAGGAACGCGAGCAGTTTCGGCGTCTTCGCCGCGGGATCGATAAGGAGCAGAATGCGCCCGTCTTTGTTCCAAAAATCGCGCAGCATTTTCATCTCGCGATCGGAGAAATCGTACTGCGGGCCGGCGATCATGACGACTTTCACGTCCGCCGGAATCGCCGGCACCTCGAAGAGATTCAGGTCTTGGAATTTGATGTTCTCGTTCTCGATAAACGTCTTCACAACCGAGACCGGACCTTCGCCACCGAGCGGCGGTTCCTTGTGGCCGAGGATGTAGCCGACGACGTTTTTCTTTCCCTCGACGATGTCGATGATCGCGCCCGTGATTGCCTGTTCGCCCTTGAACGCGGTCACTTTGGGCTGTTCGCCCGCGAGCGGATTGCCCTGGTCCATCTCGGCCATCTCCGAGGCTTTGACGGTCTTGTTCCGCCCTTGGTAATCGACGATCAGGACGCTCTCGTCCGTTACCACCTTGTATTTGTCGAAGAGCTCTTTCGCCCGCGTCAGGTTGCGCTCCGGGTCGACATATTCGACGTCGATTTTGCCGCGCGAGGAGTACTGATATTCGGTCAGCAGATTCTGCACATCGCCGGTGATCGGGTTTTGCGCGCCGAAGAAAACGGTCACGCGGACCTTGCCTTTGATGCTCTCGAGGAAATGCTTCGTCTTGTCGGAGAGCGCGTATTTCTTGTCCCGCGAATAATCCCAGCGCCGGTAATGCTCGAAGGCGAGATAATTCACCATCGCGGCCAGGACGAGGAGGATCGCGATCTGCACGATCACGTTCGCCCCGATCTGGAACCGGTGAATCTTCTTCGGCTTGGTGCTCTCTTTGGATTCGTCAGGCATTTTTAGGGAAGGCCACAGATTGACACGGATGAAACACAGATAGGGAAAAGGAGTAATTGCTCCTTCTCTGTCTTCATCTGTGTTTCATCTGTGTTCATCGGTGGCTAAAAAAATCAAAGCCTCCACTTCCGGAGTTGAAACGCCTGGTAAGTGAGGGTCAGCATCACGATCGTCATGCTCAGATAAAGGACGATCGGGCGGGTATCGATCTCGCCGCGGGAGAGTGTTCCCATTTGCTCGATCGCGGAAAAATAACCAAGCAGCTGCCGCGTCTCCGAGCTGATATCGAGGAGGATGAACGAGACCAGCCCAAGAAAGAAAAGCAGAGTGATGGCGGCGAAGGAAATGATCGCCGCGACGATCTGGTTGCGGGTCAGGACGGAAGCGAAACAACCGATCGAAAGGTAGAACATCCCGAGGAGCAGAACCATGAGGTAACCGCCGAGATACGCGCCGGTCGAGCCGGCCGCCGGCTGGTGCGTGATCGCCTGGAAGATGACGAAATAGAGCGTCGTCGGGAGCCAGAGGACGATGAAGAAAAAGAGCGCTCCGAAATACTTCGCGAGCACGACCTGCCAGTCGCGCACCGGCGC
>JBBSLW010000053.1:0-15708 GCA_038233495.1 Chthoniobacterales bacterium | reverse complement strand
GCTGTCCGAAGCCGTTGAAGAGAGTAAGCTGCGGATTGGACAGCGGAATAATGATGGTCGGAGCGAGTGACGGCCCGAGCCCGCGCACGACGAGCGCCTTGGTGGTCTGGCCCCCGACGATGACGCCGGCGATCATGACCCCGTTGCCGGGTTCGACCGAGCCGCGGGTGGAGATGTTGCCGAGGAGCGGCGTGGTCGTCGAAGCGAGATCATAGACCTCAACCAGCGCGATATTCTGGGTGCCGTCGACCCCGGACAGGACCACGGTGTAGGCGCCCGGCACGAGGGTGGTAAAGACGGCGGCTTCCCGCGAATCGGTCGGCGCGAGACCGGCGTTGATGAGCTGCTGCGCGTTCGGGTCGGTCATCCAATCGTCGTTGCTCGCAATCATTTGCCCGGAGGAATTAAAAAGCTGCAGGCTGGGATCGGCCAGCGCATCGGTCAGGAGGAGGCTGAGGGAGGGACCGATTGCCCTAACGACGATATTCTTGCTCGTGCTGCCATTGGCGAGGATGAAACCGCCGATAAGCACGTTCTGCCCGGTTTCGGCGCGGGCCCGGGTGGAAATATTGAGCAACGTATCACCCGAGGGTGTCGGGCTCGGGGTACTAGTCGGGCCGGGCGTGGGGGTGACGCTCGGGGTCGGGGTGACGCTCGGGGTCGGGGTCACGCTCGGAGTGGGCGTGACCGATGGCGTCGGCGTCACAGAAGGCGTGGGAGTGACGCTCGGGGTGGGAGTAACCGACGGAGTAGGGGAGACGCTGGGGGTGGGACTGCTCGTCAGGCGGTGGATCGTCGCTCGCACCGGCGGCGGTCCGATCATGATCGCACTGGCGTAGACCGCGCTGCAGATGAAAGCGAAAACGAAAAGAACCCGGCGCACGAACAGAATCTTCCTCATCTAAGCCACGTGGTAAAGAGTGCTGCAGCGTCCGCTGTCTCAGCGGATTGCGTGGCTCGTGCATGCGACGATGCGCTGAGGACAGCGCACGCTACAGCCTACGGCCGTCGGTGTTGAGATCGGTCCGGCACGACGACGAAACGAAGGCGCGGCCGAGAGGCCCCTGGAGCGAGACACCGCCTCAGTGAAGCAGGGGAGCTTTGCAATCCGCACTTGCTCTTTCATATTCGGTCATGCTCTGCCGGTCGATTGCTCTTCTTCTGCTCTGCCTCTGCGCCTTCCATCCTCGCTTCATCCGCGCCGACGAAGGAATGTGGCTTTACAACAACCCGCCCCTCAAACAACTAGCCGAGAAATACCGCTTCGAGCCGACTCAGCAGTGGCTCGAGCATCTCCAGAAAGCCAGCGTCCGTTTCAACTCCGGCGGGAGCGGCTCCTTCGTTTCGCCTAACGGATTGGTCATCACCAATCATCATGTCGGCGCCGACACGCTCCAGAAATTGAGCAGCGCCGAGCACAATTATCTGCACGACGGCTTCTACGCGAAGTCGGCTGCGGACGAGCCGCGCGCGCTCGATCTCGAGCTCAATGTTCTGCAGTCGATCGAGGACGTGACCGAGCGGGTCAATGCCGCGGTCCAGTCCGGGATGGATTCCGCCGCCGCGCTCGCCGCCCGCCGCGCCGCCGTGGCCGAGATCGAGAAGGAATCGAAAGAGAAAACCGGCCTGCGAAGTGATGTCGTGACGCTTTACCAGGGCGGCTCCTATCAGCTTTATCGCTACAAAATTTATACCGACGTGCGCCTTGTCTTCGCGCCCGAACAGCAGGCCGCTTTCTTCGGAGGCGATCCCGATAATTTCGAATACCCGCGCTACGATCTCGATATCTGCCTCTTTCGCGTTTACGAAAACGGGAAGCCGGCGCAGATCGAGAGTTACCTCAAATTCAACCCGGGCGGTCCGCAGGAGAACGATCTGGTGTTCGTCAGCGGCAGCCCCGGGCACACCGATCGCGAGCTGACTGTCGCGGAACTGGCCGATCTGCGCGATCGCCTCCTTCCTCAATATCTCGCGACCTACTACCGGCGCGAAGTGGCGCTGAAAGCCTACAGCGATCGCGCGAACGAAAACGCGCGGCGCGCCCGCGACGATCTCTTCGGGATCCAGAACAGTCGCAAAGCGATGACCGGGATGCTCGCCGGGCTGCTCGATCCCGAGCTCTTCGGGAAACTGGAAAGTGCGGAGAAACAACTGCGCAGCGAGATGGAGCAGCGCGCCGCGACGGAGCCGCAATTCAGAAATGCGCTCGCCGCTTACGACAAGATCAAAGCCGCGCGCCGGGCGATCGAGCAGAACGCGCCAGTTTACGATTACTACGAATCGGAGCGGCGCCGGCTTGGCCTCTACCGGCAGCCGCGCGGTTTCACCGGCACCCTTTTCAAATACGCGCGCCACCTCGTCCGGTTGGCGGAGGAACGGGGCAAGCCAAACGGCGAACGGTTGCCTCCCTACCAGGACAGCTCGCGGCCGTCGCTCGAGCTCGACGTCCTTTCTTCGCAGCCGGTCTACGACGATCTCGAGACGCTGCTCCTAAGCGATTCGCTGACCGATCTCGCGAGCCGTTTTGGACCTGACGACCCCCTGGTCAGGAAGGTCCTGGCCGGCAAATCGCCCCGCGCGCGCGCCGCGGAATTGGTCAGCGGGACGAAGCTGAAAGATCTCGGGTTCCGCAAAAAGATGTGGACCTCCGAGAGCGCGGCGCTCCAGGCCGCGAATGATTCAATGCTCGCGCTCGCCGCCCTGATCGATCCGCCGGCCCGGGCTGCGGCCAAAGTTCTGGACACGAACGAGGAAGCGAAACAGCAGGCCTACGGCGAGATCGCGAAGGCCCGTTTCGCCCTCCGCGGGACGAGCGCCTACCCCGACGCGACCTTCACCCTCCGGCTCTCCTACGGCACCGTGCACGGTTACGAGGAAAACGGGAAACCGGTGGCGCCCTTCACTGATTTCGCCGGCCTCTACGCGCGCTCGGCGGAGCACGACAACAAGGAGCCCTTCGATCTCCCGCAGCGCTGGGTGGAGCGGAAGGACAAGCTCTCGTTAGGCACGAAATTCAACTTCATCTGCGACGCCGACATCATCGGCGGGAACAGCGGGAGCCCGGTCGTGAACCAGGCCGGGCAGTTCGTCGGGATCATTTTCGACGGCAACATCCAGTCGCTCGTCCTCGACTACATCTACGACAACAAGCAGGCCCGGGCCGTCTCGGTCGATTCCGCCGCCATCCTCGAGGCGCTCCAGAAAATCTACGAGGCCCGTCCGCTGGTCGAGGAACTCGTTGGCAAGCCCGCAGAGAAAACAGGACAGGATTAACAGGATGAACAGGATTGGGGAAAAGGTTCGGCACCGCTATAACCGGCGCCCATCACTCTTCTTCAATCCTGAAAATCCTGTTAATCCTTTCTCCCTTCCCAGCCCACTTGTAAAATCCGCTGGGCAGATGCGCCGCGCTCGCGCATTCTCTGCGACAAACAAAAGCGCATGACAGCCGCGGGCGATCAGCGAGCGCTGTCGCGCTAGGCCCGGGTAGGGTGGGCGTCCCGGCCGCCGGTTTCGGCATCTTGCCGAAACGGTCCTTTGAGAGGTTGGGCGCGCAAAAAGTTCGCGATGGCAAGATGCCATCGCCGGCGGGCGGGACGCCTACCCTACCCGGAACTCATTGATCCACTTTCATCCGGGAAGGTGATGGTGCCGTTGCTGGCGGGAGCGAGGATGCCGGTGAACGGGCAGCGGATCGTGCCCGTCGCGCCCACCGCTGGTTTGATCAGGACGCAAATTTACCGGCTCAAACGGGGCGCGCCTGATCATCATCCTCGGCCTCAGGCGGCCCGATGATCGATCGAATCTTCACGAGCAATTTGTGAAAATCATACGGTTTTTCGAGAGTATCGATCACTCCTTCTCTCAGCATTTCCGCGCGTGCATTCGGCTCCAGATAGCCGCTCGCGACGATCGCGCGCACATTCGGCTTGCTCTCTTTCATTTTCAGAAAAGCTTCGTGGCCACCGAGGCGTGGAAGCCCGAGATCGCAGATGACAAGTCCGATCTCAGCGCGATGTGTTTCGAACATCTCGACCGCTTCGACCCCATCTCGCGCCGCGAGCACATGGTAGCCATCGCCCTCCAGCATCATAACGCCGAGCGCGCGCAATGTTCCCTCATCCTCGACCAGCAGGATGGTTTGCGCCGCATCTCGCTCCGCATCGTGAGGCAGGGCCGGGACTTGTTCGTCCGCGCCGGCCACGGATTCACTCGCGCTCTTCAATGGCAGATAGACGCTGAAGGTCGTCCCCTCGCCGGCCTCGCTTTCCATCCGCACGAAGCCGCGGTGATTGTGCACCACCCCGTAAACGACCGAGAGACCCAGGCCGGTGCCTTTGCCGCGCGCCTTGGTCGTATAAAACGGCTCGAAAATGTGCGGCTCGACGTGTTCGCCGATTCCAGTGCCGGTGTCGATCACACGGACAAGGAAGTAGGGGTCGGCGGTCGCGTCGCTGAAATATTCGCGCAGCTGCTCACCGTCGCGGATCCCTGTCTCGAGCGTGATCGTGCCACCTCTGGGCATGGCGTCGCGTGAATTGACGCAAAGATTCAAGAGAATCTGATGGAGCTGGCTTCGGTCCGCTCGGACGACTGGCAGGTTCCGCTGTAGATGGAGAACGAACTTGATCGTCTTCGGGAAAGTTGCGCCAAGCATTCCATGGAGCTCCCGCACGAGGGCGTTGAGGTCGAGCGCCTCGAAGTTCGCTTCCACCTGGCGAGCAGACGCGAGCAGTTGTTGCACAAGCGATGCTCCGCGTCCGACTGCTGCGCGGATCACTTCGATCGCACCGGGGATTTGCTTGGGATGCGTTTTCCATCCCTCCAACCGGGTCGTGTAGCCGAGGATGATGGCGAGGATGTTGTTGAAGTCATGCGCAATGCCGCCCGCGAGCATTCCCAGCCCCTCCAACTTTTGCGCCTCAATGAGCTGATGCTCGTGCCGCCGCCGGCGCTCGGTGACGTCTTCAATGCCGAGGAGGATGCGCGCGGGCACGCCCTCGACGCCGGTCACGCGGCGGCCGCTGACCACCATGGTGCGGCGGCCGATGTCTTTAAAGTCATGCGTGATCTCGAAGTCGTTGAAGGCTTCTTCCTGCGGGATGATCTTTTCGAGCAACTCGCGCAATTTGGGAATGTTCCACTGGCCGTTGCCGAGGCTATAGATCAACCGGCCTTCAGTCCTCCCGGGCGTAACTTCGAAAGTCTTGTAGAAGGCCTCGTTGGCCGTGTTCACCCGCATGTCGTCGTGGAGGACGACGAGTGGTCCGGGCGTGGTGCGAAGCGCGGCTTCGGCGTAATCGCGCTCTGCTCGGGTCGCCAGTTCGGAGCGCTTGAGCGCGTCGATATCCACCAGCACGAGCACGACGCCGTCGATCTTTTTGTCGAGCGTCAGGTAGGGTCGGGCGCTCAGGACATACCAGCGCCCGTTCTTGTCGCGCACCTCGCGCTCATGCGCCGCCGCGGTGTCGATCACTTCGGCGAGCAGGCACTCAAGGCCGGACACTTCGAGATTGTGCCGGATGCCGCCGAATGTCCGTCCCACGTCGGTCGCCAGCAGATTAAAAACTTTCCCGGCCAGCGGTGTGAAGCGACGGACGGTGAGGTCGCGCCCGAGCAGCAGGATGGCCGTCTGGATGGTCACTTGGAGGTTATTCAAGTCGGCATTGAGGCGGTTCAATTCCGTGTTCCGATTGGCCATTTCTTCATTAACCGTGGTCAGCTCTTCGTTGGTGGATTCGAGCTCTTCCTTGGAGGTCTCCAGCTCTTCATTTCATGCTCTGGAGTTCCTCGTTGGCAGATTGGACTTCTTCGCTGGAAGCCTGGAGGTTCTCGTTAGCCGCTTCGTGCTGTTCCTGGATGGATTGCAGATAATCGCGGGTCTCGGCAAGCTCGCGCTCGAGGTCCGTGCGGCGGCGGGATTCTTTCCTGGTGGGGCGAGACTCGGTAGGGCGAGACTCCGTCGAGCCGGGGAGTTCGCTGCGCCGCGCCGAGCCCGGCTCGACGGAGTCTCGCCCCACCCGGACTTCGTCCTCAAACAAGACCAAATAAGAGCGCTCCTTTGGATTCTTCAGCGGGACGACCAGCACCGTCACGGTGCAGGACCGGCCATGCGATTCGATGCGCACATTCTCCCGGCGCACCGGTTTATTTTTCCGCTTCGCCGCGTTGATGGCCGCGCGCAGCGGAAGCATGAGACCTTCCCGCGCCATCTTCAGCACGTCGAAGCTTGCCTTGCCGGTGGACGGCGCCAGGTAAGCGCCAGTCGCGCCGCGGAATTGTAGCACTTGCAGCTCGGCATTGATCAGCACCCCGGGTGGCGCGAAGCGGCTGACTGAAATGAGGTCGGCCTCGCGTTGGGCGTCGCACTCGCCGCGCACGCCTTCCGGCAGATCCTGCCCGCTCTCCACCCGCGCGATGGTAAACGGGCCATCCGAGCCACGTCTCGCTCGGTCGTTAGGCAGGGGCAGTCGAAACAGCGGCGTTGGGGCGGCTTTTTTGACAAAGATTTTCTGCTTCTTGTCGGCGGGCGCGAACAATTCGGTGAACTGCCCGATCGACTCGCTCGCACCGAGGATAAGAAACCCGCCCGGCTTGAGCGCGTAATGGAAGGCGGGCACGATTTTTTTCTGCAAGCCCGTTTCGAGATAGATCAGCAGATTGCGGCAACTGATCAGGTCCATGCGCGAAAAGGGCGGGTCGCTCATGACGTTTTGCCGGGCGAAGACGACCTGCTGGCGCAGCGCCTTGCTCACGCGGTAGCCGCCGTCCTCCTCGACAAAGAAGCGTCGCAGCCGTTCCGGCGAGACATCCTGCACGAGGGTCTTTGCGTAGAGACCATGCCGGGCCTTCTCGAGGAGCGCTTCGTTCAGATCGGTGGCGAAGATCTGGAGCTTTGGCACGCGGGCGATGTTCTTGGAAAATTCGGCAAATGACATAGCGATCGAATATGCCTCCTGGCCGGTGGAACAACCGGGCGTCCAGATGCGCACCGGCTCGTTGCGTCCGTGCCGCGCGAGGAGCTTGGGAAAGACCTTTCGCTTGAGCGTCTTGAAGGCTTCCCTGTTGCGGAAAAGCTCGACACGCTGATCAGCAAGTCGGAGTAGAGGGCGTCGAGTTCCTTCGCGTTGTCCCTTAGAAACGTGGCGTATTCCGCGAGGGGGTTCTGCTCATTCAAGATCAAGCGCCGGGCCACGCGCCGCTCGATGGTGCTTGTTTTGTAGAGCGAGAAATCGACTTCGCTATGATCGCGCAGGAGCAGGAGGATTTTCTTGAATCCCTCTTCCACTTTCGCCCCAGCCCCTGTCTTCGCCCGCCGCGATCCGGTGCGCGGGCTTCCGCGTCTGCCGGAAGCAAGCGGCGCTGAGCGTAGCGCCGAACCGGCCGCGCCAGCGACCTTCGAGACGTATAGATGTCGGGCGATGCGCGCGAGTTCCTGCGCGATCTCTTCCGGCGCGAGCACAAAATCCACGCAGCCCGCCGCGATCGCACTGCGCGGCATCGAATCATGTTTAGCCGAATCGTCCTGCGCGAAAGTCACGCCGCCTTCCGCTTTGATCGCTTCGAGCCCGATCGTCCCGTCCGTCGCCGTACCGGAAAGTACGATGCCGATGGCCCGTTCCCGCTGGTCCTCCGCGAGCGATTCGAAAAAGAAATCAATCGACCGCTGCGCCCCGCGAGCCTCACCTCGCGCGGAAAGCTGCAACACGCTCCGGGCGATGGCCATGTTCCTGTTGGGCGGAATGACATAAACATGATTGGCCTCGACGCGCAGATTCTTCGTTACCTCGCGCACCGGCTCGTCGCGGCCCGCCCGAGCAACTGGGCGAGCGCGCTCTCGTGCTGCGGATCGAGATGCTGCACGAGGACAAAGCTCATCCCCGTATCGGCCGGCAGATGTTTGAGCAGCTGCGTGAACGCCTCCAGCCCGCCGGCGGACGCGCCGATACCCACGATGGGGAATGAATCGTCAGGCCCCTTCGGCGGTTTCCGCGCGGAGGAGCTGGAGCGGCGCTTCCGCTTCCGTGCCGGTGAAAGGCGGCGCGCGATTTCGTTGCGGGAAGATTTGTCGACCGCGGCCTTGGCCGAGGGCGCACTCCGCTTTCGCTTCGGCGGAACTTTTAGTTGGGGGCGTTTCATAGGGCGGATTACGCCTGCGAAATCAACCGCACCGTAAGACGACGCGCTGGCGTTGTCGAGTCATTGCATAACGAGAAATTGCGTCCCGCTGCCGCCCGCGACCGGACATGCGCGCCAGTCAAAACAAGCGCAACTGTGCCGTCGGGCGGCGAAAATCGGCGGCCGACAGCTTCACCCGCTCGCCCATCCCGGCGCGTTTGCAGCCCGCGGCGAAGAGGTCGCGAATCTGCTCCGCGAAAATGCCTTCGCCGCGCATCCGCGATTTGAAACGCGGATCATTCAGCTTCGCGCCCCCGCGGAGGTGGCGGATGCGGCCGAGGACCTTCTCTTTCCGATCGGGGAAATGCTCTTCCAGCCAGCGCTCGAAAAGCGGCGCGACCGCATAGGGCAGCCGCACGACGGTATAGCCGGCAAACTGCGCCCCGGCTTCCGCGCAGGCCTGCAGGATGGCGGGCACTTCATGATCAGTCAGGCCGGGAATGATCGGCGCCACCATCACGCCGACCGGCACACCGGCAGCGCGAAGCTGCCGGATCGCTTCCAGCCGCGCCCGCGGGGTCGAGGTGCGCGGTTCGAGCACGCGCTGCAGTTTGGGATCGAGCGAGGTGACGGAGAAATTGACCGCCGCGGCCTGGTGCGAGGCCAGTTCGCCTAACAAGTCGGCGTCGCGCGTCACGAGCTGGTTCTTGGTGATGATCGCGACCGGATTTCGAAACCGGGCCAGGACCTCGAGGCAGCCGCGGGTGATCTGCAGCCGGCGCTCGATCGGCTGATAGGGATCGGTCACGCCACTCATGACGAGGGTCTGCGGTTTCCAGCGGGGCTTGCAAAGCTCCGCGGTGAGGAGCTCGGGCGCGTCCTCTTTCACCATGATGCGGCTCTCGAAATCGAGCCCGGCGGAGAAGCCGAGATACTCATGCGTGGGCCGGGCGTAACAATAGATGCAGCCATGCTCACAGCCGCGGTAAGGGTTCACGCTCGACTCGAAGCCGACGTCCGGGCTGTCGTTATGGGCGATGATCGTGCGAGTGAAGTCGCGGAAGTAGAGGGTGCGGCGCGGCGGTCGGTCGGGATCGTTTTCATCCTCGGGATCGGGCTCGAGATGAAGGATCTCGAAGCGATTGGCGGGATTGTGAGACGCGCCGCGGCCGTGGATCGGGATGGGTCCTTCCGAGCTCAGCATACCATATGTTCGACTGAACTTAGGGCAATTGCAATCGTCCTGCGGTTCGCCCTCCCGGGGTGGCTGGCCACTTCGCCACTAGGGATGAACGGAAGCGCGTCCCTTGTCTCTTCAATATGTTCGTTTTCATCTCGTCGGAAGGTATGAGATGAAAATGAGGCCGCCGCCGGGGCTGCAACCACGGCGGTGGTGATGGGCACGGCCGCGATCTTCCCGCGCATCCGTCTTTTTGACGGCGTACGTTCCGGAGCCGGCGGCGTGCTCATCCCTTGCTCCAAACTGAACCGTTGGTTGAGCAGCCCCGAAAGCCTCGGGGTTGGCTAAGGATGAGTCAGAACAATATTCCCACTACGATCCACGCCGGACTCGATGTGGCCAAGAATTCCCTGGCGCTCGATTTTCAAGGCAAGGCCTCCACCTTGCCTAACGACGCCACCGGGCATGCGCGCCTCGTGCGCGTCCTCGGGGCGGGTCCAGGATCAACGGACCGACTCTTCGTATCAGAACTCCCAGTTCAGTGCTTTAGAGCGGAATGTCGAATCGCAGCCGTTGGTTTTCCACTAGCGCGGCTTCCAGCTCGGCTACTCTTTTTGCAAGGGAGTTATGCAGGTCGAGAATTCGCAACCCCACCTGGATGCGCGCGAATAACTCGGATTTGTCGTAAGGCTTCACGAGGTAGTCGTCGGCCCCCGCTTGCAGACCTTCGACAATATTCTCGCGGGTGCCACGGGCGGTCAGAAGAATGATGTAGATCGTTTTCTCGCTCTCGCGTACGCGCCGACAAATTTGCAGCCCGTCCATTCCAGGCATCATCCAATCGAGCAGTGCAATCGCCGCGCCTTCGGTCGCGCGGAGCGCTCCCATCGCTTCGTGCCCATCCTGGGTGACGATGCTGCGAAAGCCCCATTTCTGGACGAGGCTGTGGATCAGCTCTCGCGAGACAGGGTCATCCTCCGCGATGACTACGGGAATCCCGGGCGTAGAGGGCGCAGCGAGCGCTGGCTCAGCTGGCCTGGGCGAGGACGCGACCGTTTGCCAGGGTGGCGAGAAGGCGATCTGTTTCATCTTGCAGCCGATTCAATTGCTCCGGCACTTCGGTAAAGTCCGCTCTCCGGCCGGCATCTTCAAGCTGTAATGCAATCGCGACTGCAGCTTTCGCACCAAACACACCTACCGAACTTAGGAGGCTGTGTGCGAGCTGTGCGAGTACTGGGGCGTTGCGTTCGGCGGCTGCGCTTCGCATGGCTTCGAGAGCGGGGGGTGTGGTCTCGAGGAAGATAACGCTGAGGCGTTCGAGCAGGGCGGACTCCCCTTCGAAATGCTCGAGCAGCCCGTCCCATCCCGGAGAGGCGGCGGGGGCCGGGGACGCGGTGAGGGTTTCTGCCGCCTGCGGGAGGACTTTCGCGATGACGGCGAGTAACCCTTGTCTCGTTAGGGGTTTGGACAGATAGCCGTCCATGCCGGCCGCGAGGCAGCGCGCCTCATCTCCCGCCATCGCGTGCGCCGTCATCGCGACGATGGGCGTGCGCCGGCCGAGCTGCCGCTCAAGCTTGCGGATCTCGCTCGTCGCGGCGAAACCGTCGAGCGACGGCATTTGCACGTCCATTAGGACGACATCGAAACGTTCCCGCCGATAAAGACTGACGGCTTCATGGCCGTCGTTAGCGGGTGCGAGATGATGGCCCGCGCGCTCGAGCAGACCCAAGACCACTTCGCGATTCACGGCGTTGTCTTCCGCCACGAGAATACGCAGCCCGCCGCGGGGCGGCTCCGTCTCGATGCTGACGGGAGGCGGAGCGACCGGCGCCGGGCCATCCACCGCGCCGAAACGCGCCACGAAATGAAATTTGCTCCCACGCCCGATCTCGCTTTCAACTTTGAGTTTTCCTCTCATCCGCTCGACGAGCCGCGCACAGATGCCCAGTCCGAGCCCGGTGCCGCCGTAGTGCCGGGTGGTCGAGCCGTCGGCCTGCGCGAAGGCTTGGAAAATCAGCTCCTGTTTATCAAGCGGAATCCCGATTCCGGTATCGGTGACTGAAAACTCCAAGGCGAGGTGACGCTCGCGTTCGGCGACCTGCTGCACCTCGATGGTGACCGAGCCGGCGGCGGTAAATTTGATCGCGTTGTCCGCCAGGTTCGTGATGACCTGACCGAGACGCGTCGGGTCACCGACGACTGTGCTGGCGATCGCGGGGTCGATGCGGAGGAGCAGCGCGAGACCCTTATTTTGCGCCCGGTTGCGCAGCGGCATCGCTATGTTTTCGAGACAACGCTGCAGGTCAAACGGGACTTCTTCGAAGTGCAGCTGGCCTGCTTCGATCTTCGAGAAATCGAGCAGATCGTTGAGCAACCCGAGCAGGGAGAGCCCGGAAGTCTTGACCACGCCGAGATGTTTCCGCGCCTCCGCGGAAAGCTCGAGATCGAGGGCGAGATCGGTCATGCCGAGGATGCCGTTGAGCGGGGTGCGGATTTCATGGCTGACGTTGGCGAGGAATTCGCTCTTCGCCAGGCTCGCCGCCTCCGCCGCTTCCTTCGCCTCGTGCAATTCCTCCTTGATCTTCTTCCGCAGAGTGATGTCGCGCACGATCCCGGTGTAGAAGCGGCCTTCGGCGGTTTGCCAGGTGGAAAGGGAAAGCTCGATCGGAAATTCGCGGCCGTCTTTGTGCAATCCCTCCAGCTCCACGGTCTGTCCGATGACGCGCGCCTCGCCCGTCGCCTGATGGCGCGCCATCCCCCGGCGATGCATCTCGCGAAACCGCTCCGGCATGATCAGCGCGAGCGGTTGCCCGAGCACTTCGACCGCGCTGTGGCCGAAAATGCTTTCCGCCGCCTGGTTCCAGAAAATGATGCTCCCACCCGCGTCCGCTGAGATGATGGCGTCGCCTAACGACTGCGCGACGGAGCGAAAGCGCTCCTCGGAGGCCCGCAGTTGTTCCGTCGATTCATGGCGATCGGCCATGTCGTGGGCGACGCAGAACATGGTCTTCTCCAGCGCGGACCAGTTGGCCGACCAGTTCATCGGCACGAGGGAACCATCTTTGCGGATGTAGCGATTCTCGAAATCGGTCGCCGCCTCGCCGCTCATGATCTGCGAAGCGCACTCGTTCGTCTTCGCATGATCCTCGGGGTGGACGAGGTCGATGTAACGCCGTCCAACTAATTCCTCCGGCTCATAACCCCAGACGTCCCGCGCCGCCGCGCTCACCTGAGTGAAGCATCCGGTCTCGTCGATCGTGCAGATGACATCGAGCGAATGCGCGAAAATCTGGGCGTTGCGACGCTCGGCGCGCTCGCGCTCGACGATGTGCGCTTGGAGCTGTGCGTTCGCCACCGACAGCTCCGCGGTCCGCGCTGCCACGTGCCGCTCGAGTTTTTCCTTCGCGCTTTTCTGCTCGTGGATATCGGTGCAGGTGCCGACCCATTGCGTGATCACGCCTTGCCCGTCGCGCATCGGCAGCGCCCGCCCGAGATGCCACCGAGAGGCGCCGTCGGCTGCGCGTTTGAAGCGATACTCGACTTCGTAAGGTTCGCCCGTCCGCACCGACTCCGTCCAACGCGCGACGCACGGCCCGAGATCGTCCGGGTGCAGGACCGGCCCCCAGCCCCAGTCCTTCGTCTCCTCAAAACTCAGACCGGTGTATTGATACCAGGCCTTGTTATAATAATCGAGGCCGCCATCGGGCCGCGCCGTCCAGATGATTTGCGGCAGCGAGTCGGCGAGGAAAACGTAGCGGCGCAGGCTTTGATTTAAAGCGCCTTCAACGCGCATTTTGCTCTCCTCTGCGCGAAATAGGAACCAGCCGATCCAGGCCACCAGCCCAGCGAACATCGAGATGTTCGTGAGGCTGAAAATCAGCGTCTCCAATTCCGGCGAGAAAATCGCCTGGCGATGGCTGAGCAGGCGCAGCCAGCCGCCGATGAGCGGGAGGAGAATGGCGGCTGGGCAAAGCCGGCGCACCATCGTGCCGCTCACCCCCTGGCTCATGCAGAGCTGCATGAATCTGCAATCCGGTCGCGCGCAAAATATTCCGATGCAGAGGAGTAAAAAGGCGAGCGCGGCATGCACCGCGACCGGCGCGTAGCGCGCATCGGCATGGATGGGGTTAAACCCGTAGAGGTGCCCCATCACCGCGATGAGCGTCCCGAGAGCGCCCGCGAAAATGAGCGCCTGCGCGAAACGGCTGACCGATCTGCGAAAGAAAAGCGCCAGCCCCGCGCCGAGGCAGAACAAATTCAAGGCCGAGAGTTCCGGCATCCGACCGGCGAAATAGCTCCCGGCTGCTTCGGCGGTCTCGCTGAAGAAGAGCGCGTCGATATGGAGATCGATCCCGAAAAGGTATTCCGCGAGCGTCCCCACGCCGATCAGACTTACGAGCGCGCCGCAGACAATTCCGAGCACCGCTCCCCCGGGCAGGGTGAGACTTTGTCGAGCCGAACCCTCGACCTCGTCTACCACCCGGCGCCCCGCCACGCAAAGCAGCCCGATCCCGGCGAGGAAAAAGGCGATCGCGGTATTCGGTCGCATCGCTACGAATTGCGCCGGCAGATGGAGGCGAGGAGTCGGCATGATCCGCGCGAGCAGCACGCAAACGGCAATGAGAATCAGCGCCCGCGCAAGCCACCGGGCGATGACGCGCGGGGTTTGCGCAGCGTCTTCGATCGATCGAGCGCGAGACATAAGCCGGCTTTCTCTAGCAGAAGGCCTGCCATCTGGGGGAAATACGGGACTGGCGATCCTGCTTTTCCTCGCCGCGCTCGCCGGCAGGATTGCGCTCCTAAGCGCTTCGCCCCGGAGTGACCTGCTTCCGCAGGTCTTCTCGACCGGGCCAAGCGCAGCCCAGCGCCCCCGCGCAATCCGACCCGGCGCTAGCCCTTCGTCACTTCCTTTGCCCAAGCGTCGCGCAGGGTGATGGTGCGATTGAAGACGAGCCGGCCCGGCCGCGAATCGGGATCGAGCGCGAAATAAGCCAGGCGCTCGAATTGATAACGCAGCTCCGGCCGCGCCTCGCCTAAGGAAGGCTCGCATTTTGCCGTCACCACTTCGAGTGATCGCGGGTTGATGAAGGCCTTGAAGTCCCCGTCTGCGTCCGGCTCCGGGACGGTGAAAAGCCGGTCGTAAACCCGGACTTCGGCGTCGAGCGAATGGGCGGCGCTGACCCAGTGGATCGTCCCTTTCACCTTGCGGCCGGAAGTGGCGCCGCCGGTTTTGCTCTCGAAATCAGCCGTGCAATGGAGCGCGGCGACCTCACCGGCGGAATCTTTCACGACCTCCTCGCACTTGATGATGTAGCCGTACTTCAACCGCACTTCGCCGCCGGGCTTGAGCCGGAAATATTTCGGCACGGGAGTTTCCATGAAGTCGGCGCGCTCGATGTAAAGCTCGCGACTAAACGGAATTGGCCGCGTGCCCGCCTCGGGATCTTCCGGGTTGTTGATCGCGCTCAACTCCTCCGTTTTCCCTTCGGGGAAATTGGTGATGATTACTTTGAGCGGATCGAGCACCGCGAGCCGGCGGAGCGCGGTTTTGTTGAACTCGCCGCGGAGCGCGTGCTCGAGCGCGTCGACTTCGGTGAGAGAAGGATATTTCGTGATCCCGACTCGGTAGGCAAAGTCGCGCAGCACGCTCGCGGTCACGCCGCGGCGTCGCATCCCGGAGATGGTGGGGAGGCGCGGGTCGTCCCAGCCGTTGACGAAGCCGTCCTCGACCAGCTGCTTGAGCTTGCGCTTGCTCATCACGGTGTAGGTGAGGTTGAGGCGCGCGAATTCGTACTGGTGCGGCAACGGCTTCGGGAGGTCGAGCGATTCCAGAACCCAATCGTAAAGCGGCCGATGGACCTCGAATTCCAGGGTGCAAAGCGAGTGGGTAACACCTTCGAGATAATCGCTCAGGCCATGGGCGAAATCGTAGAGCGGATAGATGCACCAGGCGTCGCCGGTGTGATGATGGCTGGCGTGCCGGATGCGATAGAGCACCGGATCACGCAGCCACACGTTAGGCGCCTGCATGTCGATCTTCGCGCGCAGGGTGCGCGCGCCATCCGGGAATTCCCCCGCTTTCATCCGCGCGAGCAGGTCGAGATTTTCTTCCGCCGGCCGCTTTCGGAATGGGCTCTCCTGGCTGAGACGGCGGCCTTCGTCGGTCTCGGCCGGGGTCAGATCGCAGACGTAGGCTTTGCCGTTGCGCACCAGTTGTTGGGCGAAGGCGTAGATTTCTTCGAAATAATCCGAGGCAAAAAAAGGCGTGCTCCCATCCTTCAGATTCAGGTTTTGATCGGCCCAGCCGGCGATGAGCCAGCGCACGTCGGCCATGATGGAATCGACGAACTCGACTTCTTCCTTGGCCGGGTTGGTGTCGTCCATCCGCACGTTGCAGACGCCGCCGAACT
>JBBSLW010000052.1:0-15845 GCA_038233495.1 Chthoniobacterales bacterium | reverse complement strand
CAGATCTTCCGGCTGCGAGTCGGCAATACTGACGGGGGTTCCCACCTGCACGAGGGCGAAGAGGCGGGCGGCCGCTTCGCGATGGAGGCGGATGCAACCGTGGGTGTGCGGCACTGGATGGACGAAGCCTTCATGAAAGCCGTAAGCGGGCAAAAACTCGCACCAGTAGGCCATGGGATAACCAGCATCCGGCTGGCTGACCCGGCGCTTGTTCTTGATCTTGTCCGTGATCCGGAATTTTCCCTTCGGGGTTGTGTTATTTCTCCCAACGTTGCCCTGCACGGCCATGAGCAGGCGATCGCCTTCCATCACGTAGACGTTCTGGGTCGCGAGCGAGAGGTCAACTCGCACTTTCTCGGGATTTTTTGGCTTCAGCGCGGTGACGTGATACTTCTGGGTGCTGGCCTGCGGCATCGTGCTGCAGCTCGTGAGGAGAGCGAGGCCCGCCAGCGGTGCGAGGAAAAGAAAACGGTGAATAGGTCGCATAAGGATCAAACTGGAGAGCGCAGGAAGGGCATTTTGTCAACCCGCCGGCTGGTTCGTTAGGCTAGAATCAGGGCTCGGTCCCGGCCAGCAAGAGGTCGAACCGCGGGACCGGATGGGCGTAAAACGGATAGGTCCGCGTCGCACCGGTGGGGCGGAAGCGCCAGTATTTATACATCCAGAGCCAGGGCGAAGGGTTTCGCCTCACGACCGGCTCGAACTGGTCCCAGCACAACTGCGTGATCTCCTGGTCGGTCGCGCCTTCCGGGATCTCGAGCTTCGGATGAAACACCACCCGGCATCTCCCCCCCGGGAGTGGCTCTTGATGCACCGGCACGATCGGCAGCCCGGTCCGGCGATGCAGCCAGGCGTGCGCGAAGGTGACCGACATCTTCATCCCAAAGACGTCGATCGCGACCGTCGGTTGGCGCGGATGAAGGGTGAGATCGACCAGAATGGCGGCCGTCCCGCGGCGCCGGAGGGTTTTGTAGAGGCGCACGATCGCCCGCTCCCGCGGCACCATCTGGTGGCCGGATTGCTGGCGCAGTTGATTGAAGATCGGGTCGAGCTGCGGATTCTTGAACTCCTGCGAAATGATGGTCGCGACCAGGCCGGCGTAACCAGCGGCGAGACTGAACCACTCGAAATTTCCATAGTGACAGGTGGCGATGATGCAAGGCCCGGTCGGCCCGACCGTGCGCGCGAATTCGTCCCAGCCTTCGAACTCGATCAGCTTGCGATAGTTCTCCCGGTTGATCCGCGGGCTCCAGAAGAGATCGATCATCGTGCTCGCGAATTGCTGGTAGGATTCGCGGGTGATCCGCGAGCGCTCGGCCGTGGAAAAGCGCTTGCCGAAGGCCGCCTCGAGATTGCTCAGCGCGACCCTGCGACCCTCGAAATCGAAGCGGGCGGCGAGCGCGCCGGCCACGCGGGCAAACTGAACCGCAAACGGCCGCGGCAGGCTCGGGACGACCGCCGCGAGCAGGCGCAGCCCGAGCAATTCCAGCTCGGAACGCCAGGATTTCCAGCGCACTCTCATTCGTGGAGATGTCGTTAGGCGAAGGCGGGCGACGGTCATGTTCAAAGGCGGTCGGCAGGCGGGTTCGTTGACTTGAAGGAGTTTGATTTTACTTTCACGAAGTCCCTCGCCGCCGCGTCCCGCATCATCGTGAAACACGTCCTTTTTGTCTGCACGGGCAATATCTGCCGCAGTCCCATGGCTCTGGGACTCTTCCGCCGTCTCCTCGGCAATCGCAAGGACATCGAGGTGGATGCGGCCGGGGTGCATGCCGTCCGCGGCCAGCTCCCGAGCGTACATGCGATCGACGTCTGCCGGAAAAGCGGAGTTGACATCTCCGACTTTCGCAGCCAGCCGCTCACCGCCACGCTGGTCGATCGCGCGACCCATATTTTCGCCATGACCGGCTCGCATTTGGAAACGATCCACCTGCTCTTCCCACAGAGCGCGGACAAGACTTTTTTGCTCCGCGAATTTGAGGAACCGGGGGCCACGCTCTGGCGCGATCTGCCGGACCCGATCGGGATGGGACGCGAGGTTTACCAGGAATGCGCGCAGTGCATTGAAAACGCTTTACCGAGTGTGCTCGCCTTCGTAGAAGAAACCGAATTGGCCGTTCCCCGCCAGGCGCGCGGGAGTTCCGCGCCGCAGTCCACCATGGGAAATATGCCACATCATCCTGAATCCGAAGCCGGCGACGGCCTGGGCCAGTCGTCGTTAGGCGGCGGCTTGCGCAAAGTCGATCCGGAAATTTTCGACGCCATCGCCGAGGAGGAAAAACGCCAACGCGAGAACATCGAGCTGATCGCCTCCGAGAACTTTACCAGCCGCGCGGTCATGGAGGCGCAGGGCTCCTGCCTGACGAACAAGTACGCCGAAGGCTACCCGGGAAAACGTTGGTACGGCGGCTGTGAAAACGTCGACGTGGTCGAGCAGCTCGCGCTCGATCGTGCGAAGAAGATCTTCGGCGCGGAACACGCCAACGTGCAACCGCACAGCGGCGCGCAGGCGAACATGGCGGTCTACTTTGCCGCGATCAAACCGGGCGATCGGATCCTGACCATGAACCTGGCCCACGGCGGTCATCTCACTCACGGTCATCCTGCAAATTTCTCCGGCAAACTCTATGAGGTCAGCCAATACGGGGTGAGCGAGGAGACCGAGCAGATCGATTACGACGCGCTCGCAAAGCAGGCCGAAGAAGTGCGCCCGGCCATGATCACGGCCGGCGCTTCAGCGTATCCGCGCTTCCTCGATTTCCCGCGCCTGCGCCAGATCGCGGACGCGGTCGACGCGATTCTCTTCATCGACATGGCGCACATCGCAGGGTTGGTCGCGGGCGGCGAACATCCGAGCCCGGTGCCGCACGCGCACTTCGTCACCACCACCACCCACAAAAGCCTGCGCGGACCGCGCGGCGGGATCGTGCTTTGCCAGGAGAAATTTGCCAAGGCGATCGACTCGTCGGTTTTCCCGGGAGTGCAGGGCGGGCCGCTCATGCACGTGATCGCGGCCAAGGCGGTCTGTTTTCACGAAGCGCTCCAGCCGCAGTTCCGAGCCTACCAGCGGCAGGTCGTTTTGAATGCGAAAGCGCTCGCCGCGGGGGTGGCGAAACATGGCTATCGCATCGTCTCCGGCGGCACCGACAACCATCTCATGCTGGTCGATCTGCGGCCGAAAGAGATCAACGGCAAACAGGCCGAGGTCGCGCTCGACCGGGCCGGGATCACGGTAAACAAGAACGCGATTCCGTTCGATACCTACCCGATCTTCAAGCCGGGCGGCATCCGTCTCGGCACGCCGGCGGTCACGACGCGCGGGATGAAAGAAGAAGAGATGCTCGAGATCGCGGACCTGATTGCGGAAGCGCTCGCGGCCCGCGACGACGAGCGCGCGCTTGGAGGTGTTCGCCAGCAGGTTCAGCAATTGACCCGGCGGTTCCCGTTGCCGGATTGATTTTGCGGCGGCGGCCCGAGCCGGCACGCTTTGCGGTTATCCCAAGCCGGCCCCTTTGCTCATCCCGAGCCGGCGCAGCGCGGCGAGGGGTCTCGCAATTGCAATCCGCGGTTCCTGCCCGCTCGGAACCACGGACTGCGGATGGGAGATCCCTCGCCGTCTTCGCGGCTCGGAACGACAACCTTTTTTTGGGCTGCGTAGGCCTCAGGTCTGCTCGAGTGCGAACACGCTCCCATGTCTGCCTAACATTCCCTTCCCCACTCCCGCTCGTGCTCGTGCTCGTGCTCGTGCTCGTGAAAAAATCACAAATCAATTCCACCCCAACGCCGCGTGATCGCTCGCGACGTTCCTCTCCGCGGTCACACTCGTCAGCGGCGGGAATCTTTCGCGCGTCTTCCGCGCTCCCGCCCAAATCCCGCGCCGCTCGATTCCCACCTCCTGCAGCCGCGGCCAAAGCGCGTCCGAGACAAGCGGATAACCGATCTGATCGTTATTGCTCGGGACCGCGTCGTCGCGGTGCGTCGAGCGTTCCGCGCTCGCCGGCAATTTCTTAAACGCATTCCGCAAACCGGGCCGCTGCAGGAGCGGCGCGAACGAATCCGATTTCGGCAGCTCGTTGAAGTCGCCGGGCGAGGGGCGACAATCGCGAAAGCGCGCCCGCGTTTTCGATTACACGACGGGCGGCAATCTGCGTAAGGTGACCGGAAATCCACATGAGCCAAAAGCAGCAATCCAATCCTCTGCGCGAAGGGCTTTCGATCAAGGCCGTGCCCCAACCGTGCGCAGTCGTGATTTTCGGCGCGACCGGCGACCTCACCCATCGCAAGCTCGTGCCCGCCCTTTACAACATCGCCGCCGATGGCGAGCTCCCGCCCGCCGTCGCGGTCGTCGGTTTCGCGCGCCGCCCGAAAACGGATGACGAGTTCCGCCAGGAAATGGAGGAAGCGACCCGGAAACATTCCCGGCAAACGGTGCGGGACGAAATCTGGGACGGATTCGCGCAGTCGCTCTTCTATCACCAGAGCGAGTTTGGCGACGAAGCCGGGTATGAGAAACTGGCCAAGCGCCTCGACCATCTCGACAAGGAAAGCGGGACGCGCGGCAATCGCCTCTTTTATTTCGCGGCCTCGCCGGACCAGTTTGAGACGATCATCCAGAACCTGAGAAAAGCCGGTCTGAACAAAGCGCCTAACGGCGGCTGGGCCCGGGTCATTCTGGAGAAACCCTTCGGGATTGATCTGAAATCCGCACGTCACCTCAATCGCGTGGTGCAAAATTCGTTCGCGGAAGACCAGACCTACCGGATCGATCACTTCCTCGGGAAAGAAACGGCGCAAAACATTTTGGTCCTGCGTTTCGCGAACGCCATCTTCGAGCCGCTCTGGGATTCGCGTTATATCGACCACGTCCAGATCACCGCTGCGGAAACGTTAGGCGTGGAAAACCGGGCCGGCTATTACGAGGGCGCGGGGGCCTTACGCGACATGGTGCAGAATCATTTGCTCCAACTTCTTTGCCTGGTCGGGATGGAGCCGCCGACCGATCTCGGGGCCGATAGTATTCGCGATGAAAAGGTGAAAGTCGTCCGCTCGCTCCGGCGCTTCAAGGAAGACGAGGTCGGCATTTCCGTGGTCCGCGGGCAGTACGCGAAGGGGGCGATCAGCGGCCAATCCGTCGAGGGTTATCGCAAGGAAAAAGGGGTCGACCCGAAATCGAAGACCGAGACCTTCGTCGCGCTTCGCGTGTTGGTCGACAACTGGCGCTGGGCCGACGTCCCGATCTACATCCGGGTTGGAAAACGGCTCCCAAAATCGGGCACCGAGATCTCGGTGCACTTCAAGAAAGCGCCCCAGGTTTTGTTCAATCGCGAATCGGAAGCGATCGACCAGAACGTCCTCGTGATCCGGATCCAGCCGGACGAAGGAATTTCTCTCCGGATGCAGGCGAAAGTGCCGGGCACCAGTTTCCGGGTGGAATCGGTGAAGATGGATTTTCATTACGGGACTTCGTTTGGGAAGGCGAGCCCGGAAGCCTACGAACGTCTTCTGCTCGACGCAATGGCGGGCGACGCGACGCTCTTTGCCCGGCGCGACGAAGTCGAGCAGGCCTGGGCTTTCATCGACACGATCGAGGAAGCTTGGGTCGCAAAAGAAGGTGCGCCGAAACTCAACCTCTACCCCGCGGGCACGTGGGGCCCGAAGGAAGCGGATGAACTGCTGGCGCGCGATGGCCGGAGCTGGCGGAGGTTATAAATTGGTGAACGCCGCCGCAGAAAAATTCAGCGCCGGGATGCCGGTGGAGGTTGGCCAGATCCACGCCGAGTTGAAGAAACTCTGGGACGCGAGCGACGGCGTCATGACCCGGGCCTCGCTCATCAACCTGGCGGTTTACAGCGAGGCGAGCGAGTCGTTAGGCAGAAACACGGCCCTCATTTCCCAGATCACCGAGGACCACGCCTGCCGCGCAATCGTGATCGCGGCCGACCCGGCGGCGAACAAGAGCGGCGTCGAAGCCTGGATCAGCGCGCATTGCCACGTCAGCCGCGCCGGGAGCAAACAGATCTGTTCCGAGCAGCTCTCGTTTTTCCTGCACGGCGACCAGTGCGGGCTGCTGCCCAATATCGTCTTCTCGCAGCTCGACTCCGACCTCCCGCTTTATCTCTGGTGGCAGGAGGAATTCCGGCCGCCGATCGATCCGCAACTCTGGGCCTGGGTCGACCGCGTAATCTACGACAGCCAGATCTGGCGCGACTTCGAGGCGCAAATGCAGCTGGTCGAGCAAGCGCAGAAGGAAGCGCGCCACCGGATCGTGCTCTGCGATCTCAACTGGGTGCGGCTCGTCCATCTGCGCATCGCGCTGGCCCAGTTTTTCGATCATCCGGCCACGCATCATCATCTCAGCGCGATCAAGTCGCTCGCGCTCGAACATGCGCCTGGTTTCCGCTCGACCGCGCTCCTGCTCGTCGGCTGGCTGGCCGGGCAGCTGGGCTGGGAAGAGGCAAAAGGCCAGGGCAACTCGTTAGGCTTCCGCCGTTCCGGCGAGGACGGCGCGGGGTCGATCAAGGTCTCGCTCCGGGAAAAAAAGGGTGAACCGATCGGTAGCTGCCAGCTCACGACCGGAAGCGCGGAATTCAAAGTCCAGCACAAGACGGGGACGGATTTGCTCGAAGTCGCCTTTGGCCGGAAAGGCGGGCGTCACATGCGGCAGGTCCTGCCCGCGGGCGGGAGCGACGTGGTCGAGCTGGTGAAAGAGGAACTGATGCGGGGCGGCCCGCACCGCGTCTACCTGCGCGCGGTCGAGCAGGTCCGCGCTCTTCTCTAAAATCTTCTCTTGCTCCTGCTCCTAATCCTGCTCCCACCGGCTCCGTCCAGGACTAGGAGCGGGAGCGGGATTAGGAAGAAACCGGCTGCGGCTGGCTCACCAACTCGGGATCGTTCAGGCGCGCGTCGTAGACTTCCGACCAGGTTTGCTGGTTCATCGAGCACATCGGCACCGCGACCCATTCGCCGTCGCGCTTGACCGCGCCCTTGAAAACGCAGGAATCCAGCCGCGCCTTGACCACCGGATCGTGATCCGCGTTCGCCACCTGCGACGCGTCCATGAAGTTGTGCATGCCCACGCCCACGGTGTGCACTTTGCCCCGGACAAGGGAGCGCAAAATCTCCGGCGGCGCCTGGCGCGAGGTCATGTAACGCGAGAGCCGGTAGAGCACGCGGGCCGCGAGGACGGGATGCTGGAGAAGCACGCCTAACAATCGAAAGGCCGGCGTGCCGGCATCGTCGTTGATGAGCGAGAGCCCGCCAATCTTGCGCAACACTTCGCCGAGGAGCTGATCGAATTTTTTGTCGTCCGGCAAAAGCGGAAAGATTTTCCCGGAAGGCCGCGCCACGAGGAGCGAGGCCCAACTGTTGCAATCGGGATGTCCGAAAATCGAGACATCGCGCCGGAGCGGCAGTCCCACGCCTTCGCAGATTTTTTCCCAGACATCGGCCGGGGTGATCGGTCGTTGCGAAAAGATGGTGCGCCCGGTGTCGGCTTCCGGTTGAAAACTGATCATGCGCCAGATATGGGTCCGGTTCGGGTCGGCCAGATACCAGCGCAAAACCTCGGGTACATCATCGATGTTGCGCCGCGTGACGGTGAAGCTGAGCGCGTATTCCAGCGGCAGGCCGGTGCGGGCGCGCACGCCCAATGCGAGATCGGTAAAGGCCTGCCTAACGGGATGCAAATCGGCTTCACATTTGATCCGGCCGATCGGATAACCGTGCCGGCCGGCCTGCGTCATGTCGACGTGGACGGAGACCTGCCGGAGTCCGCCTTCGACGACCAGCTTCTCGAGAAACTGCGGCTGCTCGATCAAGGTCTGGCCGTGCGTCATGAGCATCGGGATGGAGCCGACCGAGATGGCATAACGAACAATCTCGACCAACTCATCGGGCCGTCCGGCGCGCCAGTAGGCATCGGCCACATCGCCGCCGGTGATCTGCAGGCCGCCGCCCGGCCCCTGCAGGCGGCGATTGGCATCGATCTGTTCCTTGACCTGGGCGAGCGAAGGGATCGGGACCGAGTTCGCGTTCTTCGGGAGGTAACAATGGGTGCAATGAAACGAACAGTAACTCGCGCCTAACGTGAAGCCGCAGTGCGTGAGGTGCCGGCCCGCGATCTGGTTATCGGTCTGGAGTTCGGGCGGGAGCGAATCCCAGCGTTCCTTCAAGACCCGGGCCTTTTCCTCCATGATCGGGCGACGAAAAGCACGCCAGCGCGCCTGCCAGCGCTGGCCCGAAGTCATGACTGGTGCGGCCTGGCCGTTTCCGTTCGTGCCGCTCAATTATTTCGCCTCGTTGAGCGACCAATCATAATTCTGATAGGTAGTTTTGATGTCGTTAGGCAAGGGGGGTTTGCGTCGTTGGTTGATGAAGCCGACCGGGCCACCCGCGGCTTTGAAGTCGTCCTTGTACCAGTCGCAAATCGCGGAGAGCGCGGCGGATTTTTTCGCTTCCGAATAGTCCACGCCCCGGGGCGAGTTAATAAAATTCACGGCCAGTTTCTCGAGCTGGGCATCGAGCTTGCCGGCCTGGAAAGCTTCCGGGTTGAGCGGCGGACAACTTTTGCTCGCGCAATTGAGGGCGAAGTGGATTCGGGGTTCGCCAAACTTTGGGCGGATGATGTCTGTCTCGAGCTGATTGAAGCTCATCTTTTCCCCGGCAACCCGGAGTCGCTTGCTCGTGAAGAAGGTGAAAAGCAGGTCCTTCACGCTTTTGGTCGGATACTTGGCGAGCGCTTCGTGCAGGATCCAGGCGTTGATGTAAAAAGCGAGCTGCTCTTCCTTGCTCAGGCCGGAAATTTTCTCGGCCGCAATGCCGTCGACCACCTCTTGCAGCATCTTCATGTCGGACGCGTTATTTTTCCACGCGGCATACTGCACGCCGGTGCTGGTGACGTATTTCCCGAGCAGGTTGTTGTATGGTTTGATCCACTTCGGAGAATGCTCCGCCTGGCACACCGCGACGGATGCCAGGAGGGCAAAAAGGAGGACCGTCCGGCGGAGAAATGATGGGCTCTTCACGGGACGAGTCTCGCCGCCGGGGCCGGCGGCAGCAAGGCAGAAGTGCGCGGTGACGCGGCTTAGAGCGCGCCCGCTTCCGAGAAAAGATCGCGCAACTGTTGCACGCTCCCGCGGATGGCGAAGAGCTCGGCCGCGCGTTGCCAGCCGGCTTCACCTAACGAACGGGCCTCCGCCGGCGCGGCCAGGATCCGGTGTAGTGCCTCGGCCAGGGCCGCAGGCTGGCGTTCCGGAACGAGGAACCCCGTCCGGCCCTCCAGCACCATCTCGGGCACGCCGCCGAGCTCGGTCGAGATCACCGGCAAACTAGCGGCCATCGCTTCCATCAGCACGGTCGGCAGGTTATCCATCCCCCCGCCCGCTTCCGCCACACACGGCAGCGCGAAAACCGTGCTGCCCGCGAGCCGGCGGGTCACTTCTGCCTGCGGGAGCGGCCCGGCGAGCGCGACCACGCTCGTTAGGCCAGCGCGCTCGATCTGCTCGCGAAGGGCGGGCTCGAGCGGGCCTTCGCCGATGATTTCGCACCGGAACTTCACCTCGCGCTCCTGCAAAATCCGGCAGGCTTCGATCAAATCGGCGAAGCCCTTTTTCTCCATCAGGCGTCCGATGGAAAGAATTACCGGCACGGGCGTGGCGAAGTCGGCGCGCGTAAACCGCTCGAGCTCGATCCCGTTGTAGACCCGGTGGATTTTGCCGGCGGCTTCCGGGAATTTTTTTCGCAAAAACCGGACCCCGAAGTCGCTC
Source organism: Chthoniobacterales bacterium (assembly GCA_038233495.1). Taxonomy (GTDB): domain Bacteria; phylum Verrucomicrobiota; class Verrucomicrobiia; order Chthoniobacterales; family UBA10450; genus Palsa-1392. Next base: position 6,081 of record JBBSLW010000052.1, on the reverse strand, counting down.
ACCGTGACGACGGCCCGGGCGCTGCCGGTCAGTTTCTTCAGAGAAATCTCAAACGGCTTCGGCGCAAAGATGTCGTTCGCATGCGCGGTAAAACTGAAGCCGATGCCGAAGAAGCGCTCGATCCACCAGGCGGTCCGCGCCGCCAGACCCGCGAAGTGCGCGTGCAGATGGCGCACCCCGAGTTCCTGCAAACGCGGCCCGAGCCAGGCCGCCTGGGCGAGCCGCAGGAAATCGGTTTTGCGTCCCCAAATCTTGATTTCCTCCGCGGCCCCTGCCGGCAGTTTCCCCCGGCGCAAAGCCCGGTCCACTTCGCGCACCAGTTGCTCGTCGTTGGGCAAATATTCCACCTCGCGAACGATCGCGGGGTCCCAATCCTGGGCTGGTTCGTCGACCGGGCGCCGCACGGATAAGATCGCCGGGGCCGCGCCCTGCCGTCGCAGCTCCTCGATTTCCCGGTAGCAGAAGGTCTGCGTGAATGAGGGAAATCGCTCGAAAAGGTAGGCGAGCCCGGGCATGGCTGTAGGATTTAGCGGCGAATCGGAAGATTGAAAAGCGGGCCTGCCCAAAAATCTCCAGGTTCGCCCTCAGCCCCGCACGACTCTTGCTATTCCATAAAGGATGGTCCAGCGCGATTTCTTTGCCTTTTGCAAGTCTCTCCGGCTTGTCGAACTCAAGGCGATCGGCGGGCTTTCCCGGGTCAAACATTTCGGCGAGAATGAGATCGTCTACGCGACCGACAGCTCCGGCGACGAGCTTTTCATCATCAGTCGCGGAGCGGCCGAGCTCTTTCCGAAAAACGCGCGGCCCGGCACAGCGACCACGGTTCTTTCCCGGGGCGACATCTTTGGCGAGACGGGCGCGCTCCTCGAAATCCCGCGCGACCACAATGCCCGGGCCTGTGCCGCCCTTAGCGTGCAATGCTTCCGGCGCCGCGATTTCCCGGAGCTGATGGCACGCGTCCCGGCCTTCTTTCTTTTCCTCGCGGAGAAACTGGCCAACCGCCTTTTCCAGACGCGCGGGCTGATCCATTCGCCGAGTAATGCCCTCGAGCTGACCGGCAGCCTCTCCAACTTCGACGTCATCACCATTTACCAGACGATCATCCAGTCGATGCAGACCGGGCTGCTCACGATCGCGGACGAAGAAGGCGAGACCATCTCCACTTTCTATTTTGAAAAAGGCACGCCGCGCTGGGGTCGCTTCCGGCACCTGAGCGGCGAGGAAGCCTTCTGGCAGCTCTTCCTGCACGAACATCGCACCGGGACCTTCGCGTTCTCGAATGAGACGCAGATCCACGCCGGCTGGGGCCAGGGGAGCGCGCTTTCCCGAAACGCGGACGAGATTCTGATCAACGCCATCCAGATGCGCGACCAATTTGATGACCTGCGCAAGCGGATGAGCGACGGCTCGGCCCGCCTGAAGCGCAAGAAATTGAATCTCGAGTGGAACGACCCGGCACAGGAGGAATTGCGCCCCGTCGCGGAAGAGATCTGGCAACTCGCCTACAATGATGAACTTGCGCTCGGCGAATTGAATCAGCGAAGCAGCTTCTGCGATTGGAAGATTTACCAGACCGTCGACCAGATGGTGCGCGCTGATCTTTTCGGCCTGGAAACTGCTTACGAGGAGCCCGTGCTCGCGAAAGGCTGAGAATGCAGAAATTTTGTCGCTCCATCGCGCTCCTGATCATCGTCGCCCTGCTTTTGCCGGGCTGCTCGATGCTCACCGCGCAGGGCCGGCAGCAACGCGCCTACGAGCACTACGTGCGCAAATCCAGTCTCGGCCGCGTCAAGCAGCAGAAGCGGATGAGCGCAAAAAAAGACTCAAAGATCCCGGTGCTGGAGCCGACCGCCCCGATGGAAGCAACCGAACTTTCCGGCCCAGAATCGGCCAGCAGCGGCGGGAGCTACTAGTCGCCTAACGAGCCGGCGGAGAGACCGGGATGGGCGAGCCGGCGTCATCCACCGCCACGTAGGTGAAAACGGCGCGCGTCACGAGCAATTGTTCCTGGCGCCGGTAACGCTGGGCCCAGACTTCGACCGGGATTTTCATCGAGGTGCGCCCGATGCTCTCGATCCGCGCGTAGCAGGCGATGGTGTCGCCGACCCGCACCGGCTGGAGAAACGACATCCCGTCCACCGCCACCGTGACGACGCGGGAGCGCGCCGTTTTGCTCGCGAGAATGCCGCTCCCGAGATCCATCTGGGCCATGATCCAGCCGCCGAAAATGTCGCCGCTCGGGTTAGTATCGGCCGGCATCGCGATCGTGCGGATCACAAGCTCGCCGTTAGGCGTGGCGGGCGGGTCCGGTGCTTGCATGGGCGAGCGTAGCACAGCGGCGGAAGATTTGCCGACCGCCGCTAGAGGATGAGCATGCAATCCCCGTAACTGTAAAAACGGTAGCCCGCACGCACCGCCTCGGCATAGGCGCGCAAAACAAAATCGCGGCCCGCAAAAGCCGCGACCAGCAGGAGCAGGGTCGAGCGCGGCAGATGGAGATTTGTCAGGACCCGGTCGACCGCGCCAAACTCGTATGGCGGATGAATGAAAATGTCGGTCGTCCCCTCCCCCGCGCGAAACTCTTCCCCCGGCGTAACGACCGACTCCAGGACCCGGACCGAGGTCGTCCCGATGGCAAAGAGGCGCTCAGCCGCATTCATCGCCGCTGCGGCTGCCGGATTGATCGTGTAGCGCTCCGCGTGCATCCGATGTTCGGCAATCGTCTCGCTTTGCACCGTACGGAACGTGCCGGTCCCGACATGGAGGGTGACGAAGGTATGTGGCAGCTGCTCGAGAATCTCCGGGGTAAAATGCAGCCCGGCGGTCGGGGCGGCGACCGCTCCCGGTGCCTTCGCGAAGACGGTTTGGTAACGCGTCGTGTCTTCCGCGTCGGCCGCGCGATTGAGATAGGGCGGGAGCGGGATTTGTCCCCTCGCAAAAGGTTCGATCGTGCGCTCGAAACGAATCTCGCGCTCGCCTTCCGCATGAATTTTTTCGACTCGCCCGGTCACCCCGTCGAGCCGCACGGTTGCGCCGACCCGCATCCGGCGGCCGGGTTTCACGAGACAGCGCCAGGTCTCCGCCGCACTTTGCTCGAGGAAGAGAAACTCGATCGCGCCGTCATCGGAAAAACGGCGCGCGGCCAGGACGCGGGTGTCGTTCAGCACGAGCAGGTCGCCCGGCCTGACGAACTCCGGGAGCTCGGCGAAACGATGGTGCGCGATCGTCTCGCGCGCGCGGTCGAGCACCATCATGCGCGCGTCCTCACGGCGCGGCGCCGGCCGTTGCGCGATCAGCCCGGGCGGCAAATCAAAATCGTAGTCGTCCAGCCGGCCGGTCATGGCCGCACCATCAAAGGAATTGCCGCCGCGCGCAAAAGCTTCAAGAATGCTCGCGTCACATGGATGAATTTTCTCAAGCCCTCAAGACCGCACTGCATGGGCTCGACCGCCTGCGGCAGGAAAGCGACCGGCCGCCCCGGGCCAGCCGGGCGGCGCTCGCCGGGCTGCGCGCATTGCCTCCGGTCGTTAGGCTGGGCAAAGCCGAACGGATGGCGCCCCTGCGCGAGCGAGTCGCGGTTTGCCTCAAGTGCCCGCGCCTCGCCGCCTTCCGCACCCAGACGGTTTTCGGCGTTGGGAATCTCGAGGCCGAGATCATGTTTATCGGCGAAGCGCCGGGGGCGGATGAAGACCGGCTGGGCGAACCGTTTGTCGGGCGGGCCGGCCAGTTGTTGACGAAAATTATCGGCGCGATGGGCTTGAGCCGCGAGGAGGTTTACATCGCGAATGTCTTGAAATGCCGGCCCGACATGCCGGCGGGCGAACCCGGCAATCGCCGGCCGACCCCGGAAGAAATGGCCACCTGCCTCCCCTACCTCGGCGAGCAGATCGAGATCATCGGGCCAAAGGTATTGGTCGCGCTCGGCGGGACCGCGGTCGAGGGCCTGCTCAAGATCCGGGAGCCGATGAACAAGTTGCGCGGTCGCTGGCACACCTACGGCGAGACGCCGCTCATGATTACTTTCCATCCGTCGTATTTATTGCGAAACCAGAGCAACGCGGAGAAACGCAAGGTCTGGGAGGACATGCTCCTCGTCCTCGAGCGGCTGGGTCGCCCGATCACGGAAAAGCAGCGAAATTTCTTCCGTTAGGGCAGCGCGGAAGCGCGCCTCTTGTCGGCAGGATGCCCGCCTACCGAACTATCCAGAGATTGCACGGGATCACGTCCGTGACCCAGGAGATGCGGCCGGGCAGTTTCGGCTTCGGCTCGGGCATGGCCACCATCGGGACGACAAGCAGATCCGCTTCCACCGATTGCACGAAATTCGAGGCGGCAAACCCGGTGTTGCCGCGGATGCAGCGCGCCTCGATCGGGACCGGTGTCGCGCCGGCGGCGAGGATGAAATCCTGGAGCGCGATCTCCTCCTCCTCGAGCGTGCGCGCATTGCTCTTCGCGCTTTTCGTGCGCCGCGCCGCGCGCGCCTTGTCGAAGCTGGTGTAACTGCGGATCACATAAAGTCGCTCGCAATTTTCCCGCTCCGCAAAGTGCAGGGTCCGCCGCAGCGCTTCCTGCGCGTGCTCATTGAACTCGGCCAGAAAAACAATGTGCCGGAGCGGCCGGGGGTTGAGCTCGGGCTTGGTGAAAAGCATGACCGAACAACTCGCCTCCCGGACCAGTCGTCGCGCCACGCCGCCAAGAAATTGCCGGTGAACCGCCTCCTTCTCGAGCGCGCCGGCGATGAGCAGATCGGCTTTCAAGTGGCGGGCCGCGGCGAGAATGCCGAGCCCGGGATCGCCCTCCTCGTAGTGCACGACGGAGTCCGCCGGGAGCTTCACCGCGGCAAACGCCTCGGCGAATTTGCGCTCGGTGGCGGCGTCTTTTTTTCCGACAAAGATGAGGCTGAGCGGCGCGCCGAACCGCTCGGCGATGCGCCGGGCTTCGGCCAAGACCTGGTGGAAACGCGGCGAAAACGTCGCCGCCACGGCGATCGATCGGTAAGGGGGTCCGCTGCTCATTGCGCCGATAATTTGGAGCGGGCCCGGCGGAGGGCAACCGGGGTGTTGCTCTCACGCGTTGAATTTCCGCGTTCCTCTGCGAATTTTCGCCCCCATGCGACGCACGATCTATCCCGGCAGCTTCGACCCGGTGACCAACGGGCACCTCGACGTGATCGAGCGGGCGCGAAAGCTTTTCGACGAAGTGGTGGTGGCAGTCGCGCATAACGACCAGAAACAGCCGCTCTTCACGCTCGAGGAACGCCTTGCTTTCCTCCGGGAAGTAACCGCCTCGCTCGACGGGGTGACGGTGGCGCCGCTCGACGGTTTGCTGGTCGAGTTCGCGGTCCGGCAAAACGCTCGCGCCGTCGTTCGCGGGCTGCGCGCGGTTTCGGATTTCGAGTTCGAATTCCAGATGGCGCTGATGAATCGCAAACTGGAAGGCACGGTCGAAACGATCTTCCTTATGCCGAAGGAAGAATACACCTACCTGAGCTCGCGGATCGTGAAGGAGATCGCGCGGCTCGGCGGCGACGTGGGGGAATTTGTCCCCGCCTGTGTTTTGGAAAGTTTTGCCACGAAACTGAAGCGATAAATTTCAGAAACCGATGAAGATTCATTTGCGCCAGATCCCGGACGACGGCCTGCGTCTCGAGGGAGAAGAGGATTGCCCGATCCTGCAGCTCGACCCGGAGGAGGCGCGTTGCGCGGGACCGCTTCGCTACAACCTCGAGGTCGGCATCTCCGAAGGCGCGCTCTGGGCAAAGGGCGAGTTGACCCAGCCGGTCGAGATGCGATGCGTTCGCTGTCTGGAGACATTTCCGTTTGAGATTGAGGTGAAAGATTTCGCCATCCACACCGAGCTGGCCGGCCCGGAGCTGGTCGATCTGATGCCTTTCATGCGCGAAGACATTTTGCTCAACCTGCCGCCTTATCCGCATTGCGACCGCGATGGCGGGCGCGTTTGCCCAGCGCCGGCAACGGTCAAAGATCCGGAAGACAAGAGCGTGCTCGAAGTGCCCCCGCCGGATTGGAGCGCGCTGGATAAGCTGGATCTGTAACTCCTTCTCTTGCTCCTGCTCCTAAT
>JBBSLW010000051.1:0-15979 GCA_038233495.1 Chthoniobacterales bacterium | reverse complement strand
GTCTGTGCCATAGGGCGGACTGGCGAGAACGCGTTTCCGCGTTTTAGTCAATCGTAGTCCGAATCAGACGCCGCCTCCCGGCGGATCTCCCAGCCTCCCCCCAACTTTTTGGAGTGAAACGAATCGCGGCCACGGACTGCTTCTTTCGAAGGGGCGGTCCAGCGCACCGTTCCTTCTTGGCATGGGATCGTTACGGAGATGCCGCTCTCTCGAGGAGACAGAGAAAGACCAGAAGGTCTCTGGAGGAGGTAGCGCAAGCTTCCAGCTTTGATGAAAAATGCGCAAGCTGGAAGCTTGCGCTACCGAAGGAAACCGTGCTCAGCAGACAGGCATCCCGCCGGTCTGTCGGTACTGGCCAGAGCTGCTCCAAATGACGAAGGAAAAAAAACGGCAACCTAACGCCGGGATGAGAAATCGACGGTCGATCGCCGCTTGTTAAAATGGGCCTCTCGCTTAGTGGGACCCGTTGCCAATGATTCGAACAGAAGGATCCTGCGCGAGAATTCCTTCGGTGGTGAATTGGCCGGTCCGGTCGATTTCCGCGCGCGTAAAGACCCGCACCGGAGAAGTCGTATTAGTGCCGATGGCCTTCACACGCAGCCGTTGGGGTATGCGCGAACCTGTCACGAACACCAGTTTCTCCTCGGTTCCGGCTACCGCTGGAGCCAATGGCTCGTGGTAGCTGGAAGCTTTCGTGTGACGTTGCGGAACCTCGTCAGTTCCGCGTTCTCCCGCTCTTGGATCGGCGGCCGCAAATTGCGCCGCAACGAGACTCACGATGCTTATACCGAGCGCCAGTTTCAACATTTTCATGCGATAAAATACGCCCTGATGCGCAGGTTGCAAGCGCTCGTGCACGCGCAAAAAGCAAAAGAGGCAGCGGAACGAACCGCTGCCTCTTCGCAGATTTACTGGAAACCCAGTTTAGAACTTCTTCGTTAGTTGGACGTAGACAAATCGTCCGGTGGCCTGATAAAGGAAGCCAGGATACCCGGTCGAGTTACCGCCGAAGCCGAAGGCTTTCGGAGGATCTTCGCCAGTGATGTTGGTGGCGCCAACTGTAATGGTCGTGCCGTTCAACACCCGCTGCCAGATCGGAAGACCATAGCTGGCGGATTGCGCGGTGGAAGTTTCCATCGGGCGACCGTCCTTGCCCATCGACATATCCTTGGCGTCCTTCGAGTAACCAGCCACAGGCTGATCCTCAACCGGCGCCACGAAGGTGAAGTCATAGGAAGCCTGGCCGTCGAGGGTCCAGAGTTGGCTCACATAGTGAATGCGTCCATCCGGTTTGCGATCGTGGAAGCCGTCCGTGTAATTAATGGTCCCGATGAGGTCGAAGCCATTCCATGCCCAATCGAGGCGGGAAACGCCCTTCCACTTCAGGAAACCATCGTCCGCAGAGAACGGACTAGTCGCGCTGCCGGCGAATTCGGCTTCAGCCACACCAGGAGCGTTCGAGAACTGGAACGAGTTGAGCCAGGTCGCATTGGTGAGCGTCGTGAACGTTCCGAACGCAGTCGCGTAGACATACTGGGCGCCGAAGTCGATACCATTGGCCTTGATCGAACCGCTGTTGATGAACGGGGTGAAGATCCGGCTAATGAGACCAGCGGAATCACGCTCGACGCTCTCACCCGGCTGGAGGCCGGTTCCCGTGCCCTGCGCCCCGTTCAGCTCACGCTGAAGAACGTCGTTTGGAGACGACTGAATGACAACGCCTGTGCGTTCAATGTCGTAAACGTCGACCGAGAGGGTCAGGCCGTTCACGAATTTTGGCGTATAGACGATACCACCGCTGAAAGCGACTGAGTCCTCCGGCTGCAGCACTGGCGAGCTGCTGAACACAACCGGCGTTTCGGATTCGAAACGAGAGTCATCGCCCACTGGGGTGTCAGGACCGCCGAGCGAAGTCGGCAACGGATCGATCGTTCCAGTCAGCGCCGAGGTCGGACTGCCGAAAAGTTCGATCAGAGACGGTTCGCGGAAACCCTTACCGATAGTCGCACGAATCGTCAGCGACTCGTCGAGCGGCTGCCAACGGATGCCGAACTTGGGAACGGCGACGTTGGTGTCGTTGTTGCGGAACTCCTCATAGCGGACCGCGGCCGTAAGCTCCAAGGCGTAGAAGCCAGGGAAGCTGAAAGTCGGGCTGAAGATCGGAATGGAAGCTTCCGCGTAGACCGCGTAGTCTTTCCGGCCTGCCTGCGTGGTCGCGGCCGGCGAGCTGCCGATGATGTCACCCTCGATGTTGAGTTGATCAACATCCTGATTCAGCTGCTCACGCCGGAACTGGCCACCGACGGCGAAGCCAACCCCACCCGCTGGAAGCTTGAACAACTCCGTGGTGTAGATGTTGAGATCGAGTGTCGCCAGCTCAGAGGTGTCCACGTCCTTCGGGTGCACCGTGGCGAAACCGGTCGACGCCACGTTGGCCGGGTTAATACCCGCGGTCGCATCACCGAACGGATTGAAGGCCTGCTGTCCCGCCAGGACGCCGCCCGGCTGGAAGATCGGATCATTCTGGTTCAGAATGCGGTTGAAGCGCGAGGTCGAAACCAGAGTTCCGGTCGAGGTGGCTTTTACGTTGCTGTAGCGGAAGCCAAAGTCGTAGCCCCAGTTCCCGTCGAACAACTTGTCGCCCCTCAGGCCAATCGTCGCGAGGAAGGCGTCGGTTTCGTTGTCGAAGAGGCGGTTGCCGAATTCGAGCAAACGAGCGCGGCTACCGCCCGAGATGATCTGGTTGAACGGGTTGAACGGGTTGAACGCAGTCGCTGGCACGCCGGTCTCTTCAAAGGTCGGGCCGCCGAAGGGCGTCGTGCCATTGAGGTTGGTGCGCGGCGGAATCGCCAGGGTGGTTGAACCAGCCGTCTGAAACGAACCGGTGGCGGAAGGCGCCAACTCGTCGTGCGAAGTCGAATTCTGATAGAACAGATCTCCGAAGAGAACCATTTGGTCCCCGAAGATCTTATGATCGAAGCTCACGAACCCACCGTAGTTTTCGACCTCCGGGAAGGAGCTCGAGAACTGGTTGAAGTTAAACCGCGAAGAGCGGCCCGGCGTAAAGACAAAGTCCGAAGCCGGGCTGTTGCCGTTGGAACCGAAGGGGGCGCGACCGAAGAAGATGTCGCCTGGGCCAGTGCCAGCCGGAGGTGTCCCGCCAGCTTCCGTGACAGATTCAAAGGTCAACTGCAGGTTTTCGGGAGTCGAGTTCGTGCTCAGGAACGGAGGCACGGCCGAGAATCCACGATCCCTGTTGAAGATCGAATTGCGGTGATAGAAGTTCATCACGCCGGTGACGTTGGTGTTGCCGTCGCCGACACCGAAGATGACCGAAGCGCGGTATTCGCCGGAATCTTTATCCAGCGTATTGCCGTACGAAATGGTCGCTTCAGCGCCCTTGTAATCTTTGCGCAGCTTGATGTTGACAACGCCCGCGACCGCGTCCGCACCGTAGGTGGTGGAGGCGCCGTCCTTCAGAATTTCGATGCTCTCGATCGCCGCTTCCGGAATGGAGCGCAGATCGAAGAACGAGGAAGTTCCGCCGTTACCGATTGGGTAAGGAGCGAGACGACGACCGTCGATCAGGACGAGGGTGGCTTCAGGGCCGAGGCCGCGCAGCGAGATCGCCGTCGCACCCGGAGTGAATCCAGTGCCGTTGTTGGAAATCGGAATGCCGCCACCGTTGGCTACGGGAAGACTCTTGATCAGGTCTTCCGCGGTGCGTTGGCCTGATTTGTTAATCAGGTCACGATTGATGTTCAGAACCGGGTTCGGGCCGACTTCCTGTGCAGTCGGAATGTTCGAACCGGTGACGATGATGCGCTCGGTCTCGGCAGTGCCGCCGGTAGCATTGGTTGGCGGTTGACTTCCGGCAACGGGGCCGGCTCCGGTGGCACCGGGTGCATTGAGCGGCTCAGCGGGGCTGAGCGCAGCGGGCGAAGGCTCTTGAGCAAAGGCTCCAGAGCCCGCAAGAATTGGAATGGCAACGCCGACCGCAAGGGCCGCGCGAATAAATCCCAACTTGGTAGTGACTGATCTAATCATTAGTTTCTCCATTGGTGTTTGGTTAGGTTTGGCGGTGAGGATTAAAGAAGAAATCCACCCCTAGCAAGCGTTTTTTTCATTTTTTTTAAAATATTTTTGAACGATCTCCGCGCCCCGTGTGTCGCTTCCTGCGGCTGGGAGGGCTTAAAAATCGTTCCGCCTGTCCTCCCTAACGAGCAATTTTGACGCCAGCAGTCGAATTTTTCACCGCCTCTTCGTTCCGCATCCCGCTGCCCCACGGCCAGGAGGCGGCTCCTTCCCTAACTAAATCGGGTCACGCCGCTTTTGTTTGCCAAAAGAATTCTCTCCCTCACCTCTAAGGAAATCTGCGTAAACTAGCAGGGCAATGTTCACCGGTTTAATCGAGGAAGTCGGGCGCGTCGGCAGCATCCACCCGACTGAGCGCGGCCGGCAGTTGCAGCTCACCGCGCCAGTCGTTGCGGCCGGGCTCGCAACCGGCGAGAGCGTGGCCGTGAACGGCTGTTGCCTGACGGCGACGGAGATTGGCGAGAAAGAGGTCAGCTTTGACTTGCTGGGAGAAACGCTCGCCTGCACCAACCTGGGCGCTCTGCGTGAAAGGGACCCGGTCAATGTGGAGCGGGCACTCACCGCCACGGCCCGTCTCGGTGGACATTTTGTCCAGGGACATATCGATTGCACCGCGCGCGTCCTGGGCTGGACGGCCCGCGGCGCGGATTACCGGCTCGAGGTGGAGTTGCCGGGCGGCTTCGAACGCTATGCCGCTGGCAAGGGTTCGATCGCGCTCAACGGCGTCAGCCTAACGATTGCCGAATTGCTTGCCACGAGCTTCGTCGTTTGGATCATCCCGCACACCCGGGCGCAGACAAATTTCTGTGCCCTCCAGCCGGGCGATATGCTGAACGTGGAGTTCGACCTGATTGCGAAATACGTCGAGCGGATGTTACCGCGGCCGCAGCTCGAGCCGAAATAGCAACGGCGCTATCTGGCCCCGAAGCCGGAAAGGACGGCCGGGATGGTGCGCAGCAGGATTTTGAAATCCAAGCCTAACGACCAGCGATCAATGTATTCCAGGTCGAGTTTGACCCAGTCGCGAAAATCCTGCACCTGGTTGCGCCCGCTGATCTGCCAGAGACAGGTCAGGCCCGGCTTTACGCTCAGCCGGCGGCGCTGGGACGTGTTCTCAAATTTCTCCACCTCATAGATCGGCAGCGGCCGCGGCCCGACCAGGCTCATACTCCCCTTCAACACATTTAGGAGCTGAGGCGTCTCGTCCAGGCTGGTACACCGCAGCCAGCGGCCGACCGGCGTGATCCGCGGGTCTTCTGCCACCTTAAAGACCGGGCCCTGCATCTGATTGAAAGGAAGGAGTTCTGCCCTCCGCATCTCGGCATCGCTCGACATGGAACGGAATTTATACATGACGAAAGGCTTTCCGTTCTTCCCCGCTCGCTCCTGCTTGAAAATAACCGGCCCCTTCGAGGTCAGACGGATTCCGATGGCGGCGATGAGCATCGGGATGGCCAGCAGCACGAGAGCAATGAGGGCACCGACCCGATCAATCAATCCCTTGATCCGATAGGCCCATGACACATCCGGGCCCGAGCGGAAGACCAGCATCGGCCGGCCCCCAAAAGCATCGAAGTCAGGCTTGGCGATCGCCGTTTGGATAAAATTGGCCACCAGCCAGGCCGGCACACCTTCCACTTCACAGGCGCCAATCGCTTCCTCGACGCGGTTCAGTTGGCCGTTTCCGGCGGCAAAAATGACCCTCGAGACCGCGTACTTATGCATCGCCGCGACCAGGTCGGAGATCGGTTGGCTCTCGATATCAATCCGATCCACGACCTGCAAAGAGATTGTTTCCTCGCGCGTGAACGACTGCTCGAGCGCGGCGATATCCTGCAGGACCCCCGCGAGCAGGACGCGTTCGCGCACCTCCCCCCGCACCGCCCGGCGGCGAATTCGCCGCACAATCGCCGTCTCTTTCAAGAGAAGGAGGATGGTGGCAATGACGATGAAAAGGAGCGGCACCGCCCGGCTCGTCAGCGGCAGGCGCAGGAAGATGACGCAGGCGCTCACCAGGATGCTGAGATAGATCATCGTCCGCACGATCTGGACGAACGACTTCCCGAGCGTCTTGTTGATCGGCGATTGGTAAAATCCCTGCAGGTCGAGCAGGATCGGCCCGAAGGGCATGATCACAAGCAGGAGCCATTGATAGTTCCGGAATGGGTCGATCGAGTAGGGCAGCGCAAGCCACTCCGTGCCGTAAAAGCGAACGGCATGGGCAGCGAAAAGCGCGATCGCCATCACCAAGGCGTCGATGAGCTGGTGGAACTGAACGTTTAGTTCCTGTTGTCGGGCAAGCATGCTAAAAATCTCGAGAAGCGCAAACTGCCATGCAGGTTACGCGCCTGAGATAAAAAATGAAAGGTAAGGCGTCGGTCAACCAGGGCGGAGACGAAAATCGCATCGTCGGCGTCATTGCCTCGGGCGCTGCTCTCGCACGCGCCGCCCGTCTGCGCCAGCCCCCCGATCTTTTCGAGCTCCGCCTCGATGCGCTCCAGAAATCGTTAGGCGAGGTCGAGGCCGCGCTCCCGTGGTTGCGCGCCCCGCTCCTCCTGACCGCGCGTCATTCGGCTGAAGGAGGTCGCGGAAAACTGGACGCCAGCGCTCGCCGCGCCCTCCTCGAACGTTTCCTCGCTCAGGCCACTCTGGTCGACCTCGAGCTGCGCTCCGTCAGGCCAATGCAATCGCTCGTCGCCGAAATCCGCCACCGCCGTATCGAGCTCATCCTTTCCGCGCACCACCTGCGGGAGACGCCTTCGCCTAACGAACTCCGCTGCCAGGCGCAAGCCGCGGCCGCGGCCGGTGCGACCATTTTCAAGGTCGCGGGCCGGACCGACACGCCGGCTCAGCTCGCCCGGCTGGTCGATTTCTTTACCGAAAACCGAAACCTCCTGCCGCTCGCGGTGATGGGCATCGGCAAGCTCGGTCTGGAATCCCGTCTCCAGTTTGCTCAGCTTGGCTCGGCCCTCATCTACGGCTCCCTCGATCGGGCGGTTGTCACCGGCCAGCCGACTCTCGGGCAACTTCGCCGCGCCCGGCGTGCGTATAATAGGTAGAGTCCTGCCGCCGATGCCTGAAACCGTTGAACTGCCAAGTGCCGTCCCCGTCATGCCCCTCACCGGGGTCCTCCTTTTCCCCAACGCGCTCCTCCCGCTGCATATTTTCGAACCGCGCTTCCGCGAAATGCTGGCCCACGCCCTCGACGATGATCGCATGCTCTGCGTGGCCCTCGTTCGCCCGGAACGCCCGCAGTGGCGCACGAGCGCGGACTTCTTCCCCGTCAGCACCGTCGGCCTCATCCGCGCCTGCATCGGGCGCAGCGATGGAACCTCCGACCTCATTTTGCAAGGAATTCGACGGGTAAAATTCAGCGCCTTCGAACAGGAAGCGCCCTTCCCGATCGCCCGCATCAAGCCGCTCAAGACTCGCACCAAGCTGACGGTCGAGACCGACGCGCTCGCCGCCAAAGTGCTGGAGTTATACGCCCAGTTGAAAGAAAGCGGCCGCGAGCTCCCGCAGAAAATCGACCAATACCTGAGCGAGATGACCGACCCGGAAATGCTCGCCGACCTGATTGCCGCGACCTTCATCAGCGACGCCACCCGGCGCCAGGAACTGCTCGAAGAGCTGGATCTCAACCAGCGCCTCCGCCTCCTCATCCAGTTCCTCCGTGAAGAGAGCTCACCCTAACGATTCTCAATCCTGCTCCTGCCCCCGCTCCTAATCCTGCTCCGGACACCGCGGATCGCCACCTGAACGGGAGTCTCATAGCGGAAAAGTTCCTCGGGCGCGATCGTGATCAACTGGGGATCCTCGCGGAGACGACCGAATTGTTCAGGATGTCTCAGCAGCGCGAGTAGAGCGTTCGTGATTGAGGCAGACATGTTCCGGGCTCCCGCATGGAGAAAAAAGACGCAGTTTGCGAGAACCTCATCCTCAGTGAAAAGGAGTTTCGTTCGCAGCTACGGCAAAGGTTTGTCCGATCAGATCATCGACGAAGTTTTCCTGTCGGTCGGTAATCAGTTTCCGGACATAGGTGCGCAACCCTTCGAAGCCCTTCGCCGCGTCCCTCGCCTTTAAGACTGTCTCATGACCCATGCGCGGCGACGATACGAACTTCCTCAACTGATCGCACCATTCGATGAAGCGAGTCCGATCGGCCTGTGGTAATCCCAATAACTCACAATCATGTAGTCGGCGATCGGCTCAGAATAGTCAGCGACCAGATCCATCGACCGGCGCCGCTCGGCTTTCGATAACAACGTTTGTGCGAGTGACTCTATTTTGGGACGCAACCGTTCGAAAGAGGACGGATTAAACGCTCTGTTCAAAGGGCGCCGCAACCGCTCGTGCTCGGGGGCGTCGTTGTAAAGAGCTTCCCTCTTCTCACGCGGCCGAGTGGCGCGAGATCCGCTTGCAGATCGGGAGGAAGCTGAGTCACATCAAAGGTAAAGTTCTGCATGGTCAGTCGCGAATCCGCCAACGCAGCCGCCACGTCAGCGTAACGGGTCAGAAACCATCCACCCGAGGCAAAGTCCCAATAAAAGGCGGCCTCCGAGCGGAGCCGGCGATAGAGAGGGTATGGGTTGTCGACGTTTCTGGGTTCTTGAAGGGCGAAAACGACGCCCTGTTGTAAGACGTCTTTATCCATGGAAATGACCAACCGCTTAGCGCTTCGGCTTAGTCGACTTCAGGTAGAACCCGGCATAGCGAAGTGCCTGGCTCTTGGCACAAGGAGCCTTCACAATACTTCCTGGAATGGTCGGGGCATTGATGTATCCCGATTCTTCCAGCACATTTTCAAGAGCCTCTCGATTTTTTTCTTTCGGGGCCCGGTGACCTTACCGCGCTGAAGCGTCGCGCGGGAAAGCTCGTAGTAGTTTCCCGCCCCGTCGCGGAAAACGATCATCTGCTTGCGTTTAGTGGCAGATTTCTTCGAACTCTTGGTCGCTGGTTTTTTCATAGCTTGATTCAGTCGGGTTCCTCGATGAATATCTTGCCAAGGCGAAACGCGGCCAGCTACGGTCTGCAATTGATCGGCGTCGATCTCGAAAGAACACGCCGACCACGTGGCTCGGCGAAGACCGTGCTCTTGGTTATTTTATTGTTGCGTTGGACGCAGGCAAACTCACAAGCGTTTTGAAGCGCGAGTACCCCGCAGCGGATCGAGCCTGAGCAACGCACGTGTCAGCGGCACGTTTTCAGGAATTGGACCCGCATACGGTATCGAGAGGAGCTTTTCTAACGCGGCGATGGCGCGCGCCTGCTCGCCGGTCTGCGCCGCCACGCGGGCGCAGATGTGGATCGTGAAGGGACCTAACAAGGCATCTTTCCCGATCGGCAGCGCAGCCATTCTCGGTTCGCGCGAACAACGGAATGGCGGCTTCAAACTTAATCGAAGGAGGCGACCCGCTCTTTGTCCCTTCGCTCCATAAGCGAACGTTATTGCTGACTGCCCGTCATTAATTTCTGAAAACCTGGGTCAGAGCGAATCGGATCCCACGCAGGATCGACCCTTAGCAGAGCTTTCGTCAGCGGAGCGCCGCCGCTAACCCAGCTGAAATATTGGGCCTGCAAAAGACGGGAAAGCAGTTCAAGAGCATGCGCCCGATCTCCAATTTGCCCTTCAATCCGAGCCATGATTTCCTCAGCGGAGGGTGCCAGATCCTGATCGTCGCCCTCAAGCTCAAGAGCGCGTCTCGCTTCTTTCAGTGCGTTTTCCTTCTCTCCCAACCCCGCATATAGCCAGGCGAGGAACGCGTGGATGCGCCCCTGCGGGCCGCCTGTTTTTGCGATGATCGCGAGGGCCAGATCGCGCCCCTTGGAAAAACTGGCCCGAGCGTCTACGGGATCTCCTGCATACATTTGGATCTGGCCGAGCAGCGCGTAATAGAAAGCAATTCTCGGATCACCAGGTGAGTTATGCTGAGCCAGCATCGGGATGAGAGAAGCAATCGCCTCTCTATAACGACGCCGGTAGATCAGGTTGTCGATTTTAGAGAAGACCACGTTCTCTCGCATCGGATCGAGCGGGAGTAGGTCGAGGATTTCAGCCGCAGACCTCAAATTACCTTCGGCCTGATAAGTATTCCCTTTCCAGCTGAGTAACTCTGGATCGTCCGGTGCGAGGGCGAGGGCACGATCGACTGCTAGGCGGGCTTCCGGAAATTTCCGCATCTTCGCCAAGGAGCGCGCCTGCCCATAAAAGACGAGAGGACTGCGCGGATCGATCTTCGCCGCCTCTGTTTGCAGAGCCACGGCATCCTCGGCCCGTCCTTGGTGAAACGCCACCCGCCCCAAGGCGAGCAGCAATTCGGAGTCGTTCGGCAGGTATTTTCGCGCTTCTTCCAGTGTCAAGCGAGCCGATTGAAGGTCACGTTCACAGTAAAACTGGAAGTAACCGAGTGCGAGATATGTCTCACCAAGATCAGGCGCCAGATCCCTTGCTTTTTCTACTGCTTCTCGCGCGGCGGCGTGCAAGGTCGGCGTGACATCGTAATCTGAATAGTAAACGTTCGCCCTTATCTTGCCCAGTCGCGCCCAGGCGATGGCAAAATGCGGGTCGAGCTGGACCGCTCTTTCAAGATTGCGAATCGCCTGGGCCAGATCGGCCGCAGTCCCTGAACGACGATCAAACTCGATCGCCCGGAGATAGGCATCATAGGCTTGCGGATTGTCGGTAGGACGCGCCGTGATGACCTGCTCTTCGAGCCCGGTTAACTTCGCCTGCAACCGGTTAGCGATGCTTTTGGCTACCTCGCTCTCGACCGAAAAAATGTCCGTCAATTTACGATCGAAACTCTCAGCCCAAACCGTGGAATTGCTCCGCGCATTGATCAGCTGCACGTTAATGCGCACCTCTTCCCCGGCTTTTTGCACGCTCCCCTCGAGTAGATTGACCACCCCCAGCTCTTCCGCGATCTGGCGCAGGTCCGGTGGCTTGCTCGCATAGCGGGCGGTCGAAGTTCGCGCAATCACTTTGAGGGCACCGATCTTGGAGAGACGCGTCAGTATCTCATCCTGGACACCGTCGGCGAAGTATTGGTTGGATTTTTCCTCGCTCCGGTTTTCAAAAGGCAGCACCGCGATGCTTTTCTCGGAAACCAAAGGCGGCGGGTTGCTCGCGAGCGACGCCAGGCCATGACGGGAAAAAATCCGAAAACTGACACCCAATGCGAGGGCAGACAGAAGCAGGGCGCTGACCAGCAAAATTCTTGGCCAAGGTGAAGCGCTAACTCGTCGGACACTGCCAGACGCGGTCCGCTTCCACCGCCTCCCAGGTCTTAGTTTCTCCGGTATCGCGGCGTTTCCCAGGTCATCCTTATATAGGTTAACGAGATGCAGTCTTAATCCGTGCTTCGCTTCGCACTCCCCCAGGTCGTGCAGGTAGGGCTGCCAATGGCGATATTGCGTCAAATCCTCCGCCACATGCTGCGATAAAAGGATGTGGCCGGCATCTCCGCAGTCCATCACCCTTTGGCCGAGATTAATACCCGCTCCCGCCATGTTCAGCTGATCGTTCACGTCGGTCACCTGGTTAACCGGGCCGCTATGAATCCCCATCCGCAATTGGATCTGACCCTGGTCGCGGAGCGCCTCGCTGATCTGGAGAGCGCATTGTGCGGGCTGTTCGGGACTCTGGAAGAAGAGCAGCACCATCCCGTCGCCGGTCGGCAGACGAATCAGCTTCCCACTTGCTTCAGCCTCGCGAAAACAGTCGGTGCTGCGAACGACCCGGTTCAGCTGCTGCATCAATTCAATCTGCTCATTCACCAGCAGCTTTGTGTAACTCACCACATCGATGAACAAGAGGTGCGCGATCTCGAGAACGAGATCCGTCTTTTCGCGAGCCTCAATATGGTACTCTGGCACGGGGGGTCTTCCTTCCGATCCTCTACGATCTCATCTCCCTGCCGCGGGTCGAGCCAAATCGGGGAGGCAGCGGCAGCGCTCTCCGCCAGCGATGCCTTATTTCACGCCGGTAGCGAAGACGGTTTGAAAATGCGGGCTCTCTTTCTCCCGCGACACCACGGTCACCTCGATCTCGCCAAAGCCCGCTTCCTCGAGCCACTGGTGCAATTGCACCTCGCTGAAGCCCAGCCAGTGATCGGCGTATAGATCTCTCGCTTTCTCGAAGCGATGGCTGAGCAGGTCGAGCACGACGACGCGCCCACCCTTTCTTAAAATGCGATGCGCACCCGCGATGGCCCGCTCCGGGTGGGTCGCGTGATGCAGGGCCTGGCTGAAAATCGCGAGGTCGATGGAACTTTTGTCAATCGGCGGTTCTTCAATGTCACCCAGCCGGTACTCGAGGTTTTTGAATCCGTGCTTTTTCGCGAGGGCGGAGCCGAACTCGACCATCTTGGGCGCGTTATCGATCGCGATGACTTTGCGCGCGGTCTTGGCCAGTAATTGCGAAAGCGTCCCCTCCCCCGCGCCCAGATCGGCGACGGTAAGCGGCGGGAGAAGCGCGATCATGGTGTGAGCCAGTGCCTGCCAAGAGCGGCCGGGGCAATAGCTGCGGCCGAAACGCCCGGCGAGTTGGTCGAAATATTCGCGCGCCTTGTCCTGCCGCTTGCGCAGGGCTACCTGCAACGCCGTCCGGTCGCGCTTCGTCTCGGGCATTTCGCGCGCGAGCGCACGGGTCAATTCGCTCACCTTCGCGTGCTGCGGACCGAGTTTTTGCCCGTTCGTTAGGCCGTAGTAGACGTTCTTGCCCGCGCGCCGATCCTCGACCACGCCGGCGCGCTTGAGCTGCGCGAGGTGGCTCGAGATGCGCGATTGCCCCATCCCGAGAATGTCCTGCAATTCCGCGACCGAAAGTTCCTCCTCCTCGAGCAACAACAAGAGGCGCAGCCGGGTCGGATCCGCGAGCAGACGGAGGAAATTAGTGGTTGACGCCATGAACTTGGAACACGATATATCGACGCATCATGATTGGTCAATATGTTCGATTATGAACCTCCTGCTCTCAGTTCTTTAACAGTCAACTTCTTTCGCCATGCTTCGTCGTTTCATTTTTGCCTCCGAATCCGTCGGTGAAGGCCACCCGGACAAAGTCTGCGACACCATTTCCGACGCCGTCCTCGACGCCTGTCTGAAACAGGATCCGCAAAGCCGGGTCGCCTGCGAAACCTTCGCCAAAAGCCACACCGTCATCGTCGGTGGTGAAATCACGATCCCGAACCTGAAACCGGGCACTTCGCTCGAATCCGTCGTCGGGATCGACCAGATCGTGCGCGATGCCGTGCGCGAGATCGGTTACGTGAACGACGACGACGTTTTTCACGCCGACAAGATTGATATCCAGAACATTATCACGAACCAGAGCGCGGATATCGCGCAAGGTGTCGATGCGCGGGAAGCGGAAGGCAAAGGCCACGGCGAGCAAGGCGCGGGCGACCAGGGTTTGATGTTTGGCTTTGCCTGCGACGAGACACCGGAGCTGATGCCGGCGCCGATCATGTTTGCTCACCGCCTCGGCCGCGAGCTCACTCGCATCCGCAAGAGCGGCAAGGCCCCTTGGCTGCGCCCCGACGCGAAGTCGCAGGTCTCCGTCATCTACGACGGCGGCAAACCGGTCGGCGTCTCCAACGTCGTCGTCTCGACCCAGCATTCGCGCGACGTGAAGCACTCGGAGATCCGCAGCTTCATCATCGAGGAAGTGATCCGGAAAGTTTTGCCTAGCGAGATGCTGAACGACGAGACGGAGTTCCTGATCAACCCGACGGGCAACTTCGTGATCGGCGGCCCGGAAGGCGACACCGGCCTGACTGGGCGCAAGATCATCGTCGACAGCTATGGCGGCTGGGGCCGGCACGGCGGCGGCGCGTTTTCTGGCAAAGACCCGAGCAAAGTCGATCGCAGCGCGGCCTACATGGCGCGCTGGGTGGCGAAGAATGTCGTCGCCGCGGGCCTCGCGACACGCTGCGAGATCCAGTTCGCCTACGCCATCGGTTATCCCGATCCGGTGAGCATGAACATCAACACCTTCGAGACCAACACGGTCGACGAAGAAGCGATCGAGCGCGCGGTGATGGCGACCTTTTCCTTCAAGCCCGCGCACATCATTAAACAGCTCGATTTGCTCCGGCCAATCTACAGCAAGACGACCAACTACGGGCACTTCGGGAAAGACGATCCGGACATTACCTGGGAGAAAACCGACCAGGCCGACGCGCTCAAAAAAGCCGCCAAATAGATTTCTGATAAACCAAAAATTATGAGCACCACTGCGATCACGAAAACACAGACTAACGACTACAAAGTCGCCGATATTTCCCTGGCCGATTACGGCCGGCGCGAAATCGACATCGCCGAGCAGGAGATGCCCGGCCTCATGTCGATCCGCAAAAAGCACGCCGCTTCCAAGCCGCTCGACGGCGTCCGCATCACCGGTTCGCTGCACATGACGATCCAGACCGCGGTCTTGATCGAAACGCTGGTCGACCTCGGCGCCGATGTGCGCTGGGCGAGCTGCAACATTTTCTCCACCCAGGACCACGCCGCGGCCGCGATCGCGAAAGCCGGCGTCCCCGTCTTCGCCTGGAAAGGCGAGACGCTGGAAGAATACTGGTGGTGCACCAATCAGGCGCTCTCCTTCCCCGGCGGCAAAGGTCCGCAGATGGTAGTCGACGACGGCGGCGACGTGACCCTCTTCATCCACAAAGGCTACGAGCTCGAAGAAGGCAGCGATTGGATCGAGAGCGAATCTTCGAACCACGAAGAGAAAGTCATCAAGGACACGCTCCGCGAAATTAAAAACGAGAACCCTTTCCGCTGGCACGAAGTGGTGAAGGAATGGCGCGGCGTCTCGGAAGAGACCACCACCGGCGTCCATCGCCTCTATCACATGTTGAAGCAGGGCAAGCTCCTCGTCCCCGCGATCAACGTGAACGACACCGCCACGAAGTCGAAGTTCGACAACCTCTACGGCTGCCGCCACTCGTTAGTCGACGCGCTTAACCGCGCCCTCGACGTCATGATCTCCGGCAAAGTCGCAGTCGTCTGCGGCTACGGCGACGTCGGTAAAGGCAGCGCCCAATCCCTCCGTGGCCAGGGTGCCCGCGTCATCGTCACCGAGATCGACCCGATCAACGCCCTCCAGGCCGCGATGGAAGGTTTCGAAGTCACCACGATCGAAGACACGTTAGGCCGCGGCGACATCTACGTCACCACCACCGGCAACGTCGACATCATCACCTTCGAGCACATGGCGAAGATGAAAAACCAGGCCGTCGTCTGCAACATCGGCCACTTCGACAACGAGATTCAGGTCGACAAGCTGAACACCACCAAGGGCGTGAAGCGGACCAACATCAAACCGCAGGTCGACAAGTATACCTTCGAAGACGGCCACGAGATCTTCATGCTCGCGGAAGGCCGTCTCGTGAACCTCGGTTGCGCCACCGGCCACCCGTCGTTCGTGATGTCGAACAGCTTCAGCAACCAGGTCCTCGCGCAGCTCGACCTCTGGGCGAACAAGGACAAATACAAGGCTGGCGTTTACATCCTCCCGAAAATCCTCGACGAAGAAGTTGCCCGCCTGCACCTCGGAAAAATCGGCGTTAAGCTGACCAAGCTCAGCGCGAAGCAAGCCGAGTATCTCGGCGTGCCGGTCGAAGGACCCTACAAGTCCGAGCACTACCGCTACTAATTCCCTGCTCGAGCAATCGAGCTTTCAGAAAGGCGCCGTCGGGAGCGATCCGGCGGTGCTTTTGTTTTCGGTCGAAGCCGCTAGAGATAGCTGAGCCAGACATCGCGGCGGCGTTGCTTCAGGCGCGCGAACCAGACACAGAGCGGGTAGAGCAACAGGACAACCAGCACCCAGATCAGGTAGATGCCGGCGACGCCGAAGCCGAAATCGGCGGGATAAACTTTC
>JBBSLW010000050.1:0-16106 GCA_038233495.1 Chthoniobacterales bacterium | reverse complement strand
TCGGCACGGTGCACGAGATCGTTCTCTCCCGTCTGCAATGGAAACCGGTGCTTTTCGTTAGTCCGCCGGTCCCCTTCCCGGTCCTCGAGGAATTACGGACTCATCTCAGCGCCCCAGCAGGACGAAACCGCGCTGCGCCTGCTCGAGAAACTGGCGCGAGAGGTCCCGATCAAGCCCAACCCGCGCGGGATTCCGAGCCTCTGGTACATGCCGCTGGTCGGGAGCAGCAGTTTTTTCGACGGCTTCGGGTTCGCGGATTACCGGCACAAATATGACTGGTCGGAGATCCCGATGGATCTGCGGGAGAAAGAGCAGCCGCCGCAAAATCCGCTCCTGCCGTTCCTCGAGCAGCAGCTCACGAAAAAGCTCCCGCGCCGCTGGGATAACCGACTGAAAAAATCCGTGCCGAACGACGACTGGCTCCTCTGGGATCTCGACGAAGCGAAGCGCGGCGAAAGCGTGCACGACGCGCAGGAAAGCTGATTGGAACGCTACGATGTCATCGTCATCGGCGCCGGCGCCGCCGGGCTGATGTGCGCCTTTACCGCCGGCCGGCGCGGGCGGCGGGTCGTGCTGCTCGAGCACAATGCGCGGGTGGGACTGAAGATTGCGATCTCCGGGGGCGGCCGCTGCAATTTCACCAACCTCGGCGCGGCGCCGGAAAATTATCTTTGCGAGAATCCGCGTTTTTGCGCTTCGGCCCTGGCGCGTTACACCCCGGATGATTTTGTCGCGCTGGTCGAGAGACACCGCGTCCGCTTCCACGAAAAAAAGCTCGGCCAACTCTTTTGCGACCAGAGCTCGCGCCAGATCAACGAGATGTTGCTCGCGGAATGCGCGATCGCGGGGGTGGACGTGCGCTGCGGTTGCCGGGTTCAATCGATCGAGAAAGGCGAGTGCTTCTCGTTAGGCACGAATCGCGGCGAGCTCGCGTGCGACTCGCTCGTGATCGCGACCGGCGGTCTGTCCTTCGAAAAATTAGGTGCCTCAGATTTCGGTTATCGGATCGCGGAGCAGTTCGGGCTCGCAATTGTGGCGACGCGACCCGGTCTGGTGCCCCTGACTTTGTGGCCTAACGAGTTGGCAGATTTATCGGGTATTTCCCTGCCTGTCCGAGTGCAGACCAGCAACACGGCCTTTGAGGAAGCGATGCTTTTCACCCATCGCGGCTTGAGCGGCCCGGCGATTTTGCAGGTGTCGTCGTTCTGGCGGGCCGGCGATCCGGTCACGCTCGATCTTCTCCCCGAACATCCGGGCGACACCTGGATGCGCGACGTCCGCCTGAACGCGCAACAACTTCTTGAACGGCACTGGCCGGCGCGCTTCGCTGCGGCCTGGTGCGCCCGGCATGCCCCGGCCAAACCGCTCGCACAACTGCGCAAGAACGAACTCGAACGCCTCGCGGAGCTCGTCCACCGCTGGCCGGTTTTGCCTGACGACACCGAAGGTTATCCGAAGGCGGAGGTGACGGTCGGCGGCGTGAACACCCGCGAGCTCTCCTCGAAAACCATGGAAGCGCGGAAAGTACCCGGGCTCTACTTCATCGGCGAAGTGGTGGACGTGACCGGCTGGCTCGGGGGCTATAATTTCCAGTGGGCCTGGGCCAGCGGCCACGCCGCGGGCGAGGTCGCCTAACCAGTCTCGTGCTCGCCGAGGAGCGCGACTTCTTCCCCGAGCAGATCGTGCACGTAGAGCGTTTGCATGAGCACGATCGCCACCACCGTGAGCGGCGTGGAAAAAATAATCCCCATCGTCCCGAAGAGCGCGGCCGCTAAAACCTGCACCGACAAAAGCAGCGCCGGCGGGAGCGCGACCGCGCGTTTCTGCACAAAAGGCGTGATGCAATAGCCCTCGAAAACATGTACGCCGGTGTAAATCACCAGCACCCAGAGCGCGGTCGCCGGGCTTTGCATCAACCCCACGAGCACCGCGGGAATCGCCGCCAGGATCGCCCCGAGATACGGCACAAAAAGCAGCAGCCCCGCGATAATCCCGAGCACGAGCGCGAGCGGTATGTGCGCAAGCCAGAGCGCGAGCGTGGTCAGGACTCCCATCAAAGTCATGGTGACCACG
Source organism: Chthoniobacterales bacterium (assembly GCA_038233495.1). Lineage (GTDB taxonomy): Bacteria > Verrucomicrobiota > Verrucomicrobiia > Chthoniobacterales > UBA10450 > Palsa-1392. Next base: position 14,033 of record JBBSLW010000050.1, on the reverse strand, counting down.
CGCCCGAGCAGCCACCAGCGGAGTGCGAGCCCCAGCGCCGCCAGCACTTCTCGTCCGCGCGGCCGACGCTCGCGCGGGAGAAGCAGGAGGGCGCCGTCGAGATACAAATCCGGAGAAGCGGCCAGATAAAGGCCCACGAAAAAGATGAACACGAACGCGCCCACGACTTCGAGCGTGATCGAGAAAGCCTGCGTCACCGACCCGAGAAGCGCGGCGAACGACAACTGCATCGAGTCAATCGACGGCAGACTCGCGATGAGCGCGCGGCCCCAATCGTATTGCTGCAGACGATCCTGCAAGAGCGTGAGCGAACGCGGCAACTGCTCCGTCAACACCTGCACCTGCTCCGCCGCCGGCGGGCCGGCGAGCCAGACGAAAAGCGCCACGCTTCCCGCGAGCAGAAGGACAACCAGACCGGCGCGAGGGGAGCGGGCAGGCGCAGCCACTTTTGCACAAGCGCCGCGCAGGCCAGGAGGAAAGCCCCGAGGAGCACACCCGCGAAGATGAGCAGCAACGTCGCCGCAAAACTGCGCAGCAGATAGAGCCCAATGAGCCCGAGGCTGACCACTCCGAGCGTGATCAGAACCGTCCGCAGCGTCGACTGCCGCGCGGGTTCGTTAGGCATCCGGCTGCTCCTTCGGCTCCTTCTTCTCCTTCGCGTGTTCGAGCGGGGCAATCTGACGCCCCTGGCGCCGGGCATACACCTGGGTGAACTCCGCGCCGAAAAAGCTAATCAAGGCCGAGTAGTAAATCCAAACGAGCAGCACCGCGAACGAACCGGCCGCGCCAAACGCGCTCCCGATCGCAGCGTGCCCGAGATAAATGCTGATGAGATATTTGCCGCCGTTGAAGAGCACCGAGGTCACGGCCGCGCCGATCCAGACATCGGGCCAGCCGATTTGGACATCGGGGAGAAATTTGTAAATCATGGCGAAGAGCACGGCCACCACCACGAGCGAGACCACGATATTTCCAGCCTGCCAGAGCCAGGGGACGCTCGGCATCCAGTGCGTCATATAATCCTGCAGGGCGCTCAGGGCCGCGCTCAGCACGAGCGAAATCAGCAGCAGAAAGCCGACGCCGAGCGCGATCGAAAACGAGCGCAGCCGATCTAAAACATAATCGAGCACGTAACCGCGGCGCACTTTAACCTCGACGTTCCAGATCTGGTTGAGGGCCGATTGGAGCTCCGCGAAAACCACCGAGGCGCCGAGGAAAAGCGTAATCGCGCCGACGGTGATGGCCCATGCGCCCTTGCCGAAACCGGCCGACGACTCGAGCACCGTGCGGATGGCGGCGGCGCCCTGCGCCCCGACGAGTCGCTGCAGTTCTTGCACGACCTGGTTCACCGCCGTCTCGCGCGCGAAGAAGAGGCTGGCCGCGCCGACAGCGATGAGGAGGACCGGGGCGACCGAAAAGATGGTGTAAAAAGCGAGCGATGCAGCGAGGCGAAAAGTGTTGTCGTTCCACCATTCGATCGCGGTCTTTTTGACCAGCTTCCAGCCTTCCCGAATTACTGATTCGTCCTCCATCCTTATGCTTTTATCGGATTTGCTGGCCGCACCCGTTCTTTTTTTCTCCGGAAACCCTCTCTCCTAACGAGCGAACGAATTTGTCAGCGACTTCACTCCGGCGCATGATCGGCGGCAGAGATGAACACCTGGATCGGCACCTCGGGCTTCCAATACAACGAGTGGAAAGGCACTTTCTACCCCGAGGACCTGGCCGCAGCCAAGATGCTGCCCTACTACGCCGAGCGCCTGGCCACGACCGAGATCAACTACACTTTCCGCCGCATCCCGGCCCCGACCACGATCGAGAAATGGTCGCAGCTGACTCCGGAAAATTTTCGGTTCGCGCTCAAGGCGCCGCAGAAAATCACCCACTTCGCCCGGCTGCGCGATTGCCAGGCCACGCTCGCCTATTTCTGCGGCGTCATCACGCAGCTCGGCGCCCGGCTCGGCCCGGTGCTCTTTCAATTGCCGCCCAATTTCCAAAAAGACGCCGGCCTCTTGAGCGCTTTCCTGCGCGAACTGCCGACCATCCGCGCGGCCTTTGAGTTTCGGCACGCCTCCTGGCTGGACGAGGAAATTTACGCGCTCCTCAAGTCGGCGAACGTCGCACTCTGCCTCGCCGACACGGAAGAAATGCCGGCGCCGACCGTTGCGACCGCGAGCTACGGCTACCTGCGGTTGCGGCGGGAGGACTACACGAGTGCGGATGTCGAGCGCTGGGCAGGTTTCGTCAGGCAACAGGAAGCGCCCTGGCAGGAGTGCTTCATCTATTTCAAACACGAAGAGAGCGGCACCGGTCCGAAGCTCGCGGCGGAAATGATCGCGCTGCTCAATTCCTAATGGAAACGATCGCCGACAACCTGGCTGAGGTGCGCGAGAAGATCCGCGCCGCGGCGGCGGAGGCGGGCCGCGCGGAAGATGAGATCGAGCTGGTCGCGGTCTCCAAAACGCACCCGGCTGAGAAAGTGCAGGCCGCGGCGGAAGCCGGCCAGGTCCTCTTCGGCGAGAGCCGGGTGCAGGAAGCACGGGCCAAGATTCCGCTCCTCTCCTCGCGGCTGTGCTGGCATTTCATCGGCCACCTGCAGAAGAACAAAATCCGGCACGCCCTCCCGCTTTTCGAATTGTTTCACGGGATCGACTCGCTCGCGCTGGCCGAGGACCTGCAACGGATCGCGGACGCAACCGGAATGCAGCCACGCATTTTGCTGGAGGTAAATCTGGCCGGGGAAGCGAGCAAACACGGCTTCGCGCCGGACGCGCTGCGGCGCGACCTCGAGGCGCTGCTTTCGTTAGGCCGACTCACCATCGAGGGCCTCATGACCATCCCGCCGCTCGCCCCGGAAGCGGAGGCGTCGCGCCGTTATTTCGCCGCCCTGCGCGACCTGCGCGATCAACTGGCGAGCGAATTCGAAGTCGGGCTGCCGCAGCTCTCGATGGGAATGAGCGGCGACTACGAGATCGCGATCGCGGAAGGCGCGACCCTCGTCCGGGTCGGCACCTCCATCTTCGGGAAACGGTAGGCGAGCGCGACTCTCCTCCGGGGAGCACGGGCTGCCCAGCCCGTCGCGGGCGGGCAGTCTGCCCGTCCGCTTTTCGCGGAGCGAAACACTTCCTCCACGCAGGCCGCGCTTCGCGCAAAGGGCCTCAGGCTAACAGCCAGAGGCCTACGGGCTGGCAGCCCGTGCTCCCCGGAGCGGAGAACGACGCGTGCATTGCCTCGGGCGCGGCAGCTTGCTAAATTCTCCCGATGCGCCTGGAACCGAAATCCATCGAACAAATCGGGACCGAACTCGCGATTCAATGGAACGATGAAAGAGAAACGTTTTTGCCACTCCGTTTTTTGCGCACCGCTTGCCCGTGCGCGGCCTGCGGCGGCGAACCCGATGTGATGGGCGAGGTGGTGCGGCCTAACGTCAGTTATAACGACCAAAGTTTCGAACTGCGCGGCTGGCAATTGGTCGGCGGCTACGCGCTCCAGCCGGAATGGGCCGACGGCCATCGCACCGGACTTTATTCCTATCAATACCTGCGCCGGATCGATCCGGCCGCGCCGCCTCGATGAATCGCCTGGCCAAAATCGGGCTTCTGCTTTTCTTCTTCGCGCTCTGCGGCGCGGCGGTTGTAGCCACTCATTTTGCGCGGGAACGCACGCCGGCTCCGTCGGTCGAAGAACTATTCTCGCAGGTCAACGGCCAACTCTCCGCCCTGCGCGCGGAGGATTTCGACAGTGCCTACCGGCAGGCCGCGGCCGGGATTCGGCAGAAATTTTCGCGCTCCCAATTCGAGCTCATGATCCGGCGTGATTTTTCCTCCATGACCGATGTGCGCCACATCGAATTCGGCGAGGTGCGCGTGGCCGGTGCGACCGCGATCGTGCACGTGCTCCTGACCGCGCCCGACGGCACGGTGCGCGGTTTTCTTTACAGCTTCAGCCCGGAAGCGGACAGCTGGAAGATCGACGGCGTGCAGCCGTTAGGCGTGACCCCGGCCCGGCGCCTGCCCGGGCTCCATATCTAGCGCGTCGCCGGCAGCGTGATCCGGAGGAGGCTGCTCCCCGGGCCGCCCGGATGCAGCTCGGTCGCGGCGGCGTTTGCCGGGATGAGAAAAAATTCGCCGGGAACGAACTGTTCGCCGCCAGCCTCGACCGCGCCGGTCAGGCAAACGAAAAGCGCAAAAGCGCGCCGCTCGGAAGCGGCGCGGGGCTGGATCAGCTCCCACTTTTCCACCATGAAGTACGGACAGCTGACGAGGGTTTCCCCTTCCGGTTGGATCATTGCCGGCTCGGAATCGGTGAAGTCGATCGCTTGCAGCGCCTCGTCGACTTGCAGGTCGCGCCGAGTGCCGTCCGGCGCGGTGCGATTCCAATCGAAGACCCGGTAAGTGGTGTCGCTGTTTTGCTGGATCTCGATCAGGAGGTTGCCCGCCCCGATGGCGTGGAGCCGGCCGCTCGGGACGAAGAAGCTGTCGCCCGTCTCCACCTCGAGCCGATGAATCAGCTCGGCCGTTTTGCCGGTGCGAACCGCTTCTTCGAAATCGCTCCGCTCCACGCCGCGGCGCAAACCAGCAAAGATCTCCGCGCCGGGCAGGGCCTGGGCGAAATACCACATCTCGGTCTTGGCTTCGCCGCCGCTGCTCGCCGGTCCCGGATGCACCTGGAGCGAGAGCTTTTCCCGCGCGTCGAGCACCTTGGCCAGGATCGGAAAACGCAGCGCCGGCGGCAGGTCGTCGCCGAAGATTTCAGCGCGCTCCGCGGACCAAAGTTCGTGCAGGGTGCGTCCGCGCCACGGTCCTCGCCTAACGACGCTCTGCGCCTCCGGGCGGTCCACCATCTCCCACGACTCGCCAATTCGCTGCGCCGGCGGCAACGCCTTGCCAAAGACCGTCGCAAGGCGCCGGCCGCCCCAGAGGCGCTCCATGAAAAGCGGCTCGAAAACCAGCGGCGACACGAGAGAGGACTTCATCCGGCCGCGAGATTAACCCGGGTCGGCCGGTTTGTCAGACCACCTCCGCCGTTTACACTGCCGGCTTGCGTTTCTCCGATCTGCTCAAGTCCTGGCTGCCCGTCGTCCTCTGGATGGCGCTGATTTTTTCCGCCTCGACCGATCTCCTTTCGACCCAGCACACCTCGCGTTATCTGGTCCCGTTTTTGCGCTGGTTAATGCCCGACGTTTCCGGGCAGACGATCATCCAGATTCATTTTTTCCTCCGCAAGGCGGCGCATGTGACTGAGTACGCGATTCTCGCCGTGCTGCTCTGGCGCGCGTTTCGATTTCATCGGATCGATGTGCGGAGCAGCCTCTGGCCGCAGGCGGCGATCGCTCTTGTGATCACGGTCCTTTTCGCGATGTCGGATGAATATCATCAATCCTACGTCCCCTCGCGCGGCGCCTCGCACGGCGACGTCATGATCGATAGTTGTGGCGCGCTCGCCGCCCTGGCGGTGCGGTGGGGAATCAGCCGACGGAGAATTGCCGGCTGAAATTCGAAACGGAGCCTGGCTGCGCTTCGAGCGAAACGCTGGCCTGCCAAGCCGTAGTCTTGGAGCGCTGAGAGGAACCTTCCACACCTAAGCCAGCCTTCGTTTTACTCCGGCGTAGCAGCCTCCGCTTTCCGATGCGCTCCAAGCGGAGGCTGGGCCTGACTGGGCTCGAACCAGTGACCCTGCGCTTATCAAGCGCATGCTCTAACCAACTGAGCTACAGGCCCGGGAAAAGGGAACATTTCTTTAGTTGAAACTGGCCGCCCGCGCAACCGCGATTCCATTTCTTCTCAACGAGGCGTCATGTATGGTGTCGAACCTTTCGTGAAATTTTCCCTGCTTCTCGCCGCCCTCCTCCTCGCACCTCTTCCCCTCCTCCGCGCCGCCGAGCCCGAGCCCGCCCCGCCGGTCTCGCCCGCGCCTGCGGCTTCGCTCGCGCCGAGCGCCACTCCCGCACTCGCGGTCACGGCGCCGCCGTTGAAATATGAGCACCTGACTTTGCCTAACGGCCTCGAGGTTTACTGGGTGGAAGATCATTCCAGCCCGACCGTCGCGGTCCAGGTCTGGTATCACGTTGGCTCGAAAGATGACCCGGAGAAGCGGAGCGGGTTCGCGCATCTTTTCGAGCACATGATGTTTAAAGGGAACGAGCATCTCACGGCCGACATGTTCGATGACCTGACCGAGAACATCGGCGGCGAAAATAACGCCTACACCGCGGATGACATGACGGTTTATCACGAGGTCGTGCCCTCGAATTATCTTAACCCGATCCTCTGGGCGGAGGCGGAGCGGATGTCGTTGCTCACCTTGAACGACGCGAACTTCGCCTCCGAACGCGACGTCGTGAAAGAGGAATACCGGCAGCGAATCGAGGCCAATCCCTACGGAGAATTCTACCTCGACATCACGAAGAATGCCTTCGCCGCGCATCCCTACAAACGGCCGGGGATCGGGAGCATCGCGGAATTGAATGCGGCCAAATTGGCGGAAGTGCGGGCTTTTCATTCCACCTTCTACCGGCCGGACAACGCGACCCTGATCGTGGTCGGCGATTTCCAGCCTAACGAACTACAGGACTGGGTGAAGAAATATTTCGGCGCGATCAAAAAACCAGCCGAGAAAATCCCGCGCGTGACGACGAAAGAGCCGCCGCGGAAGGAAGACCGGCACCTCGTTCTCTACAGCGCGAAGGCGCCCTTGCCCGCGATCGCGGTGACCTATCTCGCGCCGGCGCTTCGGAGCAAGGACGCGCCTGCGCTCGATCTGGCCGATGAAATTTTATCCGGCGGCGAGTCGTCGCGCCTTTACCAGGCGCTCGTCTACGAGCAGCAAATCGCGCAGGCCGTTTCGTTCGGCGCGGATCTGCGGGAGGATCTTGGTTTGATCACTGTGCGGATGGTCCTGGCAAGCGGGAAAAAGCCGGCCGACGCGCAGAAGGCGTTGGACGAGCAGATCGATCGCGTCCTGAAAGACGGCATCACCCCGGCCGAGCTTGAGAAAGCCAAAACCCGCTTTCTGACCGGCAAACTGCTCGAGCGTGAAACCAACGCGGGCAAGGCGAGTGCGCTCGGCGAAGCGGCCGTTCTTTACCGCGACCCGGAACACGTCAACACCGACCTGGCCGCCTTCCAGGCCGTGACCCCGGAGCAAATCAAAGAGGTTTTGCAACGTTATCTGGCCGGCAAAAAAGTCGTGATCGAGTTTCTGCCGGAAGCGATGAAAAACGCCCCGGCCCCGAAGGAGGCGAAGAAATCTTAATGAAAATTGCCCTGCTTGCGACCACCCTCTGCCTGACGACGACGACCCCGCTCTGGGCGATCGGCGGCGTCGACCGACCGCCCGCGCCGTCCGCGCCGCACGAAACGAAGTTCACGAAGCCGCGGGAAACCACGCTGGAAAACGGTTTGCGCGTGATCGTCGCGGAACGCCCCGGTTTGCCGCTGCTCAGCGCGCAACTGGTGGTGCGCCACGGCGCCGAGGTCGACCCGGCCGACCTGGCTGGCACCGCCAGTCTGACCGGCTCCTTGCTGACCAAGGGAACCGAGACGATGTCCGCCCCGGAAATCGCGAGCGCCATCGAGTCGTTAGGCGGTTCGATCGGGTCCGGCGCGGGCTGGGACGCCTCGGCCGCGAGCGTGGTCATCATCTCGGATAAAGCGGAGGAAGCGCTCAGGATCCTGGCCGACGTGGTGCGTCATCCCGCTTTTCAGCAGGAAGAAATCGATCGCCTGAAAAGCCAGCGGCTCGATGGGCTGCGGGTCGCCCTGCAGCAGCCCGGTTCGCTCTCGCGTTTCGTGCTTTCGCGGGTCGTTTACGGGGAGGGCGCCTATGGTCATGCCTCCGGCGGCACGATGGAAACGCTGCAAAAAATCGGGCGGCCAGAAATCGCGCAGTTCTATCAGAAATATTACGGGCCGCAGAACGCGGCCTTCATTCTCTCCGGCGACGTGACCCTGGAACAGGGAAAAGCCTTCGCGGAAAAATTCTTCGGCGACTGGAAGGCAAGCGGCACGGCGACTAACGAGCAACCGGCTTCGGGCGCGGCGGATTGGAAACCGGAAACAGTCGTGATCGACATGCCGGACGCGGGCCAGGCCGCGGTGACGGTGGCGCGGCCGGCGATCCAGCGCGCGTCGCCCGATTATTATCCGGCACTGGTCGCGAATGCCGCGCTCGGCAATGGTTTCGTCTCGCGCCTCAATCGCGAGATTCGGATCAAACGCGGGCTGAGCTACGGAGCCGGCAGTTCGCTCGACCCGCGCCGCGAGGAAGGGCCGTTTGCCGCCTCCGCGCAGACGAAAAACGAGTCGGCCGCGGAAGTGGCGGGCCTGATGAAAACGGAACTGCAGCGAATGGTGAGGGAGCCGGTCAAGGGCGACGAATTGAAATCGCGCCAAGCGGTCCTGACCGGTCGTTATGCGCGCGCGCTCGAGACGAACCAGGGTTTTGCTTCACAGATCTCCGATCTCGCGACCTACGATCTGCCGCTCGATACGCTCGATAAATACATCCCGTCGATCAATGCGGTAACGAGTGAAGCGGTGACGGCCTTTGCCAAGAAATATCTCGCCGAACCGACCAGCCTCATCATCGTCGGGAAATCGGGAGAATTTCTGGAAGCGCTTAAGAAGACGGCGCCAGAAGTGAAAGTGATCGAGCAAAAAAATCTCGATTTGAACCACGCCGATCTCACGAAAAGCCAGCCCGCCGCCTCCCCTGCCGGGTAGCGCAGACGCTCGGCATAGAGCTCGCTCCAGCGGGCTGCGTTCATCGAGCACATCGGGACCGCTTCCCAGTCGCCGGTGGCGCAGTTTTTTACCGCACCCTTGAAGACGCAGGCATCGAGGCGCACCTGGGTCCGGGTCGTTAGGCGCGTTCGCCACCTGGTTCGCGTCCATGAAACTGTGGGTGCCGATGTTGATCGTCTGGGCGCGGCCGGTCGCGAGCGCGCGCACGAACGGCAACGGAATCTTTCCCGAAGCAACGAGGGTGCAAAGGCGCGCGAGGCCGCGCAGCGCGAGCCGGGGATGGCGCGCGAAGGCGCCCGCCATGCGCCAGGGCAAAAGCGCTCCGCCTTCTGCCTCGGTCGTCATGGTGGAGATGGCGCCGACCGTTTCGAGAATCTCGGCGAAGAGGCGTTTCGTTTTCTCGTCGTCAGGCAAAAGCGGCAGGTAACGTCCCCGGCGGCGCTCGACCAGCAGGCTCGCGCCCTGGTTGCAATCCGGATGGCCGCCGAGATAGGCGCTGCCATTGAGTCGCAGCCTGATGCCGTCGCAAATCTTTTGCCAGACCATCGCCGGCGTCACCGGCACCTCGGAAAAGATCGTCCGTCCCGTGTTTGCCTCCGGCTGGAAACTGAGGTGCGCCAGATCCGGGAACGCTCTGGATCGGCCAGGAACCAGCGCACCACGTCCGGCACGAAAGCGAGGTTGCGCTCGGTCAAGGTGCAATTGTGGGCCAGCTCCAAGGGCGCGCCGGTTCGCTCCCGGATTTGCTGCGCCAGTTTCGTAAAAGCGGCGCGGACGGGATGGAGATCGCTTTCGCTTTTGATCCGTCCAATCGGATAACCGTGTCGGCCGGCCTGGGTCATGTCGATGTGAACCGCGGCCTGGCGCAGGCCACCGTCGCGCACCAGCGCCTCGAGAAATTCCGGATGCTCCAGCAAAGTCTGGCCGTGGGTCATGAGCATCGGCACGAGTCCGACACCGACGGTGTAACGAACGATATCGATCAGCTCGCGCTGCCGTCCCGCGCGCCAGTAAGCATCGGCGACATCGCCGCCGGTGATTTGCAATCCGCCGCCCGGACCCTGGAAGCGGCGGTTGGCGTCGATCTGTTCCTGCATCTGGGGATCGGCACCTCGTTGGCGTTTTGCGGGAGGTAGCAGTGTGTGCAGCGGAACGAGCAATAGCTCGCGCCGGTCGTAAACCCGCAATGCGCGAGATGGTGGCCGGCCAGTTGATTGGGCCTGCGCAATTCGTTAGGCAACGAATTCCACCGCTCGCGCAGAAGTGCCTGCTTCTCGGGGTTGATCGGGAATCGGAATGCATTCCAACGCGCCTGCCAGCGGGAGAGCCCGCGCGGCGAAAGCGGCAAAACCCCGAAGAGAGCACTCCAAGAGAGAGCCACGTTGAGCGCTTCTATTCCAGCAAAAGCATGGTAGCGCGAGCTTCCAGCCCGCCAGTCGGACTGGCTCGTCCTGCGGCGAGCTTGCGCGTATCGAGGCTGCAAGCTGGGAAGCTTCCGCTACCTTCAGTCGCCTTGCCTAACGGCTTCCGCGAAAGCGACATCGCCGCTGCGCAGATCCAGTTCCACTTCTTCGGGGGTCCCGAAAACGCGCGCGCGATGGTCATCAAACTCGCCTTCCCAGCGCGCGACCACGATCGTGGCCAGGCAATTGCCGACCAGGTTCACGCAGGTGCGGCCCATATCCATCAGTTCGTCGACTCCGAAGATGACGGCGACGCCGATCGGGCCGAGCCCGGCGGGCAGGAAGCTGTTCAAGGTCGCGAGCAAGACGACGAGCGACGCGCGCGGGACGGCCGCGACGCCTTTGGAGGTGATCATGAGCGCGAGCATGATCGTGATCTGTTGTCCGAGGCCGACATGTTGCCCCGTAGTCGTCTCAGCCGCCTGCGCGACGAAAACGGACGCGACTGCGAGGTAGAGAGTGGAGCCATCGAGGTTGAAGGAATAACCCGTCGGCATGACGAGCCCGACGATGTGGCGCGGGACGCCAATTCGCTCCATGGCCTGCATCGCCTTAGGGAGCGCCGATTCGCTGCTCGTGGTGGCGAAAGCCAGCGTGGCCGGTTCGCGGACCGCGCGGATGAATTGTCGCAACGGCACACGAACCAGAAAAATCACGAGGCCAAAAACGACCACGACGAAAATGACCAGTCCGAGGTAGAGCGTGAGAATCAGATTGCCGAGGTGGACCAAGACGCCAAGCCCCTGCGTCCCGACAGTATGCGCCATGGCGGCGCCGACCCCGATGGGCGCAAACATCATGACGTAGTTGGTGAATTTGAACATCACCTGCGAAAGGCTCTCCATCGCGCGGACGATCGGTTTACCCCGTTCACCCACTGCGGAAACCGCGGCCGCGAAGAGCATGGAAAAAGCGACGATCTGAAGCACGTCGCCGCGCACCATGGCGTCGACCACGCTTGACGGAAAAGCGTGCACGATCGTCTCGAGCAAGGTCTTAGGGTGGGTGTGCGCGATCGTGTTGACGGTGTCGTTAGGCCCGGCGATTAGCTCGACGCCGACGCCCGGTTTGGTGAAATTCACCACGGCGAGACCGATGAAGAGCGCGGCGGTGGTCGCGAGCTCGAAGTAGATCATCGCCTTAAGGCCCATTCGCCCGACCTTCCTCAGGTTCCCCGCACCGGCGATCCCGACGACGATGGTGGAGAACACGAGCGGCGCGATGATCGACTTGATCAGGTTCAGGAAAATATCGCGGAGGAAATAAACGGCGTTGCCCCAATCGGGCCGGAGCCAGCCGATGAACCCACCGACGATAAGACCAATAAAGATCTGCGCGGTGAGCGATGGGCGATACCAGGGCCGACGCGGCGGCGGGGTCGTGGAAGCAATGGCCGGCGTCATCTCCGACTTGGAGTAACACAATTGAGAGCGATGAGAAGTCTTTCCCTCGCGCGCGGGCAGCTTTTCAAGCCGGAGGGCATGCGCTTTGTTGCAGGATGTTTCTCACGCATCTCAGTTGCACCGCGTGCGGTCTCCGGCATGAATGGTCGGCCCTGCAGAATCTTTGCACCGCCTGTCAGAAGCCGCTTTTCCCGGTCTACGATCTGGCCGCGGCGGGCCGGGTCCTGAAGCGCGAGGCGCTGGCGCGACGCGAAAAGTCGCTCTGGCGTTATCGGGAAGTGCTGCCGCTCCCGTTGCACCTGGAACCGATCTCGTTAGGCGAAGGCGGGACGCCGCTCCTGCGCGCGGCGCGCTGGGGTGCCGAGCTGGGGTTGTCGAATCTCTGGGTAAAAGACGAATCGCAGAATCCGACGCAAAGTTTCAAGGCCCGCGGGATGTCGGTCGCCGTCTCGATGGCGGAACATCTCGGAGCCAAAAAACTGGCGGTGCCGACCGCCGGAAACGCGGGTGGCGCACTTGCCGCCTATGCCGCCCGCGCCGGACTCGAGGCGTATATTTTTATGCCGAGCGACACGCCGCGAGCGAACGTGATCGAGTGTCGCGAACTCGGCGCGCACGTGACCATGATTGATGGGTTGATCACCGACTGCGGCGCCGAGATCGCCCGGCGGAAAGAGGCGGAAGGCTGGTTCGACCTCTCGACCTTGAAGGAGCCGTACCGGGTCGAGGGCAAGAAAACGCTCGGCTACGAGCTGGCCGAGCAGCTCGAATGGGAACTGCCCGACGTCATTCTTTACCCCACCGGCGGCGGTACCGGGTTGATCGGGATGTGGAAAGCTTTCGATGAAATGCAGGCGCTGGGATGGATCGGCGACAAGCGCCCTCGGATGTTCTCCGTGCAGGCGAGCGGGTGCGCCCCGATCGTGCGCGCCTTCGAGGCGGGCGCGACGAACGCGGCAGAATTCCCCGACGCCCATACTTGCGCGTCCGGGCTGCGGGTGCCGAAAGCAGTCGGCGATTTCATCATGCTCCGTATCCTGCGCGACTCAAAGGGTGGCGCGTTGACGATCGAGGACGACGAAATGATCCGGGTGACGCGAGACGTCGGGGCGAAGGAAGGCCTCTTCGTGGCGCCGGAAGGCGCGGCTTGTTTCGCCGGACTGCGCGCGCTCTGCGCGAAAGGAAAGATCGGGCCGGACGAAGAGATCGTCATTTTTAATACCGGCTCAGGAATCAAATACCTCGAATGTTACGAAAGCTGATCTGACTTGGCGGATTTGGAGGCAAGGGGATTCGAACCCCTGACATCCAGCTTGCAAAGCTGGCGCTCTACCAACTGAGCTATGCCCCCGGTTGGAATTGCTGATTGTAGATTGCGGATTGCTGATTGCAAATCTCGGGTAGGGTGGACGCCTCGCCCGCCAGTGATTGCGTCCTCGCGATTAAGAAGTCTAAGATTGTTTCGGCAAGATGCCGAAACCGGCAGGCGAGACGCCCACCCTACCCGGAAGATCGCGCCGCGTTGGAAAGAAAAATGCCGGACGGCGATGAGGCCATCCGGCATTTTAGAGTCAGCAATCAAACAAAAACTGAATTGTGCGTTACCGTTTCGATTCTCTCTGAGCCTCGGTTTCTTTCGATTCCGAGGGCTTAACGGCATCTTCGAGACCCCGAAGGATTTCGAGCTTAGCCGTCGACCTATTCAAACCGATCCAGTGCGAGCAAGCTCGGCTGGCCGATTGAATTTCTCCTTAGAAAGGAGGTGATCCAGCCGCAGGTTCCCCTACGGCTACCTTGTTACGACTTCATCCCAGTTACCGCTCATAGCGTAGGGCGCTGCCCCCCTTCCGGGTTGGCGCACGCACTTCGGCTACAAGTGACTTCCATGATGTGACGGGCGGTGTGTACAAGGCCCGGGAACGTATTCACGCCGTCGTAGCTGATACGGCATTACTAGCGATTCCAGCTTCATGGAGGCGAGTTGCAGCCTCCAATCCGAACTGAGCTCAGTTTTAGTGATTTCCTCCACCTCGCGGTCTCGGATCGTTCTGTACTGAGCATTGTAGTACGTGTGCAGCCCTGGCCGTAAGGGCCATACTGACTTGACGTCGTCCCCACCTTCCTCCCCGTTTCACAGGGCAGTCTGAACAGAGTGCTTCTCAATAAAGAGAGTGGCAACAGTTCACAGGGGTTGCGCTCGTTGCGGGACTTAACCCAACATCTCACGACACGAGCTGACGACAGCCATGCAGCACCTGTGCAAGTTATGTCTTTCGACATTCGCTGGCTTTCACCAACTTAGAAATGCATGTCAAGGCCTGGTAAGGTTCTTCGCGTTGCATCGAATTAAGCCACATACTCCACCGCTTGTGCGGGCCCCCGTCAATTTCTTTGAGTTTTAATCTTGCGACCGTACTCCCCAG
>JBBSLW010000049.1:0-16652 GCA_038233495.1 Chthoniobacterales bacterium | reverse complement strand
GGGTCGAGCGCCACGCACATCGCGGTCATGAAAGAGCGCGCGCCGAAAATGCTCCGGAAATCATTGTTCACCGCCTCCATGATGGCCGCCGGTCGCGCGTGCTCCACGCTGCCGTGATGAAAAAGCAAACTCGCCAAGGTCGTGAGCAAAGCGGCCGAGGCGCCATGCCCGGTCGCGTCCGCGATCCAAAAGAGGGTGCGTTGATCAGGCATCCGCAACCAGCCATAGATGTCGCCGCCCACCTGGATGACCGGCTGGTAAACTGCCGCCACTTCCCAGCCAGGTAACGGGGGCGGCTTTTGTGGAATGAGCGATTGCTGGGTCAGGCGCGCCGCCGCCAGGTCCCGCTCCAAGTTGTCGCGCCACGCTTCGAGTTCGTTATTCTGCTGCTGGAGCTGGCGGCGGAGCGATTGCAGGCGCAGCTGCGTATCGATCCGCGCCCGCAGGACGGCGAGATTGATCGGCTTGGTCACGAAATCATTCGCGCCCGCCTCGAGGCAGCGCACCTCGCTTTCTTCGCCGCCGTCGCCGGTCAGCATGATGGCCGGGAGTTGCGCGATGGCCGAGTCTTCGTCCGCGCGCAGCCGGGAGAGTACTTCGGCGCCATTTAACTCCGGCATGTGGAAGTCGAGCAGGAGGAGCGAGGGCACCTCTGCATGCAGCATCTCGAGCGCCTCGACTCCGCCGTTGGCTTCACGACACAGATAGCCGGCCTCCGAGAGCGCCCGGGTCAGCATTCGCCGACTGGCCCGATCGTCGTCGATCACCAGGATGATTTCTCCGTTCCGCGCCATTTCTTTCTCAATCGCAAAGCAGGCTTCGCGCCTTTGTATATTTGTCGCGGAAACAGAGGGGCCGTCAGCAGTTGCCGCAAATATTCTTTGTCACTCCCGACCGAATGAATTACAAACTGGCAGACCGTCCTCACGCTCACGTATTATGAAACTATCGATCTCGCTCGCACTCTTCACGGCCCTCTTCATCTCCGCCTGTAGCGAACCGGAACCGCCGCCCCGCCGCCAGCGTGCCGCCACCTACCAGACCGCGCCCCCGTCGCAGTTTCCGCCGGTGCAAGAGCCCTTCGAACAGGGCGCGCCGCCGCCGCTGGGGCCGACGACCGAATACGCTCCCACCGACGTTCCGCCGCCACCGCCGGAAACGGCCGCCACCGCCGCCCCGGTCACGCAGCAGACCAAGGGCGACATTCCCTACGGCATCCCGGTTCCGAGCAAACCCGGCTTCGTCACCAGCCCCTATGCGCCTAACCAGGGCTACGTCGACGTCCGCGGTTTCCCGCCCGGCACCGAAGTGCGCGATCCCTACACGAACAAAATCTTCCTCGTTCCCTAACGAGGCGATTTTTGCCGGACTGGGAACCTGATTTTTCTTCCGGACGCGAGCCGGCGCCGTCGTGCTGGACATTTTCGCGCAACTTGGGATTCTTCTCCTCGCTGACCGGCGCCCCGGGTCCTCGGCGCTCTTACACCCATGGATGATATTCGGATTAAACGCGCGGCCCGGCTCGAGGCGGAGATCACCGTCTCGGGCGACAAGAGCATTTCTCATCGCGCTGTCATCATCGCCTCGTTAGCCAACGGCCCCTGCGTCCTGCGCGGTTTTTCGCGGAGCGCTGATTGCATGAACACGGTCGTGGCGATGCGCGCGCTCGGGATCACGATCGAGCAACCGGAGCCCGAAGTCCTTATCGTGCACGGCCAACGACGCAAGCTGGTCGCCCCGAATGGCCCGATCAATTGCGGTAACTCCGGCACCACCATGCGACTCCTCGCCGGCGTCCTCGCAGGGCAGCCTTTCAAAAGCCGCCTGGTCGGCGACGGCTCCCTCTCGAAGCGCCCGATGGGCCGCATCATCGAGCCCTTGCGCCTGATGGGCGCGAAGATTGAAGCCGAAGGCGAACAGGAAACCGCCCCGCTCCGGATCGAGGGCGGACCGCTCCAGGGGATCAAATATTCTTCTCCCGTGGCCAGCGCACAGCTCAAAAGCTGCCTCCTCTTCGCAGGCCTTTTCGCCAAGGGCAAAACCACCGTGGTCGAGCCGGTCGCGACCCGCAATCACACCGAGCTGATGCTCAATTATTTTCTCGTCCGCACTCAGAAGGACGAGAACGGCGGGGTCAGCGTGCACGGCGAGCACACTCCGGAATCGCGCGACTTCAGCATTCCCGGTGATATTTCCTCGGCCGCCTTCTGGCTTGTCGCCGCCGCCGCGCAGCCAGGTGGTCACCTTCTCGTTAGGGACGTGGGCTTGAACGAAACCCGCACCGGCATTCTCGGCGTGCTCGTGCGAATGGGCGCGCAGGTCCGCGAAGCGATCGAGGATGTCGACCAGGTCGAGCCGCGCGGGATCCTCGAGATCACCGGCGCGAACCTGAAAGGCACCGTCATCCAGGGCAAGGAAGTCCCGGGCTTGATCGATGAACTCCCGATCCTGGCCGTGGCCGGCGCGCTCGCCCGCGGCACCACCATCATTCGCCAGGCCCAGGAATTGCGGGTCAAGGAAACCGATCGCATCGCCGCCATCGCCCACAATTTGCGCTCGATGGGCGCGCAGGTCGTGGAGTTGAACGACGGGCTTGAGATCCACGGGCGCGCCCCGCTCCACGGCGCGCGGCTTTCCAGTTTTGGCGATCACCGGATCGCGATGGCTTTTGCGATCGCGGGCATGTTCGCGGAGGGCGAGACCGTGATCCAGGATGTCGATTGCGTCGCCACGTCCTATCCGGGTTTCGAGAAAATGTTGAGCGAGCTGGCCAACCCGAAAGGTTTTCGCAGCACGACGCCGGTCATCACTTCCCTCTCGCATTCACGCGCGGAGGAAGAATAGCCGCCCCGCGGCCGGTCCCGCGATGAACTCATCCGGTCAGCACCAGATCATCGCGATCGACGGCCCGGCCGCCTCCGGCAAAAGCAGTGTCGCGCACGAGCTGGCCCGCCGGCTCGGCTACGTCTATGTCAACTCCGGCGCAATGTATCGCGCCATGACCTGGCTCGTCCTCGAGCGCGGCCTCCCCACCGGCGACGCCGTCGCGATCGAACAACTCGTGGAAAGCGCCCCCATCACCTGCGAGCTGCGCGACGACGAATCGGTCATGCGCATCGATGGGGTCGATCCCGAGCCGTTCCTGCGCGAGGACCGGGTCAACGACAATGTCTCCCTCGTCAGCAGTGTCCCACGGGTGCGCGAAATTCTCGTCGCGCATCTCCGTCGTTATGCCGAGGCGGACGACGTCGTGATGGAAGGCCGCGACATCGGCTCGGTCGTGTTCCCCGAGACCCCTTTCAAGTTCTACATCGATGCTTCGCCTGAAATTCGCCTCCGCCGGCGTGAGGCGCAGGGGCAACGCGACCGGATCACCGCGCGCGACGAAGCCGATTCTTCCCGGCGCGCCTCGCCGCTCATCATCGCGGAAGACGCCCATGTCATCGACAGCTCCAACCTCACGATCGACGGCGTGGTCGGCGAGATCATCGGCCGCTTGAAATTAAAGGGACTAACCATCGCCCGGTGAACCCCTGGTATTTCACGATCTATCATTTTGCCCGCTTCATCGCGCGGGTCTTTTTTCGTTACCGCGTGGTCCATCCGGAACGGATCATCGAGCAGGGCCCGGTCATCCTCGCGATGAACCATGAGAGCTATCTCGATCCGCCCTTCGCCGGGATCGCGTCGAAACGCGCAATTTACTTTCTCGCCCGCAAATCGCTCCTCGACGTCCCGGTTCTCGGCTACATCCTGCCGAAGATCCACGTCATCCCGGTCGACCAGGATGGGGGCGACCGGAGCGCGCTCAAGGCGCTCATTCGTATCCTGCGCGCCAATCACGGCACGCTCGTTTTCCCGGAAGGCTCGCGCACGCTCGATGGGAAGTTGCAGCACGCTCAGCCCGGGATCGGTTTTCTCATCGCGAAAACGCTCGCGCCCGTCGTGCCGATGCGGATCTTCGGCGCGCACGAAGCGTTGCCCCGTGGCGGCGGCAAGCTGTGTTTCCATCCGATCACGATCGTGGTCGGCGAACCGCTCCATTTCACCGCGGCCGATCTCGAAGGCCATGGTCGCGAAGTTTACCCGCGTCTCAGCCAGCGGGTGATGGATGCGATCGCGGCGCTCCGGCTGGAGTAGCCGCGCGTGGTTTGCGCCGCTTCCCCGCCCGCCGGATAATCCCCGATGGACTTGCCCGGCCCACCCGTTCGCTCCGCTGGCCCGACCCGCGCGCCGCGCAGCGGCATAAAGCTGATGCTCGCCATCCTGGTCGTTTTCGCCCTCCTCGCGGGCTATGGACAATGGGAGTACTTTCGGCGGCCAAAAACGGAAACCTTCACCATCATCCCCGCGCCTAACGTTTCGCCCTCGCCCTCCCCGGCCCAAAACTAACGAACCGCCGGCACGGTCCAAATCGCGTTTCAGTTTCGAATAACCGAAGACCAATTCGGTCTCACTATCTTATGAACAAAGCCTTTTTTCTTCCGCTGATCGCAGCCCTCGCGCTGGCCGCGGGCGCCTGCCAGAAACAACAGACCGAGGCGGAGCGCAGCGCCGAAGTCGAGCGCCAGGTGCAGCAGCGCCTCGACGCCGAGCGCCAGGCCGACGACCAGCAACAGCTCGCCGATCGCCAGGCCGAGCTCGACGCGCGCGAGCGCTCTCTCGCCCAGAAGGAAAATCGTCCCGTCGCCACGGCCGCACCGATCGCCACCGCTCCTCCCGCGACTCGCACCACAGAGCGGACCGCCGACCGCACCACGACGACCACCCGCGAACGCGACGACGAGGAGACCGGCTCGTATTCCACCTTCTATCGCAGACTCGAGCCCTACGGCAACTGGATGGAAACGAGCGATTACGGCTACGTTTTCCAGCCGCGCCAGGCCACGCAATCGCGCGACTGGCGCCCCTACACCCATGGCCACTGGGTTTACACCGATGCCGGCTGGACCTGGATCTCCGACGAACAATTCGGCTGGGCCACCTACCATTACGGGCGCTGGACCCGCCTCCGCAGCGTCGGCTGGGTCTGGGTGCCCGGCGAACAATGGGCGCCCGCCTGGGTTTCGTGGCGCAAAGGAAACGATTACGTCGGCTGGGCGCCGCTTCCGCCCGAGGCGCGCTTCGAGCGCGGCACCGGGATCCGCAATTGGGCCGACAACTACTACGACATCGGGCCCGACCAATACGCTTTCGTCCCGGTGAACCAATTTGGCGCCAAGGTGAGCGCGAGCGTTGTCGTCCCGACCGAGCGCAACGTCACCATCATCAACCAAACGACCAACGTCACCAACATCACCTATAACAACTCGGTCATCGTCGATCGCGGCCCGAGCTACGACGACCTGCGCGCGCAGAGCAGCCAGCCGATCGAGCGTTTTCGGCTCGAGCGGACTCAGAGTTTTACGGATGAACGACCAGTCTTCCGCGGCGAAGTGGTGGCCCTGCCGACGATCGATTTCCGCCCGGCCGAGCGCGCGGCGCGGCCCTCCCGGGTGGTGCGGAACATTGCCCAGCCGGTCGTCGAGCGCGGCTGGACCGGGATCAAGGACACGCAGGCAGTGCAAAAAGCGCGCGCCAAGATGCAGTCCGAATCGACCCCGCCCCCGAATCTGCCCTCGAAGGAATTCGTTAGGCCAGAAACCAATACGGTCATCCCGCCGCGACCCGGCGTGACCAATGTCGGCAGCCCTGCGGCCAGTATCGCGCCGGCATCCACTCCGGTCGCGACTCCTCCCCGGCCCGTCGCAGCCGACCCGACTCCGCCGCAGCCGGCCGAGAACATCTATTCGCCGAAGGCGGCCGATCGCAATCGCCGGGAAGAAAAGCAAAAGCAACGGCAGCAGGAACAGGAACAACGCCGTAACGAGCGTCAGCAGAAAATGCAGGAACGCCGCGGCCAGCGGCCTAACGAGACCCCGGCCCCGACCGCGACCGTGACGCCACCGCCGGCCGCGACAGTCGCGCCCAGCGCCACGCACTCCGTGGCCCCGACCGCCGCCGCCACCCCGAAAGCGACCGCCACCCCGAAAGTAACCGCCACCCCGCAAGCGAGCGCCGCACCGGAAGCGACCGCCACTTCGGAAGCGCAAGCCACCCCAGAGCGGGAACGCGGAAAGAAACTGGACCAGGCGGAGCGGCGCGCCCAGCGCCAGCAGCAGATGGAAGAACGCCGCGCCCGGAAAGCCGGCCCGGCCGAAGCGACTCCGGCTGCCACCGCTGCAGAAGCAGCCGCGAGTCCGGCGGCAGCGGCCAGTATCGCGCCCGCGACCGACGCGTCGGTCACTCCGACCGAGAACGCGCGCAAGACGGACGCGGAAAAGCGTCAGGAGAAGAAAGACCGCCGAAAAGCCCGCCGCGGCGGAGCGACGTCCGACTCTTCCCCCGAGCCCGATGCCTCCGCCTCGCCCGAAGCGCAACAGCCCTAACGAGCGACTCGCGGGACCACCGCCGCGTCAGGATGACAACGCTCTCTGGCGGAAGGCAGCCGCCACCCGCGAGTGAAGCCTAACGAGTCTCCGCGGCCAGCTGGCGCGCGTAGGCCAGGGTGTCAATCGCGTCCGGCGTCTTGTTGCGCCGGATCGCCTTGATCCGCGGGAAACGCAGGGCCAGTCCGCTCGCATGCCGCGTGCTCGGCTGAATCGAATCGAAGGCAATCTCGAGCACGACGTTCGGTTTCACCTCCAGGTAGCGCCCGCGATCGCGCACCGTGTGACGCCGGAAATGTTCGGTGAGCTCCGCGATCTCGACATCGGTCAGGCCGCTGTAGGCTTTCCCGATCGGGAGAAGCTGGCCGCTCTCCTCGTCGCGCACCGCAAAAGTGTAATCGCTCAGGACATGGTTGCGCTTGCCGTGCCCCAACTCCGCCGCGACCACCACCACGTCGAGCGTGGCCAACTCCTTCTTCAGCTTGAACCACGACATCCCGCGCCGGCCCGGCGTGTATTGGCTCTCCGGATCCTTGATCATGAGCCCTTCGTTCAAACGCCGGCGCGCGCCCTGGAAAGCCGCCTCGATTTCATCGGCCGAGTGCGCCGCGGAAACTTCCGCGACCTGAAACTGCGGCGGCAGCGCGAGACCGCGCAACAGTTCCCGCCGCTCCTGCAACGACGCCTTGAGGAGCGACCGGCCATTCAGCCAAAGAAGATCGAAGGCAACGAAGACGACCGGGACATCGGCGGATGGCGCCGCAAAAAGATCGGCGCTCTCGCCGCCACCTTTGCGCCCGAGACGTTTCTGCAGATCGAAAAAGGTCAGCCGTTTCCCATGCTCGAAGGCCATGATTTCGCCATCGAGAATGACCTCTCCGGCAAAACCGCGGGCCCGTTCCGCGATCTCCTCGAATTGACCGGTGACCCGGCGCAGGTCGCGCGAGAAAAGCTCGACCCGGGCCGCGCCGCGATGCAGTTGCGCGCGGATCCCATCGAACTTGTCCTCGACATAAACCACCGTCTCGTTAGGCGCTCCATCCGTGAAACGGGCCCAAATCGCTTCCGCGGTCGGCTCCGGGCTGGCCAGCATGCACTTGATCGGCTGGAAAAGAGTCAGCTCCGCCGCTTCGAGCTCGCCCCGGGCGGCGAGGAGCGCGCTCTGCCCGATGTCGCCGAGGAGCATGTGCGCTTCCTTCAGCTCATCGAGCGGCACCTCGAAAGCGCGCGCGATCGCTTCTTCGACCAGGCCTTCGCGCAGCCCGATGCGCAGGTCGCCGGTGAGGATCTTGACCACATACTGCGCCTCGATCGGCGAGAGTTTTTGCAGCCGGGCCTGAAGAACCTCGGTTTTGCCGGCCGGGCCGCGGGTCCGGTGCAGTTCCTCGAAAAGCGTCTCCGCTTCCCCTAACGAAAAGGGCTCGGACGCGGTCCGGCCTTCGAGGGCTTCGAGCGCGGCTTTGCCGGCGTCGCCGTGGCTGCTCGCGATCCGGCGTAGCTCGGCGTTGCCGCGCCGGCTCGCACCGAGGAGGGCGCGATAAATGATGGCCCAACCGGTTTGCAAGGTGCGCTGGTCAGTTTGAGCAAATGGTTTCCCAGTGAGAAAAATCGCGGCGCGCCGCAGCTGCTCCGGCGCGAGCGCGCGCAGGTATTCGGCGAGGAGCCGGACTTTCTCCAGCTTGGCCGGGGTGGCGGCGATCGCTTCCCCCAGACGGGCGAAGTCGCCAAACTCGGACGCCGCCGGTGCCGCCGGAACCGCCTCGTCGTCAGGCGGAATCTCGACCGCGCGAAAAGTGCCGAGGGTGAGCTCGAGCTGGTTTTGCTGGCTCAGGGCCCAGGCTTCGATCCCGCGATCGCGCAGGTCGCGCGCGAACTCCGCCGCGAACCCGTGCAGGGTGAGCACGCGCTTCGGTTGAACCAGCTCGACGTAGCGCAGGAGGTCGTCGTAATCCGCGTGATCGGAGAGGGCAAAGGCGGCGTCGGCCTGGTAGCGGTAGATCGCGTTCGGCTCGACCGCCCAGCCACTGATCATCGCGACCCGTTTGTTTTTGATTTTCTCGAGCATGCGCGAGCGATTCGCGCTCGGGGGACAGATCAGCACCTTGCCCGCGACGGCGTTCGCGTCGTAACGCTCGTAGTTGCAGAAAGCCTGGCCGAATTGCTCGTAGATCCGCGTCATGCGGTAGACCGAGCCGTGCAGCATCGGCTGCAGATCGGCCTCGGCCAGCGAGCAAAGAATTTCCTGGGCTTTGCCTAACGAGTAGCCAAGGAGCACGGGCACCGCGCCTTCCTCGAGCGCCTCGCGGCAGAAAGCCACGATCTGTTGCACGACGAGCTCGGTCGGGGGGAGCCGATAACGCGGCAGGCCGTAGGTCGTCTCCATGATGAGGGTATCGGCCTGGCGCCATTCCGTGGCCTCGGCGGAACGGCCGGGCCGAAGCTTGAAGTCGCCGGTGTAGAGGAGGCTGCCGGCTTCGGTCTCGAGAAAGAATTGAGCCGAGCCGAAAATGTGGCCGGCCGGGAAGAGCGTGACCTTGAGCCCGTGCACGGTGCCGGGTTCGCCAAAGGGCAGGACATGTTCGTGGCGTTCGCCGGGGAGGCGGGCCTGCATCAGGCGCGAGGTGCGCTCCGAGACGATGATCTCGTCGTGCGCCGCGATGTGGTCGCTGTGGGCGTGCGAGACGAAGGCGAACGGCTTCGCGTCCCAGGGATCGAGCCAGATCTTTTCGTTAGGCAAATAAACCCCCCGCTCGTACTGAACCGAAAGCATCGGGGGGAAATTAGCGGCATCGAAGGGGGGACGCGAACGAGCGTCGAATTGGGATCGTGCTCGTGAGGGAGGACGAGCAGGAGCAGGAGCAGGAGTGGGAGTGGGAGTGGGAGGACGAGGGAAATTGACATGGATGCGCTCTTCTCGTTTGATGCTCGCGTCGTGAAACTTTTGCTGGCTGCACTTTGCCTCGCCCTCGCCGGATGCGCCGCGACGGCTCCGACGCCTTACCAGGTCCCGAAACCCAAACCGCTCCCGATCGCACTTGACCGCGATTTCGAGTTTCGCAAAACGAAGCAGTACTTCCTCGATCCCGCGGCGCCGCGGCTCACCGGGCAGGTCGATGCCTCAGTCACCTTCGAACGCGCCTACCGCCTCTACGGCGCGGTCACGGCCTTCGATCAACACCAGCGGTTCGGCACTTATTTCGATTTCTTCTGGCGGGCGCGGCGCGATGCCGAGGTGCGGGTACGGCTCGAGTATCGGCAGGAACAATTGCATTCCTTCGTCCAGGCGCGCGAGGTGGTTTATCCGCACGGGCTCGGCCATCACCAGACGGAGTTTGCCGTTATCGGGGACGATTTTTTCGACGATGGACGGGTCATTGCCTGGCGCGCATCGCTCATCGTAGACGGCCGAATCGTGGCCCTGACCCGATCCTATCTTTGGGAGTGAACGGCGAGCGCCGGCTCCTTTTTCTTCTTCGGAGTTCCGATGCAAATGCTTCGCCATCAATTTCCGCGCGCAGCTTCCTTGCATCCCGCCGCCGCGGCCCTGCGTATTATTACCGTGGCGTATAACGCGCCTCGCTGGATTGACAGTGTCCGGCAAAATTTTATCTTTAGTTAGTCGTGCAGTCCTCGATTCAAGTAGGCGTCAACGGATCCGTAGTCTGGGTTCGGGTGACAGGGCGGGGTAGCTTCCTGGAGAGTGGCAGCTTGAAGGAGTTTGGGCGCGAGATGGTGAATAGGGGCTACCGCGAGTTCGTCTTTGACCTCCAGGACTGCGTGATGATGGATTCCACTTTCATGGGCACAATGGCCGGGATGGCGCTCCGCTTGAAAGAGCTCGGCCAAGGCCAGCTCCACGTCATCCACTGCGGCGAACGCAGCCACGATCTTCTTTCCGGCCTCGGACTCGACCAGATCTTTGATATGCGGGCGAATGGCGAGGCCGCGCCAGAATGTGAAACTCTCGCAAAGGTGGACGATGAGGACGAGAAGGCGGCGGCCGCGAAACGCGAACAGGCCAGCACCATGCTCGAGGCGCACGAAGCGCTCTGTGCGGCGCGCCCGGAGAATTTAACCCGGTTCAAAGACGTCCTCGAATATCTGAAGCAAGACCTCCAGCACGAGAGCCCAGCGAAGTAACCGGCTTCCGGCTCCATGCGTTTTCTTCTCTTCGGGCTGCTTGTTGTCGCCCTCCTTGGCTGGTTGCTCACCTACCAGCGGCAACGCTGGCGCATCCGGGCCCTCGAGCGCTCGAACGAGGAGATCCAGGTCGAGGAGAATCTCGTTTTCGATTTCCTCCACGGCCTCGGCGAAGCCTTCCGCGACGTCATCCGGCCGCATGATCTCCATCGGCTCATCGTGGAAAGTTCCGTCCGCATCCTCGACGCGCACGGCGGGGCGCTTTACCTCGTCGATCGCACTGGCACGAAGCTAACCCCGGCCTTTCTCTCGAAGGGCTGCCCGCCGCTGATCGACGTGCCCGATCGCGTCCTGGCGCAGGCGGCGACGACCCCGATTGCGCTCGACAGTTTCATCCGCTCGCACCCGATTCACGCCGATGAAGGCCTCGTCGGGCGAGTGTGGAAAACGGGCGAGGCGATTCATCTGGCCGACCTGGCCGATGCGCCGGAGCTCTCGAAGCTGCGCGAGACCGCGCTCGGCGCTGCCTCCGTCATGGCCACGCCGCTCCTTTATGGTCGCCAGAATCTCGGCGTCCTCGCGATCGCCAACGGCCCGATGAGCGCCGACTTCTCGCCCGGCGATTTCGTCGTCTTCAAGTCGATTTCCGAGCAATCCGCTTTTGCGCTCTACAACGCGATCGTCTACTCGGAGGCGAACGAGAAGAAGCGCCTCGACCACGACCTCCAGATCGCGCGCGACATCCAGCGCATCCTCCTTCCCTCGAAGCCGCCCCCGATCGATGGCTTCGACATCGCCGGGGTCAACTACGCCGCCCGGCAGGTGAGCGGCGATTATTTCGATTACATCGTGGTGGATGAAGACCGACTCGGCGTCGTCATTGCCGACGTCTCGGGCAAGGGTGTGCCCGCTTCCCTCATCATGGCGATCTGCCGCAGCGTGCTGCGGGCCGAGGCCCGGCTCGAGCAATCGCCGGCCGAGGTTTTACGGAAGGTCAATCGCCAGCTCTACCCCGATATCAAGGAAGACATGTTCATCAGCATGGCCTACGTCATTTTCGACCATAAACGCAACCAGGTGACCCTCTCGCGCGGCGGCCACGATGCCCCTCTTCTCTACCGCGCCGCGACCGGCGAAGTGGAAATTCTCAAGCCGCCCGGGATGGCCCTCGGGATTGACAGTGGAGCCGTCTTCGATAGGATAATGGGCGATCTCTCCGTGCCCCTTGAACGCGATGATTGCCTGGTGCTTTACACCGACGGCGTCACTGAAGCGCTCGATGTCAACGGAGATGAATTCGGGCCGAAACGGATGATCCAATCCCTCCGAGCGAGCGCGAGTGAGGGGGCGCAGGGAGTGATCAATCGCCTCACCACCGATGTCCGCGATTTCGCCGGCGGCCATCCCCAGCATGATGACATTACTTTGATCGTAGTTCGAAAGACATGAAAAATTTTAAAACCGACCGCCGCAATATCCCCGTGACCGACGACGTGCCTAACGAACCGGCCGCGCCCCACGCTCCCGCCGCCACCGAGGAAAACGGCGACCCGACCTCCGGGTTGCAGGCCGATCTCGACCGTTTCCGCGACCTCGCCCTGCGCAGCCAGGCCGATTTCGATAACTTCAAGAAACGCTCCGCCCGCGAGAAGGAAGACGCGATCAAATACGCCAACAGCTCCCTCCTCGAGCGCCTCATCGCGATCGTCGATAACTTCGAGCTCGGCCTCGCCGCCGCGAAGAGCGAAGGCGAGAAATCGCCCGTCTACTCCGGGATGAGCATGGTCTTCAAACAACTAAGCGACTTCCTCGCCGACAACGGCCTCCAGCCGATCGACGCCGAAGGCCAGCAATTTGATCCCAACCTGCACGAAGCGATCGCGCACGAAGCCAGCCCGAGCGTCGCCGAGGGCGTCGTCCTGCGCCAGATGCGCCGCGGCTACAAACTTAAGGACCGCCTCCTCCGGCCTTCCAGCGTGGTGGTCTCGAGCGGCCCGAAAGAGTAATTCTCTCCGCTCGTGCTCGTGCTCGTGATCGCGATCGCGATCGCGATCGATCTTCTAAAGCCTGCGAGCACAAGCACGAGCACGATTTTTTGATGATGACCAAGCGCGATTACTACGAAATCCTGACCGTCGAGCGCAATGCATCCGGCGATGAGATCAAGCGTGCTTATCGCAAGCTCGCGGTCAGATTCCATCCCGACAAAAACCCCGACGACGCGCAGGCCGAAGAGAAGTTCAAGGAGCTGGGCGAAGCCTACGACGTCCTGATAGATGCCGATAAACGCTCCGCCTACGACCGCTACGGGCACGCCGCTTTTTCCCAGGGCGGGCGCGGCGGCGGGTTTCATGATCCCTTCGATATCTTTCGCGAAGTCTTCAGCGGAGCGGGCGGCGGCGCGGGCGGGATTTTCGAGACCTTCTTCGGCGGCGGCGCGGCCGCGGGAGCCGATGGCAGCCAGCGCGGGAGCGACCTGCGTTACGACATGCAGATCACGCTCGAGGAAGCCTCCTTCGGCGTCGAGAAAGAGATCGAAGTGCGCAAGCTCGGCACCTGCGACAAGTGCGAGGGCAGCGGCGCCTCCGCTGGCTCGCGCGCCGTCACCTGCCCGACTTGTCGCGGGCGCGGCCAGGTCGTCAGCTCGCGCGGATTTTTTCAGGTCTCGCAAACCTGCCCGCAATGCCGCGGCCTCGGCGAAGTGATCGAGAAACCGTGCGACATCTGCGGCGGCGAAGGCCGGGTCGAGAAAACCAGCCGGATCAAGATCAAAGTCCCGGCCGGGATCGCCCACGGCTCGCGGCTGCGTTCCACGAACAACGGCGAAGCCGGCATCCGCGGCGGCGGCCAGGGCGACCTCTACATCGTCGTCCACGTCAAGGAACACCCGATTTTCCAGCGCGAAGACGACAACCTCTTCTGCGAAGTGCCCATCTCCTTCACCACCGCGGCGCTTGGCGGCGAAGTCCCCGTCCCGACCCTCGAAGGAAAAGCCAGCCTGCGCGTCCCGGCCGGCACCCAGGGCGGACAAAGTTTCCGGCTCAAGGGCAAAGGCGTGGTCCACGTCAACGGCCGGGAGCGAGGCGACCTCTTCGCGCGCCTCCTCGTCGAAGTCCCGACCCGCCTGAACGGCGAGCAACGCCAGAAACTGGAAGAATTCGCCGCCCTCTGCGGGGAAGACAACAGCCCGCTCCACCGCAGCTTCTTCGAACGCGCTAAGGAATTCTTCCGTTAGGCTAACCCTGCACGCGGAGTTTCTTATTTAAATTTGGAAGCCAAGAAACCAGGAAGGGAGGCGGTCTTAGCCACAGATGAACACGGATGTAACACGGATTACAGAATGTCTTTTATCCGTGTTCATCTGTGGCTCCTCTTTTCCTGCTTTCCTGATTCCCGTCTTTTCGTGGCGATTTTTTAGCCACGGATGAACACAGATTAAACACGGATCAGAGAATGCCTTTTATGCACCGTTTCCATCTCGCCCCGGACGACTGGTCCGCCGCCACCCTGACCGGGTCGGAGGCGCATCATGCGCGGAGCGTCCTGCGTTTGCAGGTCGGCGAGCGCGTCGTCCTCTTCGATGGCGCGGGGCGCGAAGCCACCGCCGAGATCACCGCCCTCGCCAGCGGCGCGGTCCAGCTGCGGATCCTGCACGAAGCCCTCAACCCGCCGCTCCGCGCCCGCATCACCCTTGCCCAGGCCATCCCGAAGGGGAAAAACATGGACCTGATCGTGCAGAAAGCGGTCGAGATCGGCGCGGCCGAAATTTTCCCGTTTCTCTCCGCCCGCACCGTCGTGCAGCTCGACCCGGAGAGCGCGCCGCAGAAGCGGGCCAAGTGGCAGACCGTCGCGCTCGAGGCCGCCAAGCAGTGCGGGCAAAACTGGATCCCGGAAGTTCACACGCCCCGTTCGCCGACCGACTTTTTCGCCGAACTCGATTCCGGCGGTCCCGCCGGTGTAGCGGCGGGCGTGTCGCCCGCAAAAACGGAGCAAAATCAGACCCCCTCCCCGCGCCCGACACGGGCGCCGCTACACTTCGACCTGCGGCTGATCGGCTCGCTTCAGCCGGGCGCGATGCACCTGAAGAAGATCCTGGCCGAATATGCGCAGGCGCACGACGGCGCGCAGCCCGCGCGCATCCTTATGCTGATCGGGCCGGAAGGCGATTTCACCCCGGCGGAGATCGCGCTCGCGCGTTCTCACGGCTGCGCCCCGCTCACCCTCGGGCCCATCATCCTGCGGGTGGAGACGGCCGCGATTTATTGCCTGAGCATTCTCTCCTACGAGCTGCTCGGGGAACGCTAGACTTTATCCCGGGCAACAAAAAAAATCGTTAGGCAGATTTGCGGCGGCGCAGGAAGCGCTGGCCGCAGAAAAGCAGGCCCACCCCGAGGAGCTGTAGACGGATGGCTCGGGAATGGGAGCGGCCGTAATCGAAGAATTATCAAGACCGATGGTATCGCGGCTGCCCGTATTAGTTGAGGCGGTAAGAGCCACGACCCGGAAATAAAGATTCGACTGATTGTTCAAATTCGTTCCGATATCAGCGGGAGTGAAGCCGAAATTTGTTGTGCCAAAAGCGCCGGGATCCGACCAAGTACCCAAGGTTGTGAGAGAAGAAGGACTCGCCCCAACTCTATACTGAATTGAAAAAATCGTCGAGCGAGTCTGCACGCTCAGCATCATCCAATCGATGGAGATGGCACTTACCTGCACACCTGACGTGCTAAATTAAAGCTGAACGAGGCTCCAGGGTCTCCAAACGTGCCAGATTGCCGCAATACCGAAGGCCCGATTTGTCGAGGCGCTCTGTGCTGCTACCGTAGCCGCGCTCGTCAACCCAGTCGCGGATGCAACGTTCTTAACGTCCCGCCCGTATCCGCCCAACTGGTCGCGGTAGAGTCGTAAGCAGCCCCTTGAGTCCCCAACGTTGTGGCAGTCGCATTGATTGAAAGTGACCAATTACTCGGACGCCCGCTGCCGATACCATTAAAGTTTTCAGTATAAATACCAGTTCCGATGGCCTGTTGAGCCTCGACTGCGGCTGTCATTCCCGTCACAAGGGCGACTGTTAGGATAATCTTGCTCAGTGTTCATGGAGATATTCTGCAGGTATTCGTGCCGGTTTCTTGCGGCAATTAGGGCCGACGGTGTCAGGTCGGAGGCGAACTGACAGGACTTTTTTTGCCCGATCCAAAGTTTTTTCCGAGGCCGGTGTGTCTTGTAGGGCGGAACCCGCAAGAAGCGCCTACATCCGGCCGCGTTTAGGGCTGCTGGCGCTCGCTCTTTTTCCGGCTGGCACTGGCGCGCCTTTTCGGAGAGCGGGAGGCGGCTATGCTCGATTTCGCGCGGCCACTGGATTTCTTCGCTCCGGCGCGGCTCGATTTGCCCGGCGTGACGGCCTCGACGGCACGTTTCGCCACCGGCACCGCGGCCTGGGCGGTTTTGGCCACGACTTCGCTCCGCGGGCTGCCTGGCGGGCGGTCCGCTTGATCGCCGGCATCATCGGCTTGTTGCTCTCGGCCGTTTCCCGCTGGCCGCGCCGATCACGCCCCCGACGACCGCACCGACCGGTCCGGCGATCGCTCCCACGACTGCGCCAGTAGCGGCTCCGGCGGTGGTCTTGGAGATGGGAGGAATCTCGATGTTCTTGTTCGAATTGATTTTTGCGGCGGTGGAGCGTGATTCTTCAGCCCTAAGAGTTGGAGTTTGCGGCGGAGCGCGGGTGGATCCTGTCGCTCCACGAAGGATTCGCCGCTCCCCGCGCGGACGGCCGGTTTCCCCCGAACAAAAAAAGCGCCCGGTTTTCCCCGGGCGCTTTTGCAAAGGTTGTTGTTCGATTGTTTAGCGTCCGCGCCGCGAACCGCCGTCGCGGCGTCCGCCGCCACCACCGCCGCCGCCGTAGCCGCCACCACCGCCGTAGCCTCCGCCACCGCCGCCGTAGCCGCCACCACCGCCGCCGCCGTAGCCGCCGCGTCCACCGCCGCCACCGCCACCCGGACGCGCTTCACGCGGACGAGCTTCGTTCACGGTCAGGGGCCGGCCTTCAACGGTTTTGCCGTTGAATTCGGTGACCGCTTTCTG
>JBBSLW010000048.1:0-16709 GCA_038233495.1 Chthoniobacterales bacterium | reverse complement strand
TCCAGTTGCAGCGCTCGTTGCAAGCTGCGGGCCGATTCGTTCCACAAACCCTGGCGCCGATCGATGTAACCGGCCAACTCGAACGCTTCCGAATTGTTAGGCAGAGCGCGCTGGGTCTGGGCCAGCTCGGCCCGGGCCCGGTCATAATCGAGAAGGCAACGGTAGAGAAAATTGGCCTTCGCCAGATGGGTTTCACCGGCCTCCGGACGCAGGCGAACGACGGTTTGCAGAGCCGCCTCGGCCGAAGCGAGACGGGCGGCAGTACGATCAAAACCGAAAAAATAAATATAATTGTGCGCCGCGGCCAGTTGGCACCAGGCGAGATAAAAGTCCGGATCGCGCGCGACGGCTTGATCGAGTGCTTGCACCGCTTGGAGCAGCTTATCGTTAATTTGCGCGCTGGAGACACTTGCGATGAGGGTCTTGCCCTGGACGTAAAGCGCGTAGGCGGCAAGATCGTGCGTGGGCTGTTCGTCAATGGCGGTTTTCTCGTCCGCCGAAATGGTCGCGTGAAGCTGAGAGGAAATTTTTTCCAGGAGGTCTCCCCGCATTCCGAAGACGTGGGCGAGATCGCGCTCGTAATTAACGGTCCATAAGCTGGTCCCGCGGCGGGCGTCGGTCAGTTGCACCGTGATTCGCACTTTCTGGCCCTCGCGACGCGCCGTCCCCTCGAGAAGATGGCCGGCTCCGAGGCTTTGGGCGATGGCGCGCAGGTTGCGCGGCTGGTCTGGCGCGTAGCTGCTGACGGAAGTGCGACTGATCACCCGCAAATCGGCGATCTTGGAGAGCCCGTTGATGATGTCATCCTGGACCGCCTCCGCGAGCGCTGGTTGGTGTTGCTGCGCCTCGCTCTCGCTCAAATCCGCGAACGGAAGCACCGCGATGCTTTTCTCCGGAAACGATGCGACATAGGCCGATTCCGCGGAGGCGGGGGCGGTGATCTGCGGGGCGAGCCGGAGGGAAAGGCTCCATAACCCAAACCCGAGTGCAAATGCGGTCGCGAGGAGCAGAACGGCCGTGAACACCCGCCAACCGTGCGCAGTGACAGGCGCGGAACTGCTCCGCCTCGGAAGCTCCTCCTCGGATGGAAGGTGGGCCTGTTTGATTGGTTCGGCCACTTCGGGAGTGTCGAGGTTCATTGGATAGTTGTGAGGGAGTTGATGGAAGCAAGAGATGTTCCAGCAAGGCCGCACAATCTTGGCGCAGGGATTTTTCGCCCGGCCCAACGAAATTTTTCCGCGGGGCTCAAAAGTAGCTTTGAACCCACCTCGGAGACTGCATGTTCAAGCTGCGCGACCGCCCAATCAGGCAAAAGATCATGCTCGTGATCATGTTGATCTCGGGCGTGGTGCTGCTCCTTGCCTTTGCCGCGCTCTTCTATTTTCAGGCCTACACTTTGCGACAGCAGTCGGCCCATGAGCTGGCCGTCGTCGGCGAAATCACGGCCCACAATTGCGCCGCCGCGGTCATGTTCAAAGACGAGGACGCGGCCGCACAGATCCTCAGCGGCTTGAAGACGATGCCGCAAATTGTGAGCGCACGCCTGGAATTGATGGACCGGCAGCGGCTGGCGTTTTTCGGCGCGGCGCGCGACGAGGTGGAAATCCAATCGGCCCGGCCCCGGGCAGGATTCCAGATCAACGGCAATCGCATTCTCCTCGCCCAGCCGGTCCTGCTCAATGGCAAGCGGGGAGGAACGCTCTATCTCCTGGCGGATTTGCACGCCATGACGGCACAACTGCTCAGGCTTTTCGGCGGCATCTTCGCTCTCGTCCTCGCCGCCTCCCTTCTCTGCGCGTTTGTTCTTTCGAGTCAATTTCAACGGTTCATTACGCAGCCGATCCTCAGCCTCGCCGGCACCGCGCGCACCATCGCAGACCAGAAGGATTATTCCGTCCGGGCACCAAAAGTGTGCGGCGACGAAGTGGGCTTTCTGACCGACGCGTTCAATCAAATGCTCGCGCAGATCCAATCGCAAGACAGCGCTGTGCAAAGCGCGCAGGGAAAATTGCAGGATCAGGTCGGCGCGCTCCAGCGCGAGATCAGCGAGCGCCAGCGTGCCGAAGCAGCCCATGCCCGTCTCACCGCCATCCTTGAAGCGACACCCGACATCGTGATCAACGCCGACCCGAGTGGGAAAGCTCTCTACCTGAATCAAGCCGGCCGAGAGCTCCTCGGACTGGGCGACGGAGACGACCTCAGCGCTTTGAAAATCTTCGACCTGCAACCGGAGTGGGCGCGCGCGATCGTGGTCGAAAACGGCTTTCCCCTCGCCTTGGAAAACGGATCCTGGGCCGGCGAGACCGCCATCTACGATCATCACGGTGCGGAGATACACGTCTCGCAGGTCCTCATCGCGCACCGGAATTCCAAGGGCGGCGTGGAATATCTCTCGACGGTGATGCGCGACATGACGGAACGCCGGGAGGCGGAGGAAGCGTTGCGCGTTTCACAGCAAAAGTTGCTCGAAACCTCCCGGCTCGCCGGGATGGCCGAGGTGGCCACCGGCGTGCTCCACAACGTGGGCAATGTGCTCAACAGCGTCAACGTCTCCGCCAACCTGGTCGTCGAAAAATTACGCCGCTCCAAGGCGCCGAAGCTCGCGCAAGCCGCCGCCCTCCTGAACCGGCAGAATGGCGACCTCGGCGAATATCTCACGAAAGACGCCAACGGACAGAAGCTGCCGGGGTATTTGGCGAAGCTGGGAGAATTTTTCCTCGCGGAAAACGCCGAGCTCCTCGAGGAAGCCGATCAACTCGGGCGCAACATCGAGCACATCAAAGAGGTCGTCGCAATGCAGCAAAGCTACGCCAAAGTCAGCGGCGTCTTCGAAAATCTGCCTCCGCATCAACTGGTCGAGGATGCGCTCGCCATGAACATCGGCGCATTCCAGCGCCATCGGGTCGTGGTCGAGCGCGAATTCTCACCGGTGCCGTATGTCCGGGTGGACCGGCATAAGGTTCTGCAGATTCTCATCAACCTCCTGCGCAACGCGAAATATGCGCTCGACGAAGTGAAACACACCGACAAGCGGATCACCGTTTCCATTTTCGCCGCCAAGGAACTGAGCGCTCACATCGTGGTGACCGATAACGGGATCGGCATCTCGGAGGAAAATCTTACCCGCGTCTTCGCGCACGGTTTTACGACCAAAGAAGAAGGCCACGGCTTTGGATTGCACAGCGGCGCACTGGCGGCACGCGGCATGGGCGGCTCCCTCTCGGTGGCCAGCGCCGGCCCGGGCCACGGTGCTGCTTTTACTTTGGAACTCCCACTCGCCGCGACGACACCAAAAACATGAACAGAACCACCTTAACATCTCAGCCGGAAAACCGTCGTATCCTCGTGATCGACGATAACCCGTCCATTCACGAAGACTTTCGCAAAATTCTCAGCCCGCCGGATGCGAAACTAACCGAAGGGCTCGATGCCGATGAAGCAGCGCTCTTCGGTGAAAGCGTCGTTGCTCCGAAATCGTGGAGTTTCCAGATCGATTCGGCCTTTCAAGGCCAGGAGGGGCTGGAAAAAGTGCGGGCGGCCGCCGCCGAAGGCCTTCCCTACGCGGTGGCGTTCGTCGATGTGCGCATGCCGCCGGGATGGGACGGGATCGAGACCATCTCGCGCATCTGGAAAGATTTTCCCGATCTGCAGATTGTCATTTGCACGGCTTACTCGGATTATTCCTGGGACGAAATCGCCAAGAGCATCGGAAACACCGACCAGATGCTTGTTCTCAAAAAGCCTTTCGACAACGTGGAGGTCCTCCAGATGGCGCACGCTCTCTGTCGAAAATGGGAGCTGACCCAGATCGCGCATCGCCAAATGGAGGACTTGGAAGCTCTCGTCAACGAGCGCACGGCGGAGTTGCGCGCGGCCAATGCCGAGCTCACGGGCGAGGTCGCGGAGCGCACGATGGCGGAGGCCGCCTTGCGTCATTCGGAGGAGCGATTTTCCAAGGCCTTTCATGGCAGCCCCCTGCCGATGGCGATTCGGCGTTTGGACATCAGCGGTTATCTGGATGTCAACGACAGCTTCGTCGCACTCCTGGGCGCCTCCCGCACAACGGCGCTGGCCGACGGCGCCCAGTTATGGGCGGAACCCGAGATTGACGAGAAAATCGCAGCCGGCCTCGTGGACCAGCGCACGGTTCAGGAATTACCGGCCTCGATCCGAACCCACTCCGGCGAGACCCGCGAGGTCCTCATCACGGCCCAGATTCTCAACCTCGGCGACGCGCCCTATCAGTTGCTCATTCTGCAGGACATTACGGCGCGCAGCCGGCTCGAGAACGAACTGCGCCAGGCCCAGAAGATGGAGGCGGTCGGCCGCCTCGCCGCCGGGGTGGCGCACGATTTCAACAACATTCTCACTGTCATCCTGGGCAACACTTCGCTCCAACTGCGCAATCCGCTCCTCGACGAAAAATTGACCGTCTCCCTCCAACAGGTGGAGCGCGCCGCGGAACGCGCCACCGCGCTGACCCGCCAATTACTCGCCTACAGTCGCAAACAAATCATTCAGCGCCGGCCGATCGCCCTCAACGGCGTGATCGAGCAAACCGTCGCGATGCTGCGCCGTGTCATCGGCGAACACATCGCTTTCGACATCCAGCTCACGCCCGATTTGCCGCCGGTTTTTGCCGATTCGGGCAGCGTCGATCAGGTCATCATGAATCTCGCTCTCAATGCCCGTGACGCCATGCCGGAGGGCGGCAAACTGACGATCGCGACGCATGAGATCGAGACGGATGAGACAGCGCTCACGCGCAATCCCGAGGCGCAGCCCGGGCGACACATTTGTCTGCTCGTCAAAGACACCGGCAAAGGGATGGACGCAGCCACCGTGGCCCGCATCTTCGAGCCGTTTTTCACGACCAAGGGCTCGGGTGAAGGCACCGGGATGGGCCTCGCCACCGTCTATGGCGTGCTGAAGCAACACGGCGGCTGGATTGAAGTGGAGAGCGCACCTCGGCGCGGCACCGCCATTCGCGCGTTCTTCCCCCTCAGCGTGGATGAAGTTGCGGCGGAAACCGTCCAGCCCACAAGGCCGCAGGCCGCATCCGTGCCCACGGAGAGCGTCACCATTCTGGTCGTAGAGGATGAAGAGATGTTACGCGACTTCGTCGGGCAGGCGCTCGACGTCCTCGGCTATCGCGTGCTCACGGCCGCCAATGGACGTGACGCCCTCAAGGTTTGGTCCGAGCATCGCGACGAGATCGATCTGCTCCTGACCGACGTCGTCATGCCGGAATCCATTTCTGGCCGGCAACTCGCCCATACTCTCATTGTCGAAAAGCCCGATCTGAAAGTCATCTTCACCAGTGGCTACAGTGCCGAACTGCTCGGGGAGGATTTCGAGCAGGAAAAGGAATTCGGTTTCCTGGCCAAACCCTACCTCCCCGATCGCCTCGCCTCGACCGTGGCCGCGCATCTCGAGCGGCAACCCGTTGGGCTCAACTGAGCAGGGGCAATTGCAGGGCGACTGCTTCCGCCGCAACCTCCGCGCCTATGTTGAGCGCCGGGATCGGGGGTTTGCCTAACGTTGGTAAGTCCACCCGTTTTTCCGCCCTGGTGTTGCTCAGCGATTCGGTCTCGGACGCGGCGACAGGTCGCGAGTTAAAATCTCGCGCGTTCCAGAGCGCCCCAGCCCCGGCCTAAGCGCTCCGCGCGGTTTATGGATTCGAAGGAGTCGTCGCCTTTTTCTTGTGCGTTGCGGCGCGACTCACAATCACGCGCGCGACGAAGTAGCCGTTGTAGAAGTCGAGATCGTCTTCTTCTTTTTCGTCACCATCTTGTCGAGTTCGTTCCGGAAAATGCTCCGCACTTTTCCGATCAGCGTAGGTAACGACTCGGTTTGCGCTTTGCGGTCGCCGGTCGCCATGCGCGGTGACGTCTTCTTGCCGGCGAAAGCGGCGCGCGCGGCTTCCAGCGCGGTCACGTCGGCCGCCACGACATCGAAGTCGGCCAGCGCGGCGACGTGGTCATTCGCCAGGCCGACCACTCGCTCCGCCGTTTGTTCGAGCGTGCTGTCATCATCTTGTCGAGGGACGACTTCGACATCTCGACCTGGGCGCCGAGATTCGCGTCGTTAGTCTTCGCCGCCAGGGCGGAGAGCTGATCAGCAATCTCGAGTGTCTGGGCTTCGAGATCATCGCGCAGCGTCTTCTTATCCCCGGTGATGCCGGTGGTGGGAGTTTGCTGTTTATCCGAAGCCGTATCAATCGCTTCGATGCCCGCTCTGGCTCGAGTCATGCATCGACGAAGGCTGGGTTCCGCTCCAAACGGCATTCTGACTATCGAGATAGTCAACGTCGTCTGGAACATCGTAGTGATGTTGTCTTGTTCTTGGGTCATAGTGCCGCTGAAAACAAAAATCGAAAAACTGGGATCAAGCCAAGATTTCGAAAAAATTCGAGCGCGTCTTGTAGCTCTCAGAGTAACCTTCGTCTTACACTCAGCCGGCCTTCGCCCAGGCCGAGCCATGCTCCGGCGGCGATGAGCCTTCGTCGCGAAATCCCGAGTTCGCTCAGCGTCACCCGGAGCGTCCATTTTGCGACGCCGAGCCCTCTCCGCGCGACCCCGAGACCTGACTTCGCCACCCCGAGGCTCGATTCCGTTATCCGGAGACTCAATTTCGCCGCCCCGAGGCTCGATTTCGCTACCCCGAGATAGAGTTTCCCCGGCCGCCGACCGTAACCCACGTATAAAGCTTGTCGCTCACCGCTCCAGGTTGTATTCTCGGCTAACCAAGCGACAATCCATTATGGCGAAAGACACCGGCAAAGGCTCACGCAAAGGCGCGGTCACCGCGCGCACCC
Organism: Chthoniobacterales bacterium; assembly: GCA_038233495.1. GTDB lineage: Bacteria > Verrucomicrobiota > Verrucomicrobiia > Chthoniobacterales > UBA10450 > Palsa-1392. The sequence goes on along the minus strand of JBBSLW010000048.1, from coordinate 9,892 downwards.
AGTCAAAGAATCCGGTCACGAAAGCCTGGACGAAGCGGAACGAAACGCCCGGCAGCAAAAAGAAGGGTGAGTTCATGGACGTAAAAAGCGACGGCAAGCCTTTCAAAGGCGTCGCGAAGGAGCCGGATGAACGACGGAAGTAGTCAGGTGGTTCGATCACGTTCTCGGCTGGTATAAGCCATGTCGTGTGGCAAGTTCAGCAGTGCCGGCTCAGGAACATTGCACCGTCGAACATCTCGCCGAGGTCTTCGAAGGGTGCCAGGAAGAGATCATTAGTGAGTGGCGGTCGCGGGCCAGTGAGCTTTTGCGGGACCTGAAGCTCGATAAGCCGACGATCACCGATCACCTCCCGGACCTCATCGCTGAGATCACGCGCGATCTGGCGCTTAGCAGTGCGGGCGTTCTTTCCGTCGAGCACGCCGCGGGAAGTCCGCCAGTACACGGGGTGCAGCGCTTTCACGATGGCCTCGATGTGGGTGAAGTGGTGGCGGAATACAATCTCCTGCGGACGGCCTTCATTACGGTAGCAGACGGGCACGGCCTTTTCGTCGTGGGCGAGGCGGCGCGCATTATCAATCACCGCATCGACGAGGCCGTGCGGCTGGCCGTGACCGCCTTTGCCGCGCAGCAGGCGCTGATTCGGAAAGAGCAGGAGGATGAGCACCTCGCCTTCATCGCGCACGATCTGCGCACCCCGCTGAACGCCGTCTCGTTATTGACCGACGAGCTGAAAGAAGAATTAGGTGAGGCCCGGTCCGGGACGACGGATGAGATTTTTGCTGCCCTGCGCCGGAACCTGCGGCGGGTGGAGGAATTGATTCAGAAGGTGCTCAAGGCGAAGGCGCGTCCCTCCGGGGCGGGGAGTTCGTTTCAGCCGGAGCGGCGCACCTTTGAACTACGGCCTTTGGTTCAGCGGCTTGTCCTCGATCTGAAAGCGGTTTCATCCAAACACGACATCGAGGTGGCGAACGAGATCTCGCATTTCCTCACCGTCTTCGCTGATGCCGGCCTCATCTCTCAGGTCTTTCAGAACTTGCTCGGCAACGCTTTTAAATACGCGGCCCGCGGCCGGATTGTGATTAGCGCGCGCGAAGAGGCGGAGACAGTGACGTGTGTCGTGCAGGACAACGGCGCGGGGATTCCGCTGGAAATGCTCTCGAGCGTTTTCCACAAACTGGCGAGCGATCCGAAGAAAGAAGGCAGCGGGCTCGGGCTCACGATTGTGAAACAGATCGTGGAAGCTCACGGAGGCACAGTGAGCGCCGAGAGCGTCCACGGCTCCGGCGCGACCTTCAGCTTTACACTCCCCGCGGAGCCTAAGTAATTTCGATTCAATCCGCTTGCGCTTGCGAACCAGCTAAGCGGCTAATCGCGGCGACCAGCGTCTCCGCCGATGAGCCTTTGACAATGTGCTCGGCGAATCCGGCTGCTTTGCTCCTCTCGAGGTCTTCCCGTTCACCGTAGGCGGAGAACGCAATCCCGCGGACTGGCCACTGCTCACTCAGCGTTTCCATCAGTTCCCAACCGGTGCCGTCCGGCAGCATCAAATCACAAACCAGGGCCTCAAAGTCGACGGTTGCGGCAAGGTGTAAGGCCGACTTGATATCAGAGGCGACCTCCACCCTGTGACCTGTTAACTCCAAGTATCTCTTTAGGCCGCGCGCGGTAGCAGGATGATCTTCCACGACGAGGACACGAGCGGCGGGCATCAATTCCTCCACAATTACGCGAGGGGCAGGCTGACAATGAAAATGGCTCCGCCGCTGGCACTGGCTTGCGCGGCGATGGAGCCCCCATGCGCTTCGACAGTCAATTTACAGATATAGCGACCCAAGCCCAGACCGCTGCGGCCGAACTCCGATCTCCGCCCTTCTTCGAAGGGCATGAACAACTCGTCGCGGACGGAGCTTTCCAAACGGATGCCACTATCCTGAATGGAGATCAGGATCGACCCCGGCGGCATTCCGCGTAGTCACGGCGACACGCCCGGCCGGAGGACTTAAGTTGATCGCATTGCGCAAGAGCGTGCAAAAAACCCGCAGGAGGCGGGCGTAATCACCGCTCACACCCGACGCCTCCGCGGAGAGACTTAACTGCGGTTCGATTTCTTTGGGAGCAAAGTCGAGCGCGCAGAAACTGAGCGCGTCGTTAAGACATCCGTGCACATCCATCGGCCGCCGATTCAGCGTGAGCAACTCGCGCGTCGAACGCGAAGCATCGAGAAGATCATCGATCAAGGCTCCCTCCAGACGGGCGTGATGCTCGATCGTCCTTCCGGCCTCTCGCGTCTTTTCGGAAACCGTTTTGTCTACGGCGAGGCTCGAAGCTTCCATCAGGATAGGGACCAGCGGCGTCCGAAGCTCATGACTGACCGAGGAGATGAATATCGTCTTTGCTTCGTTCGCGGCTTCAGCGCGCTCTTTTTCCGCCAGCACCCGCGCGCGCGATTCTTCGAGGCGTTGTCGTTGCTCTTCCACAAACTGGAGCGTCGAGCCGACCATCACATCGTCAAAAAATCGGTGCACCACCCGTTTCGCGGCGCGCCGCGAAGGTTGCGCGAAGGGCCGCTCCTGCTGCTCGAAGGCGTCGAACCAGCGGTCAAAAAAATCGCGGCGAATGATGCAGATTTCGCGGATCAACTCCTCCAGCCGATATCCCTGCTTCCAGCGCTTCGTGCCGTGCACCTTGCGTAAATCGCCGCCTCATCATGTTGCGCGACTGCGCTCGCCTCGCGCACGATCGTGGCCAACTCGCTACAGAGCTGCGGGAGGTGATCCACCAGCTGCCGATACCCGAGATCTTCGGAAGTTTCCACCTGGGGGCTTCGATCCACTGCCATCACCCACTGGCGCGTAATCTCTTCTCGATTGGCAAAAAGAAAGTCAGCGAACGCAACAAGGTCGATCTGCGGTGGGGGCGTCTCTGTTCCGGTTGCCCTTTCTGGGGCCTGTCCGATGTCAGCAGCGTGATGTCTTTCGGTACTAATCAAAGTATACACCGGGATCCGAAATCAGCCCTATGGTCATTTGGTTGTGCGTCAGTCGCGGAGCCGTCATTCTCTCGGCTCGTATGGGCGGATGGCCCTACATCAAACGGTATTGGGATGAACTCAAGGGTGCCGTGGGCGCTGATATTTGGGATGACATTGACAAGATCAACCCGGCGGGAAACGAGCGTTTGGGTTATCCAACGCAAAAGCCAGTAACGCTGTTGGAACGAATGATTTGGGCGAGCAGCAACGAAGGCGACGTGGGGCTCGATCCGTTCTGCGGGTGCGGGACGGCGGTGGATGCGGCGCAGAAGTTGAAGCGGAAAAATGGATCGGGATCGATATCACGCATTTGGCAATCTCGTTGATCGAGAAGCGGCTGAAGGATCGCTAAAAAGGCCGGGCGAAGTTTGAGGTGCACGGCACGCCGAAGGATTTCGAGGGCGCGCGGAATCTGGCGCTGCGGGACAAGTATCAATTTCAGTGGTGGGCGGTCTCGCTGGTGGAGGCGCAGCCGTTCCAAGGCAAGAAGAAGGGCGCAGATACGGGGATCGATGGAGTGAAATTCTTCCGCGATCTCGACAGGAAGGAGGTGCGCAAGATCGTGGTGAGTGTGAAGGGCGGCGGAATCAATCCCGATGATGCGCGCGTGCTCAATCATGTGCGGGAGCGGGAGAAGGCGGGGATCGCGACCTTCATTTCCCTGGATTCACCGACGCCGGCGATAGTGAAGGACGCGGCTTCGGTCGGCTTCTATGAGGGCACGGCCGGAAAGAAGTTTGCGCGCGTGCAATTGCTTACGATCGAAGGTTTGCTCGACAACACGCAACGCGCCGAGCATCCCGATTACGAACCGGACCTGAATTTCAAGAATGTGAAACCGGAGAGCGACGTTGAGCAGCAAACCCTCATCTAAAGAATCGCTCTTTCTGTCGCCGCGGGCCATGCCCTAAAACCGAATAGGCTGCGGGAGCTCGCATCTCCAGCGCGCGCCGATCCACTCCCTCAACTAATTTCCAGCCGCCCGGGCAATTGCGGCCCGGCCGCTTCCGCCGTAGCCTCCGCGCCTATGTTGAGCGCCGGAATCGTGGGTTTGCCTAACGTTGGCAAGTCCACCCTCTTTAACGCCGTTACCCGCACCCGCAAGGCGCAGGCGGCGAACTATCCCTTTTGCACGATCGACCCCAACCTCGGGGTCGTGACCGTGCCCGACCCGCGGCTCGCCGTTCTCTCGGAGCTTTCCCATTCGCAAAAAATCATCCCGGCTGCGATCGAGTTCGTCGATATCGCGGGCCTCGTAAAAGGGGCGAGCGCGGGCGAAGGGCTCGGCAACCAGTTCCTCAGTCACATCCGCGAGGTCCACGCCATCGTCCAGGTCGTGCGTTGCTTCGAGAGCGGCGACATCCATCACGTCAGCGGCACGATCGATCCCGTGCGCGACATCGAGGTCATCAACACCGAGCTCATCCTGGCTGACTTGGCGTCGTTAGGGAAAAGGCGCGACCGTTTGCAGAAGGAAGTGCGGGCCGGCTCCAAGACGGCGAAGGCCGAGACCGCCGTGATCGAAAAACTGCTGCCGCATCTCGATTCGGGAAAGCCCGCGATCACGCTCGAGCTGGCGGACGAAGAAAAGGTCCCCGCGCGCGAATTCTTCCTGCTTACTTCCAAGCCTACCCTCTTCGCCTGCAATGTCGGCGAGAGCGATCTCGTCGCGGTCGCCGGGGACGCTGATTCAGGCAGCGAGGCCGCCAAACATGTCCGCGCCGTCCAGGACTACGCGCGCAATCACCTCGCGACTGAAGCCGTCGTGATCAGCGCGCAGATCGAAAGCGAGCTGATCGATCTCCCGGAAGCGGAGGCGACCGAATACCTGCGCGATCTCGGCGTGGAAGAAAGCGGCGTCGGCGCGCTCATCCGCGCGGTCTATCACCTCCTCGGTTTGCGCACCTACCTCACGACCGGCGAAAAAGAAACGCGCGCCTGGACGATCCACGAAGGCGACAAGGCGCCGGCCGCGGCCGGAGTCATCCACTCCGATTTCGAACGCGGCTTCATCGCGGCCGAGACCGTCCACTTCGACGACCTGATCTCGTTAGGCTCGTTCGCCAAGGCGCGCGAAGCCGGCAAACTGCGGATCGAAGGCAAGGAATACGTCGTCAAGGACGGCGACGTCGTAGAATTCCGCTTCAACGTCTAACGAGAACCTCAAAAAAAATCTGGAAACCAGGTCGCAGATGCGCCGTGGCGTGAAACCAGGAGGAAGAAGATATTAGGCAAGCCAGGCAGAAGGAGGAATCAGGAAAATAGGAAAGCAGGAAAAGAAGAAGAGTCTGAGCCGCGCCGAGTCCCTCTTCTTTTTCCTGCTTTCCTAATTCCTTCTTGGTTTCCTGGCTTCCAGATCCTAGTGAATTCCCTGGTTTCCAGATTCGGAATTGAATCAGACGACGTTATAAAGAATCCGGCCGCATTGTTCGCAGCTCACGATCTCTTTTCCGCCGCGCACCCGCACTGAGGTCGCGGCGGTCACTTTCATGTGGCAACCGGTGCAGACATCGTGCTCCAACCCCACGACCGCCGCGTCGCCTTTGCTCGCGAAAAGCCGATTGAAAAGATCGAGCAAATCTTCATCCACTTTCGTGGCCAGCTCTTCCCGCTCTTTCTTTAATTCCTCGAGCCGGGAAGTCAGCGTTGCCTGTTTGGAATCGAGATTCGTCACTTGGCCCGCGATCGATTGCTTCGCGCGTGCGGTAGCCGCGTCCTCGGTCGCGACCTGCGCCTTCAGCACGTCGGCCTGTTCCATCAATTCCAGTTCCTGATCTTCCAGCGCGCTGATCTCCGCTTGGTAACGCTCGATCTCGCGGCCCATCGCGGAGAATTCATCGTTCTTGCGCGTCTCGTATTGCTGCGTCTTGAGCCGGGCGATGCTTTCGCTCCGTGTCCCGACATCGAGCTCGAGCTTCTTCTTGTCCATCTCGATGTGGCGCGCCTTGTCCTTGAGCGCCTCGAGTTTGGCGGAAGCGGCGGCCCCCTGGGCGTCGAGCGACTTGCGCTCCAGCGGGATGCTCCTCAGTTCCGCTTCGACCTGCCGGATCTTTTGCGCGCGATCCTGCAGGATGAGGAGCTGCTCCAGTTCGACTTGCACGCGCGCATGTTAGGAGCGCGCGGGGGCGCCGTCAATTGCCGGCGGGGACGCCGGGCCCGTGAATCGTGAATCGCAGGAGGCGCGTTCCGCCGATGTGACGAATCTCGATTCTCGATTCACGAACCAACTCGCCCGAGCACGATGCACGCATTGATCCCGCCGAAACCAAACGAGTTGCTCAGCACATAATTGACCTCGGCCTCGCGTCCATGCTGCGGGACGACGTCGAGGTCGCAGGCCGGGTCGGGATTTTCCCAGTTCAAAGTCGGCGCGATCCAGCCGCGATCGATCGTGAACGCGCAGATCGCGGCCTCGATCGCGCCGGTCGCGCCTAACGGATGCCCGGTGTAAGCCTTGGTTCCGCTGACCGGAATCTTGTGCGCGTGCGCGCCGAAGACTTCCTTGATCGACATCGTCTCGGTGCTGTCGTTGAGCTGGGTGGAACTGGCGTGGGCGTTGATGTAATCGATCTGCTCCGGGCCGAGCTGCGCGTCGGCCAGCGCGTCGCGCATCGCGCGAATGCACGACTCGCCGCCCGGGAGCGGCGAGGTCATGTGAAAGGCGTCGTTGTTCAAACTGTAGCCGAGCACCTCCGCGTAGATGTGCGCGCCGCGCGCGCGGGCATGCTCGAGTTCTTCAATGACTAACGAGGCCGCGCCCTCGCCCATGACGAAGCCGTCGCGCAGCCGATCGAACGGCCGGCAGGCCTCCGCGGGGTCGCCGGTGAACTGGCTCATCGTCTTGATAATCGTGAACGCAGCGAAAGTGAGCGGACTCAGCGGAGACTCGGCGCCGCCCGCGACCATCACGTCAGCGAAATCATCGCGGATATAACGAAGCGCTTCGCCTACCGCGATCGTCCCGCTGGCGCAACTGTTCGAGTTCGTCGTGCCCGCGCCGCGGAAGCCAAACTCGATCGCGATGTTGGTGTGGGCGGAGCCCCCGAACACTTGGAGCGCGAGCGTTTGATTCACGCCGCGCGTACCTTTTTTCAGAAAATGCGCGTGTTGGTATTCGGCATTGGCGATGCCGCCGAGCGCCGTGCCGAAGCTGACTCCGATGCGATGCTGCGGTTCCTCGCGCGACCAGGCGATGCCCGCGTCGTCGAGTGCGAGCCTGGCCGAGGCGACGGAAAATTGCGCGTAGCGATCGAGCCGCTTCAGCCGATGCGGCGGGAAAAATTCCTCCGGCTTCCAGTCAGGAATCTCGGCCGCGCAGTGCGCGTTGAAGATCGAGCTGTCGAAACTTTCCAGCCGCCGGATGCCGCCCTGCTCCGCGCGCAGCCCCTCCCAGAATTTCTCCCGCCCGATCCCGACCGAAGTGATGGGCCCGAGCCCGGTAATGACGGCGCGCCGTTTGGATTGAGTCATCGTTAGGCCACTTCCGGAGTGAACTGTTTTTCGAGATGCGCTTTCATCGCGCGAAGGGTCTGGTTGGCGACGTGGTGAATGAAGAAGCCGCCGATGATCGGCTCGGCCAGCGGGGCGAGGAGCGCGTTCCGGAACCGAAGCACGTGCATGATCTCGACGAGCACGCCGGCCGGCGTTTCCTTGAAGGTCCAGACGACTCGCATCCCGCGGGTGAACGCTTTCAGGTGCAGGAAGCGCAGCTCCATCCGTTCGCGATCGACCACGAACTCGGAGGTCCAGGAAACCGGGATGCCGGAACGCAGGGCCGCCATCTCGACCACGCTCCGCTCGGGATTCGGCAGCTGGCGGAGAAAGCGGATGTAACGGTAATGGGGCAAAATCGTGGGCCACTGCGCGAGATCGGCCGCCGTCTCGAAGATGGCCTCGCGCGGCGCCTGGATGATGATCGAGTTACCGGTTTGCATGTTGACTGTAAAAAAAGTGCGCGACAGGATAAGCTGCGCCGGTGGCCGCGCAATGAATGGACGAGAGAACGGCCCCGAAAATTCGTGACAAATGAACGGCGCGGAAGCCGCGCGCATCCGCCGATCAAGACCACCCTGCAGCTACGCCCGCCCCCCCGGCCCGGATGCAGCGCAGATCGAAATCCCCGGCTGCGGCCGGATCGTTAAATGGAGGGACGCCCTCCGGCGGCGTCCGCGGATCCTGCAAACACGGACGGGACGGCGCCCGTCCATACTGCTAATTCGCCCCATACCGGAGCCGATATTGGAGGAAGCATTCGTCCCTCACTGTGCGCATCTCGACTAACAAACAGCGCACGCTTCCCGGCAGGAACTCCTTTCCGCGCCCGGTCAGGGTGGGCGCGTCTTTTCCGCCGAAGATGAACGGCGCGATGGTCAGATTGAGCTGGTCGACGAGCTGCAGCTCGAGCAGACCGCGGAACAATTCCGCCCCGCCTTCGCAGGCCACCCGGCGCACGCCGTATTCGCTCCGCAGGAGCTGGAGCATCCGGGTGAGATTAACGGAGCGCGCGTCGCTCAGGCGCAGGGTGGCTTTCTCGCGCAACGCGACCTGGTACTTCCGCGGCATCCGGGTGGTCGAGAAAATGACAATGCGCGAGATGTCGCTCTGGAAAATCTTCAGGGCGGGATCGATCCGGCCTTCATTCGAGACGATGACGCGGAGCGGATACGGCGCCTGCCCCCGCGCTTCGCGCTCCGCCCGCATCGCGGGATCGGGCAACCCGAGCCGGACGTTATCGTGCGTGAGGGTGCTACGCCCGATGAGGACGGCGTCGCCTAACGACCGCATGCAAAGGAGGTGGAGCTTATCCTCGCGCGAAGTGAAATCGACCGGCGAAAAGGCGCGCGTCGTGATTTTGCCATCGACCGTCATGGCGAAGGTCGCCGCGACAAAAGGCCGGAGGCGTGTCGTCGTTCTCTTTTTGTCAGGCAAAGGATTTTTTTTAGCCACGGAGTAACACGGATGAAACACAGATTGGGAGAAGACGGGGCGCAGGCTCAATCTGATTCATCTGTGTAAATCCGTGTTCATCCGTGGCCTCCATCGCTTTCAAATCCGTGTTCATCGGTGGCCTCATTCGCTCTCGGTGATTTCATGCTCCAGCGTCGCAACTTCCTTCCGCATCTCGCTCAGCTTCACGTGGCCAGCCTGGCCACTCGGTTTGTAGAGGAAATAAACAATCCCGCCCGGCGCGCAGCAGACGAGCATGACGAGGAAACTCATCGAGCCGATCAGGACCGCGACCGCTTCCGGCACGCCGGCCAATCCGTGGAGCATGATCTGGAAAATCTTCTCGCGCAGACCGACCCCGGCGAAGCTGATCGGCAACGACGAGATCGTGCGCTCGATCGGCATGATGGCAAAGAAATCGATGGCCGCGACCTTGGCCCGGAAAGCGTAGGCGACGCAGAGGAACGTGCCGAAGGTGGCGAGATGGGCCACGATCGAGGCGCCGAAGGCCGCGAGGGTGGCGCGCCAATGATGGGCGTAGAGATGATAGGCGGCCGAGAGCTCGATGATGCGGTCGCGCCCGGGAAAACGCTGCGGCAATTTGTGCGCGAGATTCAACCCGCTCACGATAAACGACGTGACGAGCATGAGCACGGCGCTGCCGAGGATTGCGACCAAAAGCCAGACGAGATGCCGGGTTTCCTGAAGCTGGGTGAGCCACTCGTAACGGAGCGCGATCAGGACGCCGGTGATGGCGATGAGCGCGACCAGCCCGACCATGCGATCGAAGACGACCGCGAGAAGCGCGCCGGTCGCCTTGCCCGGGGTTTCCTTCAGCAGGAGGTAGCTCTTCATGATGTCGCCGCCGGTGCCGCCGGGCAGGAACTGGTTGTAAAACATCCCGATGAGAAAAAG
>JBBSLW010000047.1:0-16881 GCA_038233495.1 Chthoniobacterales bacterium | reverse complement strand
TTCGCCGGTCGCGGTCGGACGCGCTCTCTTTGCGCGCCGCCGAGCGCCGCGTGGCGCGGACAGGTGACAAGATGATCGTTCACCATCCCAGTCGCCTGCATCAGCGCGTGGCAGATGGTCGAGCCGACGAACTTGAAGCCGCGGCCTAACAAGTCGCGGCTCATCGCATCCGACTCCGCGGTCCGCGCTGGCACCTGCGAAATGGCGCGCCGTCGATTCTGCCTGGGCTGACCGCCCACGAAGCTCCAGAGGAAAGCGTCGAGCGTCGTCTCCTTCTGCAGCTCGAGGAGCGCTGTCGCGTTCTGGATCGTGGCCGCGATCTTGAGCCCGTTCCGCACGATCCCGGCATCGGCCAGGAGCCGCCGCACCTCACGCGCGCCGTAGCGCGCGATCCTTGTCGCGTCGAAATCGTCAAAGGCTTGCCGATAATTTTCCCGCTTCTTCAGAATGGTGATCCAGCTAAGACCGGCCTGCGCGCCTTCCAGGATGGGGAACTCGAAGAGCGTCTTGTCGTCATGTACCGGCACGCCCCACTCCTCGTCGTGATAAGTGATCGCGGGTTCGACGGTGGCCCAGGGGCAGCGCGCGCTGCTTTGATTTTTCGAACTCATCGCCGGTATCCAACCCGCAACCCTCTCGCGTGCAAGCCGAATCCGCCCTCGACACCGTCGCTGGCGAAGGGCGGTCCTCGACCTCGGTTAACGGGCTTCACTTGCCTCGCCCCAGCGACCGCCTTTTCGCCTTGTCGCTCCCGGCGACCCGCGTAGGATCGAGCGCATGCACGGCGCTCTTCGGGAATCGGTCAGGAAGAAAGTGGGCGGCACCTTGTCGCGTCTCGATCCTTTGCGCCGTTTGGAAATGTTGCGCGCTAACGCCCGAATCCTGCGCCCTGCTCCGTGGAAACCGCCCCGCGACAATGGAAGCCTCGTTCGAAAAACTGTTGGCACTGCTCGCTAGCAGCGGTGTCCGCTTCATCGTCGTCGGGGGAGTCGCGGTCGCGATCCAAGGCTACGTCCGCCTAACGGAAGACGTCGATCTCCTGATCGAGAACACGACCGAAAATATCGACCGCCTCCTCAAGGTGCTGATCGGTTACGGCGAAGGATTCGCGCGGCAGCTCTCGAGCGCTGATTTCGCTGAGGAAGAGGGCGCGATCCGGATCGTCGAAGAAACCGAGCAGATGCAGATCGACATCTTCACCCTCATGAGTGGCAGACGTTTTACCGAGGTGCTCCGCGATGCCGATCGGTTCGAGGTGAGCGGTCATCGTATTGAGGTGGCTTCGAAACGTTCCCTCATCGAGTGGAAAGAGCGCTCGCCCCGGGATAAGGACCGGCTCGACGCAGGGGCGCTCCGCCAGTTGCTCGAGGATCCGAATGCCTTTGATTGATCCGTCTCGCAACGGGCACCTCGCGAGACGAACTCGCGTGCCACAATTTCAGTTCCGGGGAGCACAGGCCGCGGCCTGTCGGTTGCTGGCTGGCTCGGCCAGTGACTTTCGCGCCAGCGAACCCAGGAAAAGTCTGCCGAAGCCTCAGCGCGTTCGATGGGCTATAACTATTCGCGTCTCGACTTCCTATTCGTGCTCGTGCTCGCCTCGGGAAAAAGTTCGTCGCGGCGGGGACGCCGTGACCAGCACGCGAGACGCGCGCGCTACCCTGAAGTTGTAGCGCGGGGACGGTGTCCCCCGGCCGGTCCGCCCGGAGGTGGATTCCGGGTCGTCGGCACGCGTGCGGCGGCTCGGCGCACGATTCAGGCTTGATGATATTTCGTTTCCTTGGGCTCGGGCTCATTCTCTTCGGGACCGGTTGCGCCAGCATGAAAGTTTCGGAGTTCGCGGAGGGTCGGCCGCTGCTCGATCCGGCGCAGTTTTTTACCGGGAAAACCAGTTCCACCGGCGTGATGGAGAATCGCGCCGGCGCGCCGATGAGACGGGTGACCACGCAAACTAGCGGCCTCTGGGAGGGCGACACCCTGATGCTCGAGCAGGATCTTCAGATGGACGGCAAAGATCAGCATCGCTCGTGGCGGATCCGCAAACTCGACGCGCATCGTTACGAGGCGACGGCGAACGACATGGTCGGCCGCGCGATCGGGGAAGCTTATGGGAACGTGTTTCACTGGAGTTTCACGCTCGCGCTTTCGCCGGGAAATCCGCTCGCCAACGTGCAGATGAGCCAGTGGATGTATCTCCAGCCCGACGGGCGCACGCTCCTGAATCACTCCACCATCCGGAAACTCGGGATCGTGGTCGCGCAGGTCTCGGAGCAGTTCCGGCGCGAGATGGCGGTTCGTTAGGCAGGGGAACGGCGCAGCCTGGTTTGGCGCGGCGGAGTTCCCGCTTAAGCTGGGGCCCGCACCCGCGATTGCACAATGAGCGACAACTTCGAGGAACTAGACTACCAGGAAACGCCGCTCGGCGCGCTCAGCCTGCGCCGGCGTCGCATCTTGTCGTTAGGCGGGCGGGAAGTTTTCGAGGTGCAGTTGGGCGAAGCTTTTCTCATGTCGAGCCTCTTCCATGTCGTGGAGGTGGCGCTGGCGCATCTCGGGCTCGGTGAACTGCCCGGCGACCAGTGGGACGTGGTCGTGGGCGGGCTCGGCCTCGGCTACACCGCGGTCGCCGCGCTCGAGCATCGCGAAGTGGCCTCGCTTCTCATCGTCGATGCCCTGCCGGCGGTGATCGACTGGCATGAGCGCGGTCTCGTCCCGCTCGGCCCTCAGCTGACGGGCGACGCGCGCTGCCGGATGGTCGCCGCCGATTTTTTCGCGGCGGCGAAATCAGCGGAAGGTTTCGATCCCGCGCAGCCGGGCCGGCTGTTCCACGCCGTCCTGCTCGACATCGATCATTCGCCGCGCCATCTGCTTCATCCGCGTCACGCGGCGTTCTATGAACCGGAAGGGTTGCGCGCGCTGGCCGCCCATCTGCATCCGGACGGCATTTTCGCGCTCTGGTCGGATGACCCGCCGGACGAAGAATTTCTCGAGACGCTGGGGAGTACCTTCGAGACCGTGCGCGCCCACATCGTGACCTTCGACAATCCGCTCCTGGAAGGCGAGTCCGCGAGCACGGTCTACGTCGCGAGCATGGCCGGCGCGAGCGGCCCGGCCTGATTTCTCGGGCGAGGGCGGGAGCGCAAAAGCGCGGAACTGGTGTATGGATAGGCATGTCTGACCCACGCAACGTTGCCCACGACAAAAAAGTGAAGCAGGAAAAAGAAGACGAGAAGCCGGAGCCCGCGAAAGCGGCCGAGCCTAACGAAAAGGCGGCCCCGGCGGAAACGCCTGCCGCCGCCCAAGGCTCGCCCGATCTCGACAAATCGGTCGCCGTTCTTTCCAAGCTGAAGGAGATGGAATTCCATTCCCGGGCCAACATCGAGACGCTCGCCGAATTGACGCTAACGATCGATGACGAGCTCAAGCAGAAGGAATTCTCCGACCCGATTGGCGGGCTCTACGGCGCGCAGGACCAGTTCCAGACCAAGGTCACGGAGTTGATCCAGAGCTACGAGGCGCACGTCGAGACGCTCAAGCCCTCGGCCTGAGCGGGGAGCGGGGCCTAACGAGTCGCGATGGCCTCGAGCAGGTAATCGCGGAGCCCGCGCGCGGCCCGGGAAAGCTGGCGCCGCTTCGGCCAGGCGAGCGCGATCTCGCGGGTCGGAGCGGCCTTCCCTAACGACCGGTAAACGACCCGGGCGCCGCCGTTGCGCTGTCGCGCCATCGCCGGCACCATCGAGATGCCGACCCCGGCCGCGACCAGCGCCTGGATCGTCTCGATCTGCGCGCTCCGGCAACTGATCCGGGGCGAAAAACCCTGGGCGTAGCAGAACTGGAGGGTCTGCGCGCCGAGGCAATGCGTGTCCGACATGAAGATGAAATTCTCCGGCTGCAGGTCGCTCGCGCGCAGGCCGCGTTTCCGGGCGAGGGGATGACGGCGGGGGAGGGCGAGGAGCAGTTCTTCCTGGAATAGATTGCGCACCTCGACCCGGCCATCACTGATCGGAAGACTAACGAGCGCGAGATCGAGCTCGCGATTGGCGAGGGCACGGAGCGCGCGTTCGGTCGTCTCCTCGTGCACGATCAACTGCACCGCGGGCGAGCGGCCTGCGAAACCGCGGAGGATTTTCGGGAGCAGATAGGGCGCGATCGTGGGGAGCGCGGCCAGATGGACTTCGCCGCGCGGTTCGTCGCTCACGTCGCGCACTTCGCGGCGCGCTTCGTGGATTTCGTGGAGGACGTTCTCGGCCCGCTGGCGAAAAAGTTCGCCGGCCGGAGTGAGAGCGGCGTGGCGTCGGTCGCGCTCGAAGAGTTTCTCGTTCAGCTCGGCTTCCAGCTTCAGGATCTGCTGGCTGAGCGAAGGCTGGGAGACGTGGCAGCTCTCGGCCGCGCGGCTGAAGGTGCCGCGTTTCACGATCGCGAGGAAGTAGCGGAGTTGGTGGAGTTCCATAGGCGGCGCCTATCGACCAGATAGGTAAAGCGTCTTTTCTCCCTATCGCACGAATCGTTACTTTGCCAGCGCGTCCCCCCGGGCACCGTTACAAATTCAGTCACCAAAAAGGAACCTCATGCCGAAAATCAAACGCAAAAGAGACAACCAGATTAACGCCAAGATCGAAGAACTCGCCCCCGACATTTCTGAGATGGACGGGACGACCCTGACTTCCAACCAGGGCGTCGCGATCAACGATACGAACAACACCCTCAAGGCCGGTGAGCGCGGTCCGTCGCTGCTCGAGGATTTCCTGATGCGGGAGAAGATTACGCATTTCGATCATGAGCGGATTCCGGAGCGCGCGGTCCATGCCCGAGGAGTGGCGGCACACGGTTACTTTCAGGCTTACAAAGCGCATTCCGGCCTAACGAAAGCTGGTTTCCTGAACGATCCTTCGCGCCAGACGCCGGTCTTTCTCCGTTTCTCGACCGTCGCTGGCTCACGCGGCTCGAGCGATCTGGCGCGTGACGTGCGCGGGTTCGCGATCAAGTTTTACACCGAGGAAGGAATCTTCGACATGGTCGGGAACAACATCCCGGTCTTCTTCATCCAGGACGCGATCAAGTTCCCCGATCTCATTCACGCAGTGAAACCGGAGCCGCATAACGAGATCCCGCAGGCGGCCTCGGCGCACGACACCTTTTACGACTTCATCTCGCTCTCGCCGGAGACGTTTCACATGCTCATGTGGGTGATGTCGGATCGCGCCATCCCGCGCAGCCTGCGCATGATCGAGGGTTTCGGGATTCACACCTTCCGCTTCATTGATAAGGCCGGGACTTCGCGCTTCGTGAAGTTCCATTTCAAACCGAAACTCGGGATGCACTCCGTCCTCTGGAGCGAGGCGCAACAAATCTCGGGCAAGGACCAGGATTTCCATCGGCGCGATCTCTGGGAAGCGATCGAGAACGGCGATTTCCCGGAATGGGAATTCGGCGTCCAGGTGGTGGAGGAAAAAGACGAGCACAAGTTCGACTTCGATCTGCTCGACCCGACCAAGCTGATTCCCGAGGAGATGGTGCCGATCACGCCGTTAGGCAAACTCGTCCTCAACCGCAACCCGGATAACTATTTCGCCGAGACCGAGCAGGTCGCGTTTCATCCGGGGCACCTCGTGCCGGGGATCGATTTCAGTAACGATCCGCTCCTCCAGGGCCGGCTCTTTTCTTACACCGACACGCAGCTCACCCGGCTCGGCGGCCCGAACTTCGCGCAGATCCCAATCAACCGGCCGACCTGCCCGATGCACAATAATCAACGCGACGGTCACATGCAGCAGATCGTGAATCGCGGGGAGACGAGCTATTTCCCGAACACGGTCAGCGCGGGCTGCCCCATGCAGGCGAAGGAAGACATGGGCGGGTTCGTTAGCCACATGGAGAAAATGCAGGGCGCGAAAGTGCGCGGGAAATCGGCCAAGTTCTTCGACCACTTCAGCCAGGCGGCGCTCTTCTTTCGCAGCCAGGCGCCGCACGAGCAGCAGCACATCATCGATGCTCTCACCTTCGAGCTCGGCAACGTCACGCGCCCGGCCATCGTCGAGCGGATGCTCGGGATGCTGAACAAGGTCGACAAATCGCTCGCCAGCGGAATCGCTCAGGGTCTGGGGATGAAAGTGCCGAGCTCGGTCGAAGGCCGGGTCAACCAGGCGGTCGGCGCCGATGCCGGAAAAGAGACGGAATCGAAGCCGAAGAAGGACAACATCGCCACCTCGCCGGCCCTGAGCATGATGAACACGGTCAAGGACACGATCCAGACCCGGCGCATCGCCTTTCTCGCGGCCGACGGCGTGGATGAGAACGACCTCAACGCGATGAAGAAGGCCCTAACAAACGAAGGCGCGATGGTGAAAATCATCGGCCCGCGCGGCGGGACGCTGAAAGGCGCGCAGGGCGGAGAAGTGAAGGTGGACATCAGCCTGCTCAACGCTGCCTCGGTCGTCTTCGATGCGACCTACGTGCCGGGCGGCGAGAAAAGCGCGGCCACCCTGAGCGGGGACGGGCGTGCGCTCCATTTCGTGAACGAGACCTACAAACATTGCAAGGCCCTGGCGGCGAGTGGTGCGGGCGTGAAAGTGTTGCAGGCTTCCGCGATCAACTTCAAGAGCGCCAACGGCGACTTCGCGTTTCTCGCCGACGAGAAGAGCGACGTGAAGAATGTGTCTGGCAAGTTCATCAACGCGATCGCGCAGCATCGGAACTGGGAGCGCGAGAAGATCGCGAACGTCCCGGCCTAACAGACAGCAGGCTCCTGCATTTCCAGCCCGGATTCGCCTCGGCGAGTCCGGGCTGACTTGCGCCCGGGGCTGGCGTGCGGTGTCGCAGGGTAGCGCAAGCTTCCAGCTTGCAGACTGAACGAAACGCGCAAGCTGGAAGCTCGCGCTACCCTGTCGGAGTGCCGACTGGGTCCCGGGGATTGCATACGGTGAATCTCCTCACTAGGCTCCGGCGCATGCCGAAGACTGCGCCGCCTGAGACCGCTTCGCGAAATCCCGCCGGCTTCGCCGGATTCCTCCGCTCGGAAATTGCGCTTTTCCTCGGGCTCGCCAGCGCGGGGATTTTCCTTTGGTTCGGCCATTCCCTTGAGCAAAGCACCGGCCAGCGCGGCGCCCTCCTCTTGCTCATTCTGTTTTGGTTGTTCGTCGGCGTCCTCTGGTCAGCCATCTCGGTCGTGCGGCATGCCGATTCCCTTGCGCTCAAATTCGGCGAACCCTACGGGACTCTCATCCTCACCCTGGCCGCGATCACGATCGAGGTGATGATGATCTCCGCCATGATTTTGCACGGCGCGAATAACCCGACCCTGGCGCGCGACATGATGTTCGCCGTCCTCATGATCGCGCTCAACGGCCTCATCGGCTTATCCCTTCTTCTTGGCGGCCTGCGCCATCGCGAGCAGCAATACAACCTGCAAGGCAGCGGCGCCTACCTCAACACCATCATGACCCTCGCCGTGCTCGTCCTGGTTCTGCCGGATTTCACCACCTCGCTCTCCGGACCGAGCCTGAACCGGGTCCAGGAAATCTTCCTCATCGTCGTCTCCCTCGCCCTTTACGGGACCTTCCTCTTCCTCCAGGTGCGGCGGCACAGCGGATACTTTCGGGAAACCTCCGTCGCGGCGGAGGAAAACAATCACCTCGCGCATCATCACGTCATCGTGCGCTCGACCGCGTTCCACGTTGTGATGCTGATTCTCTATCTCGTGGTCGTCGTGATCCTGGCGGAAAAGTTTGCCGTCCCGCTCGATACCTGCATCGAGCGCTTCGGCGTCCCGCAGGCTTTCGGTGGCGCGATCGTCGCCTGCCTTGTCCTCGCGCCGGAAGCGCTCAGCGGCATCCAGGCCGCGACGAGCAATCAACTGCAACGCTCGGTCAACATCCTGCACGGCTCCGTCCTGGCCTCGATCGGTCTCACCATTCCGGCCGTCCTCATCATCGGCATGATGACCGGGCGGCCGGTCATCCTGGGAATCAGCGGCGGCAACTTCCCGCTCCTCCTTCTCACGTTAGCGGTCAGCGTCGTCACCTTTGGCAGCGGGCGCACCAGCATGCTGCAAGGCTGCATCCATTTGCTCCTCTTCGCCGTCTTCGTGCTCCTGATTTTTTCGCCCTAACGAATGAATGACCTTCGTTTTGGCGGCGCGAAACTTTGAGGGACGGGCGCGGCCCCGTCCGAGGATCCTCAGGCCTCGATGATGAGATTGCGGATGGCGTAGCGAACCGGGTCGGCGACGGAGCGGAGGTTGAGCTTGGGAAAAAGGGGGTGGCGCGATGGGTCTCGGCGGTAAGGACGCTGCCAGCCTCATTGCCCGCGACGCCGCGGCCGATCCCATCCTGCGCCATGTCCCGATTCTTTTTCTCACCACGTTTGTGAACGGCGCCGCGATGGATGCGCCCTTCTCGCTTTCCGGCGGGACTCGTTTCGTGGCCAAGCAGGTCAACCTTATTCGCCTCCTCCAGAGCGTGGCCAACTTCGCCGGCCCTACCTTCACCCTCGCC
Organism: Chthoniobacterales bacterium; assembly: GCA_038233495.1. Classification (GTDB taxonomy): domain Bacteria; phylum Verrucomicrobiota; class Verrucomicrobiia; order Chthoniobacterales; family UBA10450; genus Palsa-1392. Next base: position 8,395 of record JBBSLW010000047.1, on the reverse strand, counting down.
CTCACGAGCGGAAGCCCGGCCAGATCGCAGGTGTCATCGTGGTCGGCGTGATGCGCCGGAAGCGCTTTTCCGCGGCCTCGGCCCCTCGCTTGCCAGTACAGGCGTGCAGGGACCTTTGGCCGACCCGGTTCTCGAGCTCTACGACGGCACCGGCACGCTCATCGCGACGAACGATAACTGGATGGGCGGTCAACAAGCCGAGATCGAAAGCCAGCGGCCTCGCGCCCACTGCGGACGCGGAAGCCGCGATCTTCGCCAACCTCACCCCGGGCTCCCTACACCGCCATCCTGCGCGGCCAGGGCGACACCACCGGCGTGGGCTTGCTCGAGCTCTACGGGCTGGAAGTGGATTCCGCCGCACAGTTCGGCAACCTCAGCTCCCGCGGCTTCGTCGACACCGGCGAAAACGTCCTCATCGGCGGCATCATCCTCAACGGCAACAACACTGCCAGCGTCCTCTTCCGCGCCATCGGTCCCTCGCTTTCGGGCGCGGTCACCGATTCGCTTGAGGACCCGATGATCGAGATCTTCGACGAACAGGGTAACTCCATCGCGACGAACGATAACTGGATGACCGACCAGATGGTCGAGATCCAGGCCACCGGCCTCGCCCCGGGCGACGACCTCGAATCCGCCGTCCTGGTGGATCTTGCGGCCGGCAGCTACACCGCCATCGTGAGCGGAGCGAACGGCACGACCGGCATCGGCTTGGTCGAAGCCTACCGCATTCAGTAAGAAGCGAACGAAACCAAAACGGGAGGGCGTTCCGGAGCAATCCGGAGCGCCCTTCTGCCGTTAGGCAAAATTCGCGACGGCTAGGGATTAATCAGGAAACCAGGAAGCCAGGAAAAGAAGAGCCACGGATGAACACGGATGGACACAGATAAAGGCAGTTCTCTTATCCGTGTTTAATCTGTGTTCATCCGTGGCTAATAAAATCGCCTGGAGAAGACAGGATGAACCAGGAAACTAAATACAGGCAGGAGGCCCAACTTCTTTTCCTGCTTTCCTGATTCTTCCTTCTTCCATCCTGGCTTCCTGCGTCCAGATGACTCCTCTAAGCCTTCCCCCCAAAAGTCACATGATCATCCAAGTCCAGCAGATCGAACCACGTCCTCATATCCTCCCGGTTCGGATTAAACTCCCCGACCCGCTTCGCGAAAAATTCCAAAGTCTCCACGTCGCCATCCGGCCCGCGCTCGTTGAAGTGCGCGCTCCACTGCTGGATCTCCCACGGCGCACGCTGGTGCGGCGCGGTCGCCTCGATCCATCGCAACATCTCGCCGTCGCCTTTCCCCGTCGCTAGCTCCGCCTTCAGCTGCTCCGCCGTGATCCCAGTGAACCGGAACCAATGATAATCCGCCGGATTATTATACTTGAACTCACCCGCCGTCCCGGCCAACTCAGCCCGGCCCTTGTCGAGGATGCGCGGGAGGACGACATAGCCGCCAAGGCGCACCCGCGGGCTGCGCGGCGGACGTTTCGTGAGATCAGGAGCGTGCCCCAGTTGTTCGTTCATGCGCCGACCTTATCACGACGAGCGCGATCCCGCCCAGCACCGCCACCGAAACGCAGCATGAGCTCTTCCGCCGAGTAGGAGACTCCCGCGGTAGCCAGGGAACCAGGATGAATCAGGAAAGAAGAGCCACAGATGAACACGGATAAAGGCAATCTGAAATCCGTGTTTAATCCGTGTTCATCCGTGGCAAAAAAATCGCCACGAAAAGGCAGGAGGAAATAGGAATACGGCGGAAACACGAATCGCCGAAGGCAAAGCCAGGAAGAAAAAGGAGAGGGTGCCTACAAGTGTGCGTCCGGCGCCCCTTTCCGGGTAGCGCGCCCGTCCCCGGGTGCTGGTCGCGGCGTCCCGCCGCGACGAACTTTCGTTACGCAACGCCCGTTCTGCAGTTTCCATAGTTCGTCATCAGCTAAGAAAGAGATTGAATCAGGAAGCCAGAAAAGCAGGAGGAATCAGGAAGGCAGGAAAGCAGGAAAACAAGTTGGGCATCCTGCCTGTATTCAGTTTCCTGATTCATCCTGCCTTCTCCCGTCGATTTTTTAGCCACGGATGAACACAGATTAAACACGGATCAGAAATTGCCTTTATCCGTGTCCATCGTGTTCATCTGTGGCTCTTCTTTTTCTGCTTTCCTGATTCCTCCTTCTTCCATCCTGGTTTCCTGGCTTCCAGATTAACCCCATCTCGTAAGATCAGGGGGCCTTCCCTTTCCGCGCCGATTTGGTCACGACGAGCGTGATCCCGCCCAGCACCCCCACCGCCGCGACCGCGAAACGCAGCCTGAGCTCCTCCCCGAGCAGGAGAATCCCGCCGGCCGCAGCCAGGACCGGCACACTGAGTTGCACCGTGGCCGCGCTCGCCGCGCGCAAGGCGGGCAACGCCGCGTACCAAATCACATAGCCAAGCCCCGACGCGATCGCTCCCGACACGACCGCATAAACCATCCCAGCCCGGACAAACCGCAACCCGGGCAGAAACACAAGCGCGAGCAGCGCCGCCAGCGGCACCGCGCGCAGGAAATTCCCCGCCGTTGCCGCCGCCGGATCACCGGCACCTTTCCCGCGGAGCGAATAAATCCCCCAGGCCACACCCGCGCCCAGCATCAGGCTCGACCCGCCTAACGACGGCGCGACCAGCCCCGGCAGGACGAGCAGAACGAGCCCGCCGAGCGCGAGAGCGAGCCCGGCGAGCTGCCGCGCGCGCAGCCGTTCCCCGCGCGAGAAACTCCAGAGAATCATCGTCGCCTGGACCGCGCCGAAAAGGAGCAGCGCGCCCGTGCCGGCGGAGAGCGTGCGATAGGCAAAAGAGAAGGCCGCAGCGTAAACAAAAAGCGCGAGCGCGGAAATCCAGTTGCCCGCTTTCCCCGCCGCCCGACCGCGCAGCCTAACGACCACCCAGAGCGTCAACGCCCCGGCCAGGAGACGGACCAAAGTGAAGCTGGCCGCATCGATCCCCGTCCCCTTCAGCGCCGCCCGGCAGAGGAGCGAGTTGGCTGCGAAAGCCAGCATCGCCAGGAAGGTGAGCAGGAAAACGCGAGCCGGTTTCAAAGTTTAGAAAAGCGTCCGGGCCGTTTGAAGCGCCGCGCCCCCAGCCCTAGTAAATGGAGTGCCCATCCATGTCGATATCTGGAGCGATTACGTCTGCCCTTTTTGCTACCTCGAGGAACCCGTCCTGCGGCAGGCCCGGGAAGAATTCGGCGACCAGCTCGTGCTCCGCTGGCGCGCCTTCGAGCTCCGGCCCGAGCCCGTGCCGACCCTCCCGCCGCGCGGCGACTACCTCCTCGACATCTGGGACCGCGCCGTCTACCCAATGGCGCGCGATCGCGGGATGAACCTGCAATTGCCGCCCGTCCAACCTCGCAGCCGCCTCGCCCTCGAAGCCGCCGAGTTCGCCGCCACCCAGGGAAAATTCGACTTCATGCACAGCGCCATCTTCCGCGCCTTCTTCGAGGAAGGCCGCGACATCGGCGCGCCCGACATCCTTGTCGAAATCGGGCAATCCGTCGGGCTGGATGGCGCGGCCTTGCGCAGCGCCCTGGAGACCGGCGAATTCCGCCCGCGCGTTCTGGAAGACGAAGAAACCGCCGTCACCCTCGGCCTCACCGGCGTCCCGGCCTTGCTCGTTAGGCCAGAAGGAGCCGACCTGGCCGAGGCCCAAACTCTGACTGGCGCCCAGCCCTACTTCCTCCTCCGCCTCGCCCTCCAGCGCGCGCTCGAATCACCGGGCGAATCGTCAGCCTAACGAACTCTCCGGTCGTCGACAGCCCAGCTACGCGCCAAGAACCTCCGGGGAGCACGGGCCGCCGGCCTGTCGGTCGCTGGCCGGCCCGGCCAGTGACTTTCGCGCAGCGAACCCAGGGAAAGGGAACCGAAACCCTGCAAGATCCCAAAGTTCTCAACCAACCGAGTCCCATTGCCGACTAACGATGGAACTCGGAATCGAAGATTTGAGCACGAGCACAAGCACGAGCAGGAGCAGGAGAAGGAGGGGCTCGTCGTTTGTTTAATGCGCGACGCGGGGGCGGGGGGGCGCGATTGACAGGGGGGAAGCGAATCCGCGACACTGCGCTCCGCCTGCGCGCGCTTCATGAGTATTCCCGAGAAATCTGGCCCTGAGGATCAGACCAAGTTTGGCACGTTCGGCGGGGTCTTTGTCCCTAGCACGCTCACCATCCTGGGCGTGATTCTCTTCCTGCGTTTTGGGCAGGTGGTGGGGCAATCCGGGTTTCTTTATGCGGTCGTCGTTGTTCTCCTCGCGAAGTTGATCACGACGCTGACGGCGTTCTCGCTCGCCGCGACGGCGACGAATACGCGGATCAAGGGCGGGGGCGCTTATTATCTGATCAGCCGGAGTCTCGGGATCGAGTTTGGGGGCGCGATCGGGCTCGTCTTTTATTTGGCGCAGGCAATCTCGGTCTCGATGTATGTGATCGGGTTCACGGAGGCTTTCCTGGCCGCGTTCCCGGGCGTGGCGCTCTCGACGCGCGCTTTTGCTTCGCTCATTAACCTCGCGGTTTTCATCTGCGTTTACATCGGCGCGGGTTGGACGATCAAGGTGCAGTACGGGATCCTCGGGATTCTCTTCTTGTCGTTAGTCTCGTTTTTTGCGGGGGCGATTCCGCAGTTTTCGAGCGCGACGTTGCAGCTCAATCTCCACGCGGCTTTTCGCCCCGGGCAGGATTTTTTCACGATGTTCGCGCTCTTTTTCCCGGCGGTGACGGGGATCATGGCGGGGGCAAACATGTCGGGCGATTTGCGCAACCCGAGCAAGTCGCTCCCGCTCGGGACGTTTGTCGCGATCGGGTTCACGGCGCTGGTTTATCTCGCGGTCGGGCTGCTCCTGGCGGGGGCGCGGACGCAGGGGGAGTTGATCGCGAATAACTCGATCATAGGCGAGGTGGCGTGGTCGGCGGCCTTGATCGTAGCGGGGGTCTTCGCGGCAACGCTCTCTTCCGCGCTCGGGAGCCTGATGGGTGCGCCGCGCATCCTGCAGGCGCTGGCGCGGGACAAGATTTTCCCGGTCATCCGCATGTTTGCGCGCGGGAGCGGGAAGTTGAACGAGCCGCGAAGCGCGACGGTGCTGACCTTCGCGATCGCGCAGGCCGGCATCCTGTTGCGCGACCTGGATGTCATCGCGCCAATCATCACGATGTTTTTCATGATCACCTACGGGACGCTGAATCTGGCCTGCTTCTACGAGGCGATCACGAAAAACCCGAGCTATCGGCCGACGTTCAAGCTCAGTCATTGGTCAATGGCGCTGGCCGGCGCGTTTGGTTGCGCGGTGGTGATGTTTCTCATCCAGCCGCTCTGGGCGGTGATCGCGATCGGGGCGATGGCGGGGCTGCATTATTACCTGAGCCGGCGACAGGTGACGGCGCGCTGGGGCGATATCAAGAGCGGGCTGGCTTTCGAGCGGGCGCGCAAGGCGCTGCTCCGGCTGGAGGAGGAACGTTATCATCCGAAGAACTGGCGGCCCGCCATCCTCGCGCTCAGCGGGGGCGCGTGGAGCCGGTTTCATTTGGCGGAATATGGTTACTGGCTCACTTCCGGGCGGGGGATTCTCAGTCTTGGGCAGGTGCTGACGGGCGACGTCGAGGATCGCCACGCGGTGCGGCGTCGCGAGGAGGAGCAGTTGCGGAAGTTCATCGCTGAGGAAAGTCTCTGTGCCTTTCCGGCGGTGGTGGTGGAGCCGGATCTGTTCGGCGGGATCAAGTCGCTCGTGCAATGCCACGGGATCGGCGGCCTGCGTTCGAACACGGTCTTGTTAGGCTGGAGTGTCGATCCGAAACGCTTCGTCGACTACGGACGGCTCCTGCGGCTCATCCGGCATCTCAATCGCAGCATCGTGGTGATCAAGTGCGACGAGGACAAGCCGCGCTGGAGCGCGCCGCCGGGGCCGATCGATGTCTGGTGGGAAAGCCGGGAGCACGGGGCGTTGATGCTGCTGCTCTGTCATCTCCTCGTGAACAACGAGGAATGGCGCGGGCGCGAGGTGCGGGTGTTTTCCCCGGTGGAGAAGGAAGCGGAACGCGAGGAAGCGTTGCAGCGGTTGAGCAAGTTGCTCACGACTTCGCGGATCGCGGCCCAGGTGGAGATCGTGGTCTGCGCTGATTTTCGGGAGGTGATCGAGGAACGCTCGGCCCATGCGGCGTTGGTCTTCATCGGGTTTGATCCGCCGGCGGAAGGGGATGAAGAAGCGTTCGTTAGGGGAGTGAAACGGTTCACGGATGGGTTGAAGAATGTCGTGCTCGCTTCGGATGCGGGGAATGTTTCACTTGAGGCTTAGGGACGAGCACGAGCAGGAGCAGGAGCAGGAGCAGGAGTCGGGGAAGGAGGAAACGCGGCTTTCCTCTGACGACCGCTCCGGTTTAAAGTTGCAGGCATGGACTCTCGACCAACGCTCGCAGTGGAACCGTGTCGCGACGAGCACTGGAAGTTCCTGCGCGACGTGCTGGTTTTTCAGCTCAAGATGCTGCTCGATAACGTGCGCGATTTCGCGCTCATGCCGATCTCGCTCGTGGCGGCGCTGCTGGATGTTTTCTTTAAGGGCGAACGCTACGGGGCGCTGTTCTACCGCGTCTTGAAATGGGGCGCGCACAGCGAAGAGGTGATCAATGTCTACAGCGCGATCGAACACGATCGGCCGGTGATCAATCCCAACTACACGGTCGACGCCGCGATCGCACGACTCGAGGGAGTGCTGGTGAGGGAATGCGCCAAGGGCGGGACGGCGGCCAGCGTGAAGACGGCGATGGACCGGGCGATCACGCAAATCCACGTGGAGATGAGCGGCCCGCGGGAGGCGGTCTCGCGAGCGACGGATAAAGCGCGAAGCCGGTTTGAGCGGCCGCCGGAGGGCGAAGGCGACACTCGTTAGGCGCGAGCCGGCCGGGCGCGCGCGAGAAATTTGTCGAGGAGCGCGTTGAGCGCTTTCTCGAGGAAAATACCCCAGAGACTCAGGACCGCGAGGGTCGCGATCGTGATCAGGAAAAATCCCCAGATCGGCACCTCGCGGATGCGCAGCCCGAGCCAGATGACGTAGGGATGGTGCACGAGATAGATGCCGTAAGAAAAAACGCCGACCAGCCCGAGGATCCGGGCCGGGCGAGGGAAACGGGCGGTGATTCCCGCGAGCCCGACGAGGACGAGAAAACAGCAAAGGCCGGTCGCGAAATCGACAAAAGTGTAGGCGGTGCCGCCGTGATAAAGCTGGAGCGCGGCGGGATAAAGCAGGACGCCGGTCGTTAGGCCGAGACCGCCGAGGAGGAAGCGTTCCATCTTTTCCGGGAAACGCCCGGCCCACGTCCCGAGCGCCATCCCGAGGGCAAATTCCGGGAGCCGGCAGAGAGCGAAACCGCCCTGGACCCACATGCCGTTTTGCGGGTAAACGACGAGCAGAAGGTAACGGATGAAAAAGCCGAGCGCGCAGGCCGCGATGAGGAAGCCCCAGGGCCCGAGTTTGCGCGCGAGCCAGAAGAGCACGGGGAAAACGAGATAGAACTGGATGAGCATGGTGAAATACCACCAGGCGGCGTTGAGATAGTAAAAGTTGCTCCCGATATCGATGAAGCGCAGCCCGAGCAGGCTGAGAAGAAAGCGGCCATCGATCTTCTCGAAACGCGCGGTGAAGGGCGAGACGAGATAGACGAGGTGCGCCACCCAATACATCGGGTAAAGGCGGAGGAGCCGCGCCCGATACCAGGCGCCCCAGGCGATCGCGCCCTTCGCGGCGCGGCGCTCGGTCGATTGCATGAGCGCCCAGCCGCTCAGGATGATGAAGACGCCGACGGCGTGAAAGCCCATCCCGGAAAGTTTCAGCCAGGCGTAGCCGAACGCGGTCGTTAGGCCAGCGCCCAGGCTGCTCCAATCCGGCGGCGGCAGGACGCCGTGCTCGAAGTAGGTGCGAAAAAAATGGAAGTAAACGACCACGAGAATGGCCAGGCCTTTGGTCACGTCGAGCCAGAGCAATCGCTTCATCGAGCTCCGACTTAACAGCGCGCGCCCGGCGGAGGAAGGATGAAAGTGCGACCGCGGTTAGGGGCGCGGATTCGCGAGGTGGCGAATCACTTTCTCCAGCCCGGCGACGACGCGGGTCATGGAATCGTAGTCCAGCTGGTCGGGCGTATCGCTCGCCTTGTGATAATGCGGATAACGAAAAGGCGCTGTGTCCGTGATCATGATCCCGGGATAACCGTGCTGCCAGAAGGCCCATTGATCGGACCAGCCGATGCCCGGGATGAACTCCGGGAGGGCCGCGCCTTGCGAGGGAATGCTGGCTTCGCGCCGGAATTCGCCGAGCGCCTCGCGCAGGAGCGAGCGGGAAGCGACGTTGCTCACGAAGCCGATGAAATTCCCGGCCCGCGGATAGAGCAGG